>JASHSK010000034.1 GCA_030038755.1 Gammaproteobacteria bacterium
GGGAATTCGGCACCAACAACTTCCCCGACTGCTCCAACATGTGCCACGAGCCCACGAGCCGCGGCCTGCCGCCCTCCATCGGGGTCGGGAAGGGCACGGTCATCATGGAGGATTTCGATCACGCGGAGGCGATCTTCGTCATCGGACAGAACACCGGCACCAACTCGCCGCGCATGATGACCAACCTGGTCGCGGCACGAAAGCGCGGCGTACCCATCGTCGCCGTCAATCCAATGCCGGAACGCGCGCTGATCCGCTTCACCGAGCCGCAGGATGTCGTCCAGATGGCGACTTTCGGCTCGACGCCGATCGCCAGCGAGTTCGTCCACGTGCGCATCGGCGGCGACCTCGCGCTGTTCAAGGGCATGATGAAAGTCCTGTTCGAGCGCGATGGCCGCGGTGAGGCCGTCATCGACTGGGACTTCATTCGCGCCCACACCACCGGGCTGGAGGCGGTGCGTGATGAGGCCTCGGCCCAGCCGTGGGCCGACATCGTCGAGGTTTCCGGCGTCAGCGAGGAGCAGATTCGCCGCGTGGCGGAGATCTACATCCGCTCGCGCGCGACGATGCTCTGCTATGGGATGGGCCTGACCCAGCACCAGGAAGGCTCCCGGCTGCTGCAGCAGGCCGTGAACCTGCTGCTGCTGCGAGGCAACTTCGGCAAGCCCGGCGCCGGCATCGCGCCCATTCGCGGCCATTCGAACGTCCAGGGCGATCGCACCGTCGGCATCGACGAGCAGCCTGCGCAAGCGTATCTCGATCGCCTGCGCGAGGTGTTCGGCTTCGAGCCGCCGCGCGAGCCCGGTCATCACACCGTCGAATCCGTACAGGCGATGCTCGACGGTACGGCGAAGGTGTTCATCGGCATGGGAGGCAACTTCGTCCGGGCGGTGCCCGATACCGAGCGCTCCTATGGCGCCATGCGCAGGCTGGCACTGACCGTGGGGATTTCGACCAAGCTGAACCGTGGCCATCTCGTGCACGGTCGCGATGCGCTCATCCTGCCGGTGATCTCCCGCTCGGAGACCATACGGACGCCGGCGGGCGAGCAGTTCGTCACCATCGAGGACTCGGTGGCGAAGGTGACAGCCTCCCGCGGAGTGCTGGAGCCCGCAAGTCCCTACCTGCTCCCGGAAGTGGAGATCGTCTGTCGCATGGCTCTCGCCACGCTGCCGCAGAGCAGGGTGCCGTGGGCAAGCTTCATCCACGACTACGACCTCATCCGCGGAAAGATCGCCGAGGTCTACCCGGAGATCTTCAGCGGCTTTTCCGACAGGATCCGCAATCCGGAAGGATTCCATCTCGACGTGCCGCCGCGCCGGCGCGCCTGGCCGACGCCCAACGGCAAGGCGAACTTCCTGCTGTTTGCGGGCCTGGCCGTGAACGCTCCGGTCGCCGACCCGTCCGTATTGAGATTGGCCACGGTGCGCTCGCACGACCAGTTCAACACCACGGTCTACAGCTACAACGACCGCTATCGCGGCGTTTACAACGATCGTATGGTGCTCTTCATGAATGCGGAAGACAGGGTTGCAAGAGGGCTCGAACCGCGCAGCCGCGTCGCGCTGGAAACGATCACCGAGGACGGCGTGCGGCGTCGGGTGGACGGGCTGACCATCCTGGACTATCCGATGCCGCGCGGGGCGGTGGCCGGATACTATCCCGAGCTCAACCCGCTGCTGCCGCTCGAGTACTACGACAAGTTGAGCGGCACGCCCGCCGCAAAATCGATCCCGGTGCGCGTCGTCGCATCCTAGATGAACGCCCCGGTCGAGCGGTCGCGTGAGGACTTCCTGTCTCTGGCCCTGAGCGCGCCGCTCGCGGGATTGGGTGTCGGTCTGGTCGGCGCATCGTTCCGACGCATCCTCGAGGACGCGAATGCGCTGCGCGATGCGCTGATCGTGCGGATGCACGGTTGGAGCCCCGGCGCACTCGTTCTGCTGGCGGCGCTCGCCGCAGTGGCCACGGCGCTCGCGGCGTGGCTGGTGCGGCGTGTTGCACCGTCCGCCGCGGGCAGCGGGATTCCGCGCATCGAGGCGGTGCTGAGCGACCAGCTGCCCCCGGCACCGCCGCGTGTGGTGCCGGTCAAATTTCTGGCGGGCACGCTCGCGATCGGTTCCGGCCTCGCGCTCGGCCGCGAAGGGCCGAGCGTTCAGATGGGCGCCAGCATCGCCTATCAAACGGGAAGAGTACTGCGGCGCAGCTGGACGGATTGCCGGGCGCTGCTGGCGGCGGGCGCCGGGGCGGGCTTTGCCACGGCCTTCAATGCGCCGATCGCCGGCGCCGTGTTCGTCCTCGAGAGACTGGTCAGGCGCTTCGAGACGCGCATCGCCATTGCGGCGCTCGCGGCATCCGCCGTCGCCATCTGGGTCGGGCGCGCGATAGCCGGCCGCGCCGCGGACTACGCGGTCGGCCCGCTGATCGAGCCCGGCTTCGTGGAGGTACCGCTGTTCGTGCTGCTGGGGGCGGGCGCGGGACTGCTCGGGATGCTCTACGATCGTGCGTTGCTCGGAGGACTCAACGTGGTGAAGCGCTTTCCGGCTCTGCCCGTCGAGCTGCGTGCCGCATCGGTGGGAGCGACGGTCGCGGTGCTCGCGTGGTTCGCCCCGACGCTCGTGGGCGGCGGCGACGCGCTCGCCCAGCAGGCGCTGAACGGGACCGGTACGCTGACAGGCCTGCCGCTGGTTTTTCTGCTGCGGCTCGCCCTGATCGTCTGCTCGGTCGCCGCGGGGACACCGGGCGGGCTGCTGGTACCGTTTCTGGCTCTCGGCGCCGAGTATGGGCTCTGGCTCGGCAAGATCTGCGCGCTCGCTCTGCCCGCCATGGCGATCCAGCCGCAAGGTTTCGCCGTCGTCGGGATGGCGGCGATGTTCACTTCCGTGGTGCGCGCGCCGCTCACCGCCATCGTGCTCGTGACCGAGATGACGGCTGACGTGACGATGCTGCTGCCCATGATCGCGGCCTGCTTCGCGGCGATGGTCGTACCGACCCTCTGCGGTGAGGCGCCGATTCTCGATTCCCTCAGGGAGCGCCTGCTGCTTCAGGAAAACGGGGTTGCACCATGAAACGCAGTGCCGTCGTCCTCGCCTTCGCTGTTCGAATACGCACCGTCCTCGCGTTGGGCATCCTGATGGCGCTGCCTGGCATGGTCGCGCCGCGGGCCGCCATCGGGGCCAATGGCGCCGGCAGTTGTGACCGCGCCTGTCTGCGCGCGATACTCGACCGCTATCTCGACGCCGTCGTGCGGCATGATCCTGCCGCCGCGCCCCTGGCGTTCGGCTATCGCCAGACGGAAAACGCCATCAACGTGCCCGCGGGCAAGGGCATCTGGCGGACGATCACCGCCCTCGGCCAGGTTCAGCGCCGTTACATCGATCCGGTCAGCAGCCAGGCCGCCTACTATGGCATCGTCGATGAGAGCGGGCGGCTGGCCATCGTGACCGCGCGACTGCGCATCGAGGATCGCGCCATTACCGAGGCCGAGTGGTACATCGCCCGCGACGGCGATCCGGGTCTGCCGGGCGCCAGGCCCCCGAACATGTGGAATCCCACCAGCCTCATGGCCAACCCGCCACCCGAGCGCGTCGTGCCGGCCGGCAAGCGCCTGCCGCGCCGGGCCATGATTGCGATCGTCGACAGCTACTATGATGGCATCACCTCGCACGATCGCAGCGTCGTGCTGGCACGCCCGGGCTGCAATCGTTATGAGAACGGAACCCGCGTCACCGGTCATCGCGGCGGCGTCGATGACGACTGCGTCGGCGGGCTGACGAACTTCAATCTATCCGACGTCGCCGCGCGCCGCGTAGCGTTCGTCGACGACGAGGCGGGCATGGTGCTCGGCATGGCCGTGTTCATCCGCCGCCCTGGCTCCCCGGTGCCGCGCAACGCGTTCAGCGAGTGGTTCGCGATCGACAACGGCAGGATCAGCGACATCTGGACGGCCATGTACTATCCGGGGCCCGAGCGGCCGGTGCCCAACTGGCCACCGTTCGACGGTAACTTCCCGCTGCCGGCCGATGTGATCCCGGCGCCGCCAGCCCCCCGGTCCTGAGGCAGGGCAACCGCGTTGCGTTAGACTGACCGCCAGGAGCCCTCACTATGACAACCCAAACGGGCCGGGCGCGCCGCTGGTGGTATCTGCTGTTCCTGATCCAGTTCGTGGCGGTGCTGTGGCCACCGTTCTACAACCGCGCCGACCCGCGCTGGCTCGGGATCCCGTTTTTCTACTGGTATCAGCTGCTGTGGGTCATCATCGGCGCGGCCTGCACCGCGACCGTCTACCTCGCCACGCGCCGCGGCGACACGTAAGAGCCGGCGCGAGCGCAGCTGCAACTCGACAGGAACACACGTGCCGAGAGTGGATTGGGTCGCGCTGGGCATCTTCGTGGTGCTGTTCGCCTGCGTGGCGTGGCTGGGGCTCGCGGCCTCGCGCTGGCGCCGCGGCGATCTGCAGCTGCTGCACGAGTGGGGGCTGGGCGGCCGGCGCTTCGGCACGCTGGTCACCTGGTTTCTCGTCGGCGGCGATCTGTACACGGCGTATACGTTCATCGCGGTGCCGGCGCTGGCGTTCGGCGCCGGCGCCACCGCCTTCTTCGCGGTGCCGTACACGATCCTCGCGTACCCGATCTTCTTCCTGGTGTTTCCGCGTCTGTGGCGGCTGTGCCACGAACAGCACCACATCACCATCGCCGACTTCGTGCGCGCGCGCTTCGGCAATCGCTGGCTCGCGCTGGCGATCACCGTCACCGGCATCATCGCCACCCTGCCCTACATCGCCCTGCAGCTCGTCGGCCTGCAGGTGGTGATCGGTGGTCTGGGCATCGCAGGTCACGGACTGGCCGGCTATCTGCCGCTGCTGATCGCCTTCGTCATCCTGGCGGCGTTCACGCACTCGAGCGGGCTGCGCGCGCCGGCGTCCATCGCCATCGTCAAGGACGTACTGATCTACGCGACCACCTTCGCGGCGATCGTCTACATCCCGATCCGACTCGGGGGGTTCGGGCGCATCTTCGCCGCGGTGTCGCCCGCGAAGCTGCTGCTGGCCGCCCCGGGCCCACACACCACCGGCAGCTTCAGCGCCTATGCGACGCTGGCGCTGGGCTCGGCGCTCGCGCTGTTTCTCTACCCGCACGCAATCACCGGGGTGCTCAGCGCCGCGAGCGCGCGCGCCATCCGGCGCAATGCCGCGCTGCTGCCCTGCTACTCGCTGCTGCTCGGGCTGCTGGTGCTGATGGGGTTCTTCGCCATCGCCGCCGGCGTGGCGCAACGCCCCGAATACGCCGCGGCGTTCCGGCTGTTCGGCAACAGCTTCTCGGTACCGGCACTGTTCCTGCAGCTGTTCCCCTCGTGGTTCGTGGGCATCGCCTTCGCCGCCATCGGCATCGGGGCGCTGGTGCCGGCCGCGATCATGGCGATCGCGTGCGCGAACCTGTATGCGCGCAACATTCACCGGGAGTTCTTCCGCCGCGATCTCACGGATCGCGATCAGGCGACCACGGCCAAGCGCGCGGC
>JASHSK010000267.1 GCA_030038755.1 Gammaproteobacteria bacterium
GCCGCGGCGTCAGCCGTCGCGGCCGCGGAGACGCCCAGGGCGACGGCGCTCATGGCGGTGGGGCGGCCGCGGGCAACCCGACGTTGTTGCCGGCGAGGGCGCGCTCGGCGCGATAGCTCGAGCGCACCAGCGGCCCGGATACGCACTCACGAAAGCCGCGCTCGAGCCCCCAGGCGCGATAGCGCTCGAACTGCTCGGGCGTCACGTAGCGCTCCACGGCCAGATGATTGACCGTGGGACGCAGGTACTGGCCCAGCGTGAGGATGTCCACACCGACGGCGCGCAGGTCGTCCATGCATTCGGCGATCTCGGCATCGCTCTCGCCCAGGCCGAGCATCAGGCTCGTCTTGGTCAGCACCGCGGGGCGAAAACGCTTGGCGTGCGCGAGCACCGCGAGTGTCTGCTCGTATCCCGCGCGTGGGTCGCGCACCGGATGCGTCAGCCGCCGCACCGTCTCCACGTTTTGGGCAAACACGTCCAGTCCCGAGGCGACCACGGTCTGCACGTCCTGCAGCACGCCGCGGAAGTCGGGCGTGAGCGCCTCCACCGCGGTGTCGGGCCGCCGCTGCTTGATTGCCTGCACACATGCGGCATAGTGCGCCGCGCCGCCGTCAGGCAGATCGTCGCGGTCCACCGAGGTCAGCACCACATACGAGAGCCGCATCAGCTCGACGCTCTCGGCGACATGGCGCGGCTCATCCGCATCCAGCCAGCCGTGCGGATTACCGGTGTCCACCGAACAGAAGCGGCAGGCGCGCGTGCATACGGCGCCCATGACCATGATGGTGGCGGTGCCGGCATTCCAGCACTCGCCGATGTTCGGACAGCGCGCCTCCTCGCAGACGGTGGCGAGCGCGTGCTCGCGTACCGTGCGGCGGACGAAATCGTAGCCCGCGCCCTGCGGCACCGGTGCCTTCAGCCAGCGCGGCTTGCCGTACAGCGCCTCGCGACCGACCGGGCCATGACCAGGCGCCGCGCCGGCCTTGATGCCATCCTTGATGGCGCTGAACCCCTGCGCGGTGCGATATTTCTCCCCGCTGCGCACGCCGCCTTCACTGCCTGCGACGCTGACGACCGGGATGCCCTTGAGCTGATTCATTGGGAAGCGATACTGATCGCGACGGCGGGCCGCACGGCCGCCACGCGCTATTTTAGCTCAACGGCCGCGGACTCCCCTCATTGCAGCGCCGCCAGCTGTGCGGCAGTACCGACGTTGAGCCACTCTCCGGTATAGAGCTGGCCATGCAGCCGCCGCTGCGCCATGGCCCGCTCGAGCAGCGGCAGCAGTGGAAAGCGGCCCGGTTGGCAGCCCTCGAACAGCTGTGCGCGCATCAGGGCGATGCCTCCGAAGGTCCAGGTGCCCTCCCCGGCCGGCGCCGGCACGACGCACCCCTCGACGAGCCCGAAATCACCGCGGCGGTGGTGCTCGGGATTGGGCACGAGCAGCAGCTGCGCGAGAGCCTGCGGGGCGATGGCGAGCTCGGAAAAATCGAACGCGGTATAGATGTCCGCGCTCACCGTCAGGAATGGCTCCCTGCCGAGCCAGGGCAATGCCCGGTAGATGCCGCCGCCGACGTCCAACGCCTGCGACCCCTCATCGCTGTAGTGGATCGAGAGCCCCCAGCGCCCACCGTCGCCGAGCGCCTCTCGCAATCTTGCGCCGAGCCAGGCGAGATTGATCACCACCGTCTGCACGCCAAGCCGGGCGAGCCTCTCGAGGTGATGCACGATGAGGGGTTTGCCGCGTGCCACCGCGAGCGGCTTGGGCAGCGAATCGGTCAGCGGACGCAGGCGCTCGCCGCGCCCGGCCGCGAGGATCATCGCGTGCGTGAGGCGTGAGCTCACACCGCAGGACCGCGCGCGGGCACCGGCGCCGCGGGACCGCCGGCCGCGGCCTGCGAGAGCGCATGCGCGTTGGCCGCCGGGAACGCCGGCCGTATGCGCCGCTCGAGCCAGTCGCTGAAGGGCGCGAGCTCGGGATAGCGCGCCGCCGCGTCGGTCACATACTGCAGCGTGCGCGGCAGGTCGGCGAGGTAGCCGCTCTTGCCGTCACGCCACCACAGTCGCGCAAAGATACCGAGCACTTTGACGTGCCGTTGCAGACCCATCAGATCGAACCAGTACAGGAATTGCGCGTCGCTCGCTCCAGGGGCATCCCCCGCGGCCGCGAGGCGCGCGCGATACGCCTGCACCCAGCCCTCGACCCGCTCGCGCGGCCACTCGATGTAGCAGTCCTTGAGCAGTGACACCAGATCGTAGGTGACCGGACCGGCCAGTGCATCCTGGAAATCGACGATGCCGGGATTGTCGCGCGCGGTCAGCAGCAGGTTGCGTGAATGGTAGTCGCGGTGAACGAACACCACCGGCTGCTCGAGCGCCACCTGAACCAGCCGCTCGAATGTGCCCGCGAGCAGCGCGCGCTCCTGCGCATCCAGTGCCAGCCCCAGGTGCCGCGCGCAGAACCACTCGGGCATGAGCGCCATCTCGCGCTCGAGCGCCGCGCGATCGTACGGGGGCAGCAGCGAGGCCGCGGGCAGGCCCTGCTGCTGGATACGCCGCAGCGCTTCCAGCGCATCCGCATACAGCGCCTCCGGATCCTCGCCGCCGCGCAGCCGCGCCAGGTACAGCACGCTGCCCAGGTCCTCCAGCAGCACGAACCCGCGCTGCCGGTCGACCGCTTCGACCTGGGGCACGTGCACGCCGCAGCCCGCCAGCAGCTGCGCGACCTTCAGGAACGGTCCGGTATCCTCCTTGTCCGGCGGCGCGTCCATGACGATGCGGGTCGTCCCATCGCTGCGCCAGACGCGAAAGTAGCGCCGGAAGCTCGCATCGAACGAAGCGGGCTCCAGGCGACTCAGAGGGAAGTGCAGCTGCGCGGTCAGCCAGTCACGGATCTGATCGACGCGAATGTCGCTGCCAGGCGGCCGAATGCGCATGAAGGCAATCATTATAATGACTCCCTGAATGATTGCTCCCCGCCCCCTGCGCGCCCTGCTGGGCGCAGCGTTTTGCTGTGCACCGCTGCTGGGCGCTCTGGCCGCGGGCGCGCCCGCCGCCACGCCGCTGGACACCGGCACGCCGCCGGACACCACCACACCGCTGAACACCGGCACGCCGCCGAGCGGCGCCGCGTCGGTGCATGCCAGCCCGGAATTCCAGGTCGACGGAGCCGCGTCCGCGCCGCTGGGCGAATGCTTCGGCCTGGCGGCGCCCGGCGGCGCGGGCTCGGGCACCGCGGGCTCGGGCACCGTAGGCTCGGGCACCGCATCCGCGCCGCTGCTCGCCTGGACCGGAGCACCGCGGATCCTCGCCGCCGCCAACGAGACGCTGCCGCCGCCGGGAACGAGGCGCGCCGCTCCTCCGGCCAGTCCGCTGCAGCGGCTGCGGCGTAACGGCACGCAGCAGACCAACCAGCCGATCGCTTACAGCGCCGATCATGCGACCGCGACGCAGAGCGGACACGTGACGCTCTCGGGCAACGCGGACCTGCACATGGGCGACCGCGAGTTCCAGGCCGACCGGATGACCTACGACACCAACACCGATGATGTCAACGTCAGCGGCCACGTGCGCTACAGCGATCCGACGCTGCACGTACAGGGCGACACCGGCCATTACGGCGACGCCGGCGGACAGTTCTCGAGCGCGCAGTTCCAGTTCCTGACGCATGCCGGCCACGGCACGGCGCAGTTCATCTCGAGCTCACCCGATAACAGCGTGATCACGCTGCGCATGCTCTATTACACCTCCTGTCCGGCGGGCCGCCGCGCCGACTGGGACATCCGGGCGCGCTCGGCGCGCCTGGACAACGTCACCAACCGCGGCGTGGCGCGCGCAACCCTCGTGGACTTCGAGGGTGTGCCCATCATCTACCTGCCCTACCTGTCCTTCCCGCTGAGCACCGCGCGGCAGTCGGGGGTGCTGTTCCCGGTCTTGGGTTCGAACAGTCGCGACGGCGAGATCATCGGAGTGCCCTGGTACTGGAACATCGCACCCAACCAGGACGCGACCTTCACGCCCACCGAATACACCAGCCGCGGGGTGGATCTCGGGGCCGAGTACCGCTACCTCAGCGGCGACGACAGCGGCGCCGTCGACGGCGACTACCTGCCGTATGACACGAGCTACGGCTCCGAGCGCAGCTACGGGCGGCTGCTCGATCGCCTCGACCTGCCCGACAACACGCGCGTGCAGGCGGACCTGGAGAGCGTCAGCGACACCGAGTACTTCGAGGACTTCACGGAGGGCACGCAGGCGACCAGCACGGCCTTCCTGCCGCGCAACATCCAGATCCTGCACCGTGACGACATCTTCGACGTCGACCTGCAGTCGGCGGACTTCCAGACGCTCGATGCGACGCTGCCCGTCTACGAGCGTCCCTACGTGCAGACACCACGCCTGGATGCGGATGCGCACTGGTCACCGCAGGCCTGGCCGTGGCTGGTGGCCGGCTTCAGCAGCGAGGCGGTGGATTTCTCGCGCGACGCCTGCACGCTCGCGGTCTGCAATGATCTCGGCGGTGCCGGGGTGGATTTTCCCGACGGCGTGGGCGTCAACGGCTGGCGTCTGAACGCCGAGCCGCACCTCGGGCTGGATTTCACACAGCCGGGCTATTTCGTGCGGCCCGACGTCGCCTGGGACATCACGCAGTACGATCTGCGCGACGCAACCCCCGCCTGGGGCCTGCTGCTCAATGGTCTGGCACCCTCTCCGGACGAGCAATTGCAGTCGGGAGATACGCCGCTGCGCACCCTGCCGATCGTCACCGTGGACAGCGGCCTCACCTTCGACCGTTTGACCGGGCCCGACGACTCGCGCACCGTCACGCTCGAGCCGCGCGTCATGTATGTCTACATCCCCTACCGCAATCAGAACGCCCTGCCGCTGTTCGACACGTCCGACCCGGATCCCGATCTGGTCGAGCTGTTTCAGCCCAACCGCTACCTTGGCCTGGATCGCATCGGCGATGCCAACGAGTTCACGCTGGGACTGACGAGCGAGATGTTCTCCACCGCCAGTGGCGCGCGCTTCCTGACCGCGAGCATCGGCCAGAGTATCTATCTGCAGCCTCCGCGCGTGACGCTGCCCGGAGAGACGCTCGATCCGCACACCTCCGATCTGATCGGCGAGGTCAACGTTGCGGCCTACCACAACTGGAACGTGCAGCTGGATGTGGCCTCCAATGCGGAGGTCACGCGTATCGAGCAGACCGAGACGGAGGTGCAGTACCGGGCCAGCGACCAGCAGGTCGCGAACTTCGGCTACCAGTATCGCGATGGGCAGTTCCAGCAGATCGACGTCTCGACGGCCTGGCCGATACTCCATCAGTGGGATTTTTATGCCCGTGCGGTCTACTCGCTGCTGGATCACGCATCGATCGATGACTTCGCGGGCCTGCAGTACCAGAGCAGCTGCTGGGGGCTGCGCGCCCTGTGGTACCGCTCGGTGGCCACCCGCACCGGCGAGCGCTCCTCGGGCTTTTACCTGCAGGTGGAACTGCTCGGGCTGGCCAATGTCGGAAGCGAAATAGACTCTTTCCTGCGCCAACAGATTCGGGGATACTCCGCCGTGGCTCCGAGCAAACTGCCCCCGACCAGCACGCCGGTGCCCACGCCGGCCGCTTATTGACGCATTGCCGACGCACGGTCTTTCCTTGAGACAGCAGCGAGCCCGCACATCCATGTCCCTCCTGATCTCGTCCCGCATCATCCCGTCCGCCGCCGTTGCCCTGTGTCTGCTGAGCGGCACGAGCGTGGCTGCTCCCGCGAAGCCCACGACCCAGGGGCAGCCCACCACCCGGCCCGCCGCCCAGGGACAGTCCGGGGCCCAGGGCCAGCCCGCAGACCAGGGACAGCTGCTCGACCGCATCGTCGCCGTGGTCAACGACGGGGTGGTCCTGCAGAGCGATCTGGACGAGACGCTGCGGCAGATCACGGCGCAGCTGCGCGCACAGAACATCGCACTGCCGCCCCCGAACGTGCTGCGCTCCCAGGTGCTCGACCAGCTGGTGAGCGAGGAGATCCAGTCACAGCGCGCGGACAAGGCCGGTATCAAGGTCACCGATGAGCAGGTCAACGACGCGTTGGCGCGCATCGCCAAGGACCAGAACGTCGCCTTCGAGGATCTGCCGGCGCGCCTGGCCCAGGACGGCATCGACTACGCCTACTACCGCGAGCAGCTGCGTCGCGAGATCGCGCGCGAGATCCTGCGCGGCCAGGAGGTGCTGCAGACCATCGTGATCACCCCGCGGGAGCTCGACCAGTACATTGCCAACCAGCAGGACACCGTCTCTGCGCTGTACGAGTACGACGCCTCGAACATCCTCATCCCGATCGCCCAGGACGCCTCTGCGCAGCAGATCGCGCACGCCAGTCAGCTCGCCCACGACATCGATGGGCGCGCCAGGCGCGGCGATGACTTCGCCAAGCTCGCCCTGACCTACTCGCAGGCCGACAACGCGCTGCAGGGCGGGGAGCTCGGCTGGCGCAAGGGGCCCGAGCTGCCGACGTTCCTCGCCGATACGATCGCGCGGCTCAAGCCCGGCGAGGTCAGCGACGTCATCCAGACCTCCACCGGCTTTCACATCGTGCGCTTGAACGCGCGCCGTGGCGCGGGCGGCCCGCAGATCGTGCAGCAGGTGCACCTGCGCCATATCCTCCTCAAGACCAGCGAGCTGCAGGACGACGCGACCGTACAGCAGAAACTCGAGCGCATGCGCGAGCAGATCGTCTCGGGCAAGGAGGACTTCGCGGTGCTCGCCAAGACCAACTCTCAGGATCCGGCCTCCGCGGTCAACGGCGGCGACCTGGGCTGGAGCGAGCTGGCCGTGTACGACCCGAGCTTCGCCGCCGCCGCCGATCAGCTCAAGGACGGAGAAATCAGCCAGCCGTTCCGCTCGTCGTTTGGCTGGCACATCGTGCAGATGCTCGGCCGACGCACCATCGATGACAGCAAGGACGCCGCGCGCGAGCAAGCCTTCGACGCACTGCGCAACGCGCGCGCCGATGAGGCCACCGAGCAGTGGCTGCAGCGGCTGCGGGATGCCTCCTACATCAAGTTGCAGCCCTGAGGCCGCGTCCGTTGCCAGCATAGCTCCGATCGCCCTGACCGCCGGGGAGCCCGCCGGCATTGGTCCGGACCTGTGCCTCGCGGCCGCTGCACGCGCGCGCGCCTTTCCGGTGGTATGCCTGGCCGATCGCGGGCAGCTCGCCGAGCGAGCGAGCGCCCTCGGGCTGACGGTACGGCTGCGCGACTACCGGCGCGGCGAGCCCCCGGAGCGCGCGGCCGGACGGCTCACCGTGCTGCACGAGCCGCTCGCCGCCCCGTGTCTGCCGGGGCGGCTCGAGCCGCGCAATGCCGCGCAGGTGCTGCGGCTCATCGACCGGGCCTTCGAGGGCTGCCGCAGCGGCGAGTTCGCCGCGATGGTGACCGCCCCGGTGCAGAAGCATCTGCTCAACGGCTCAGGCACCCCGTTCATCGGCCACACCGAGTACCTCGCCGAGCGCAGCGCAACGCCGCGGCCGGTCATGCTGCTGGCCGCGGGACCTCTGCGTGTGGCGCTCGCGACCACGCATCTGCCGCTGCGCGCCGTCAGTGCGGCACTGAGCATCGAAGGCCTGGTGCAGACGCTGCAGGTCCTGGCCGACGGGCTGCGCCGCTGGTTCGCGCTGCCGGCCGCACGCATCGCGGTCTGCGGGCTCAATCCCCACGCGGGCGAGAGCGGACAGCTCGGCGATGAGGAGATCACGACCATCGGTCCGGCCATCGAGCGTGCGCGCGCCGCGGGTCTTGCCGTGCAGGGGCCGCTGCCGGCCGACACAGTGTTCGTGCCGCGGGTGCTCGAGGGCTACGACGCGGTGCTGGCGATGTATCACGACCAGGGCCTGCCGGTGCTCAAGCACGCGGGCTTCGACCGCGCGGTGAACGTGACGCTGGGACTGCCGATCGTGCGCACCTCCGTGGATCACGGCACCGCGCTGTCGCTGGCGGGTCGCGGCCTGGCCGATGCCGGCAGCATGCTGGCGGCCCTGCGGCTCGCGGCGCGCATGGCAGCGCGCGCGCAGCGCGGCGCG
>JASHSK010000268.1 GCA_030038755.1 Gammaproteobacteria bacterium
AAGTCACGGCGCGCCGTTCCGCGGCGAGCTCCGCGGCGCCCGCTGCACCGCCGGCCATTCCACGGGCGAGCGCACCGGCGCCGTGGAGCGTCTCGGTGGCCAGCAGCGCCGCGGTCTCGGCAGGCAGCCCCAGCGCTTCGGCAGCGCGTGCCAGCTGCTCGGCGAGCAGGAAGAAGTAGGCCGGGCCGCTGCCCGACAGGGCGGTGACGATGTCCAGCTCGCTCTCGGCGCGCACCCAGACCGCGCGCCCGGCCGCGCGGCCAACCAGCTCGGCGAGCGCGCGCGCGTGCGGTGGAGCGAGCGGCGGAGCGTACAGCCCCGTGATGCCCGCGCCCACCAGCGCCGGCCGGTTCGGCATGGCCCGCACGACCGGCACGTCGGGGGGCAGCGCCTGCGCGAGCTGCGCGATTCGCAACCCGGCGGCGATCGATAGCAGCACCGGTGGCTGCGCGCCGGCGCGGGCGCCATGCAGTGCCTGCAGGGCGCGGGCAGCATCCTGGGGCTTGACCGCCAGGACCACCAGCGTCGCCGCCGCGACGGCCTGGCCATTGTCGGCGCTCACGGCCACGCCCAGATCGGCCGCCAGCGCCGCGCGCGCCTCGCCGCGCGGCTCGCCCACGCAGATCTGGGTCGCCGCGATCCGCTCGCGCAGCAGCCCGCTGATCAGCGCGCGCGCCATGCTGCCGCCGCCCAGAAATGCGATTCGCTCTGCGCCGTTCATCTGCATGGTCGCTGCACCGCGAGCATTCTATCCAACGCCCGCCGCCGGTGGGGGCTCTCCGCGGCCTCGTGGGCCGAACAGGGCCGTGCCCACGCGCAGCAGCGTCGCGCCCTCGAGCACGGCCTCGCGAAAGTCGCCGCTCATGCCCATCGACAGCGCATCGAGCCGGGCGCGAACGACCGGCGGCACGCGCGCGCGCTCGAGTTCCGTGTGCAGCTGCGCAAGCAGCATGCGCACCGCGCGGAACTGCAGGCGGCTGCGCTCCGCGCTCTGCCCGGCGGGCAGGATGCACATCAGCCCGCGCAGCGCCAGGCGCGGCAGGGCCGAGACGCGTGCGGCGAGCCCGGGCAGCTCGGCGGGCGCAACGCCGCCCTTGCCCGTCTCGGCGGCGATGTTGACCTGGATGCACACATTCAGCGGCGCGGCGGCCGCGGGCCGCTGGGAGGCAAGCCGCTCGGCGATGTGCAGGCGATCCAGGGCATGCACCCAGTCGAAGCTTTGCGCGATCGGGCGTGTCTTGTTGGCCTGCAGGCGGCCGATGAAGTGCCAGGTCAGGGGCAGATCGGCGAGCGCGCGGCGCTTGGGCAGCGCCTCCTGCAGGTAGCTTTCGCCGAAATCGCTCACGCCGAGGGCAGCGACCGCCCGCACCCGCGCGGCCTCATGCCCTTTGCTCACCGCAACGAGCGTGATGCAGTCCTCACTCCTGCCGGCAGCCGAGGCGGCGGCGGCAACCGCGGCGCGCAGCGCCGTAAGACGGCCCGCCGGCGTCGCGTCGGCTGCTGAAATCTGCGGACCGATTAACATATTGGCCAAAACGCGGTCCGTCATACTGCGGCAGCTTCGCTGCGCGTCGCGCGCAGCACGGGGAGTTGGATGGCTGTCGATATCGCGCAACTGCTCGCGTTCGCCGTCAAGAATAGCGCTTCCGATCTGCACCTGTCGGCGGGAGTGCCGCCGATGATCCGCGTCGACGGCGACATGAAGCGTATCAACATGCCTGCACTGACCCACAAGGAAGTGCACGGCATGGTGTACGACATCATGAACGACAAGCAGCGCAAGGCGTACGAGGAGTTCTTCGAGACGGACTTCTCCTTCGAGATCCCCAAGCTCGCGCGCTTCCGCGTCAACGCGTTCAACCAGAACCGTGGCGCCGGTGCGGTATTCCGCAACATCCCGTCGAACATCCTCAGCCTTGACGAGCTGGCCTCGCCCAAGATCTTCCGCGACCTGTGCATGCTGCCGCGCGGGCTGGTGCTGGTGACCGGGCCGACCGGTTCAGGCAAATCGACCACGCTCGCGGCGATGATCGATTACTGCAACGACAACCGGCCCGATCATATCATCACGATCGAAGACCCCATCGAATTCGTGCACGAGTGCAAGCGCTGCCTGATCAATCAGCGCGAGATCAAGCGCGACACGCTCGGGTTCAGCGAGGCGCTGCGCTCGGCGCTGCGCGAGGACCCGGACATCGTACTGGTCGGCGAGATGCGCGATCTGGAGACCATCCGCCTGGCGCTGACCGCCGCGGAGACCGGCCACCTCGTGTTCGGCACGCTGCACACCAGCTCCGCCGCCAAGACCATCGACCGCGTGGTGGACGTGTTTCCCGGCGAGGAGAAGGATATGGTGCGCTCGATGCTGTCCGAGTCGCTGCGGGCGGTCATCTCGCAGACGCTGCTCAAGCGCATCGGCGGGGGGCGCATCGCCGCGCACGAGATCATGATCGGCACCCCCGCGATCCGTAATCTGATCCGCGAGGGCAAGATCGCGCAGATGTATTCGGCCATCCAGACCGGGCAGTCCGCCGGCATGCAGACCCTCGACCAGTGTCTGGCCGAACTGCTCTCGCGCGGCGTGGTGAGCAAGGAAGAGGCGCGCTACAAGGCGCAGAACAAGGACGCTCTGTAGGGTTCGCGACACGGCGGCCGGCGGCGGAGAGCACGCGCATGGATCGTGATCAAGCCATCAAGCTGATGCAGGAGCTGCTCAAGCGAGTGGTCGAGCGCCAGGCGTCCGACCTGTTCATCACGGCCGGCTTTCCGCCGGCGATCAAGGTCGACGGAGAAGTGCGTCCGCAGATGGAGCGTCCCCTGAGCTCCGAACAATCCGCGCTGCTGGTGCGCGCGATCATGAACGACCGTCAGACGCGCGAGTTCGATGCCACCAAGGAATGCAACTTCGCGATCGCCCCTCCAGGCATCGGCCGCTTCCGCGTCAGCGCCTTCGTGCAGCAGAGTCACGTCGGCTGCGTGATCCGGCTGATCAACGCCAAGATCCCGACCTTCGAGGAGCTCGAGCTGCCACCGGTCCTCAAGGAAGTGGTGCTGTCCAAGCGCGGATTCGTCATCGTCGTGGGCGGCACCGGCTCGGGCAAGTCCACCACGCTCGCGTCGATGGTCGGCTACCGCAACGACAAGACGCGCGGCCACATCGTGACGATCGAGGACCCGGTGGAGTTCGTGCATCAGCACCGCGGCTGCGTGATCACGCATCGCGAGGTCGGCGTGGACACCGACTCGTGGCACACGGCGCTGCGCAACACGCTGCGCCAGGCCCCGGACGTGATCCTGATCGGCGAGATCCGTGACCGCGAGACCATGGAGTACGGCATTCAGTTCGCCGAGACCGGGCACCTGGTGCTCGCCACCCTGCACGCCAACAGCTCCAACCAGGCGCTCGACCGCATCATCAATTTCTTCCCGGAGGAGCGCCGCGAGCAGCTGCTGATGGATCTGTCGCTCAACATCCGGGCGCTGATCTCGCAGCGGCTGATTCCGCGCGAGTCCGGGCACGGGCGCATCGCCGCCATGGAGATCATGCTCAACTCGCCGCTGATCCAGGACCTGATCTTTCGCGGCGACGTCGCCAAGATCAAGGAGATCATGGGGCGCTCGAACCGCATCGGCATGAAGACCTTCGACCAGGCGCTGTTCGAGCTGTACGAGCAGGGATACATCTCCTACGAGGATGCGATGCGCAACTCCGATTCGAAGAATGAGCTGCGCCTGCGCATCAAGCTCGACAGCAAGCGCGAGAACAAGCCGGTCGAGGCCGACAACGACCTGACCATCGTCGAAGAAGCGCAGGGCAAGAACTTCTGAACGCCATGGCCGCAGCGGATCCACTCGACCTGACCGGCGAGCAGACGACGCTCAATACCCGGCCGCTGTTCCAGCTGATGGTGGAGCGGCGCGCGTCGGACCTGTTCTTTACCTCCAACGCGCCGATCAAGATCAAGATCGAGGGGCAGATATTCCCCATCAACAAGCACGTGCTGCCGCCACAGGCGGTGCGCTCGATCTGCTTCGGAATGATGAACCCCGAACAGCTCGAGCAGTTCCAGCGCGACCTGGAGATCGACTTCGCCATAGGCGAGCCGGGCCTGGGGCGCTTCCGCATCAACATTTTCTACCAGCGCGGCTATCCGGCCATGGTGCTGCGTTACATCAGCGCCGACATGCCGCGCGTCGAGACGCTCGGGCTGCCGGATGTGGCCTCGGACCTGGCGATGCTCAAGCGCGGATTGATCCTGGTGGTGGGCGCGACCGGCTCGGGCAAGTCCACCACGCTGGCCGCGATGATCAACCACCGCAACGAGAACGCGTCGGATCACATCGTCACGATCGAGGATCCGATCGAGTTCCTGCACGCCAACAAGCGCTCGCTGATCAATCAGCGCGAGGTCGGCCTGGACACGCGCAGCTACGCGACTGCGCTGCGCGCGGTGGTGCGTGCCGCTCCCGACGTGATCCTGATCGGCGAGATCCGTGACCGCGAGAGCATGCAGGCGGCGATCACGCTGGCCGGTACCGGCCATCTGGTGCTCGCCACGCTGCACGCCAACAACTGCGCAGAGAGTCTCGATCGCATCATCAATATGTTTCCCCTCGACCAGTTCAAGCAGATCACACTCGATCTGTCGCAGTACCTGCGCGCGATTCTGGCGCAGCGGCTGGTCATGGGCGTGGATGGCAAGCGTGTCGCGGCGATCGAGGTCATGATGAATACTCCGCACATCGCCGAGCTGGTCAAGCGTGGCGACGTCGTGAGCATCAAGGAATCCATCATGCAAAGCGCCGACCGCGACGTGCGCAGCTTCGACAGCAGTCTGCACGCGCTGTTCAAGAAGGGGCGCATCACGCTCGAGGAGGCGCTGACCTACGCGGACTCGCGGACCAACCTCGA
>JASHSK010000269.1 GCA_030038755.1 Gammaproteobacteria bacterium
GGCCGGCACGGGGGCGACCGGGCGGCACACGGCGCCCTACGTGGTGGTCGCCACGACGCGCCCCGAGACGATGCTCGGGGACGTCGCGGTCGCGGTCAATCCCGCCGACGAGCGTTATCGCGCCCTCATCGGCCGGCGCGTGCGCCTGCCGCTCGCCGAGCGCGAGATCCCCATCATCGCCGACGACTATGTCGACCCGGCGTTCGGCAGCGGCTGCGTCAAGATCACCCCCGCACACGACTTCAACGACTACGCCGTCGGCCAGCGCCACGGCCTGCCGCTGATCAACATATTCACTCCCGAGGCGCGCCTGAACGGCGAGGCGCCGCCGCGCCTGCGCGGCCTGGACCGTTTCGAAGCGCGCGCGCGCATCGTCGAGGAACTGTCCGCCGCGGGTCTGATCGAGCGCATCGAGCCGCACAAGCTCACGGTTCCGCGCGGCGATCGCAGCGGGGCGGTGATCGAGCCCTACCTGACCGACCAGTGGTACGTGCGCGTCGCGCCGCTGGCCGCGCCGGCCATCGCGGCGGTGGAGAGCGGCCGCGTGCGCTTCGTGCCGGAGCACTGGAGCAAGACCTATTTCCAGTGGATGCACAACATTCAGGATTGGTGCATCAGTCGCCAGCTGTGGTGGGGACACCGGATCCCCGCCTGGTACGACGGCGAGGGCGGCGTGTACGTCGCGCGCAGCGAGGCCGAGGCGCTCGCGCAGGCGCGCGAGCGTCACGGCCACGACGTTGCGCTCACCCAGGACCCGGACGTGCTCGACACCTGGTTCTCCTCCGCACTGTGGCCGTTCTCCACGCTCGGCTGGCCGGAGGCAACGCCCGATCTCGCGCGCTTCTATCCCACCGACGTGCTGGTCACCGGCTTCGACATCATCTTTTTCTGGGTCGCGCGCATGCTCATGTTCGGCCTGAAGTTCATGAATGCGGTGCCGTTCCGCGAGGTGTACGTGCACGGCCTGATCCTCGATGCCGAAGGCCAGAAGATGTCCAAGTCCAAGGGCAACGTCATCGATCCGATCGACGTCATCGACGGCATCGGCCTGCCGGAGCTGCTCGCCAAGCGCACTAGCGGGCTGATGCAGCCGCACCTCGCGGCCGCCATCGAGCGTGCCACGCGCAAACAGTACCCGCAGGGCATCGCCGCCTACGGCACCGACGCACTGCGCCTCACGTTCGCCTCGCTCGCCACGCAGAGCCGCGAGCTGCGCTTCGACCTCAGCCGCGTCGAGGGCAGTCGCAACTTCTGCACCAAGCTGTGGAACGCCGCGCGCTTCGTGCTGCGCGCGCTGGAAGGCGGCAGCGCCCGCGCGGTGGACGGTTCGGCGGACGGCGCAGTGGGCGGCGCGGTGAGCGGCGCAGTGGGCGGCGCGGCCGAGGGCGCGGTCCGCGGCGCGTCGATCGCCCCGTCAGTCGCCGATCGCTGGATCCGCTCGCGGCTCGGAGCCACGCTTGCCGCGGTCGACGAGGCGCTGCGCGACTATCGTTTCGACTTCGCGGCCAGCGCGCTGTACGAGTTCACCTGGGGCGAGCTGTGCGCCTGGTATCTCGAGATCGTCAAGCCGGTGCTCGCCGCCGGTGCCGCCTCCGACGCCACGGCAGCTCTCCAGGGCGCGGCGCGCAGCGCACGCGCCACGCTCGCCACGGTGCTCGAGACGCTGCTGCGCGCTCTGCACCCGCTCATCCCGTTCATCACCGAGGAGATCTGGCTGCGCCTCGCGCCGCTGGCCGGTGTGCAGGGCGACACCATCATGCTCGCACCCTGGCCCCGCGCCGCAGACTTCCCACGCGACGCCGCCGCCGAAGCCGAGGCCGGATGGATCCGCAGCGTCGTGCAGAGCATCCGGCAGATCCGTGCCGAGATGGATATCAACGACGACTCGCACCGCGTACCGTTGCTGCTGCAGCACGCCGGGCCGCTGGATCGGGCCCGCCTGCAGCGTCAGGGCGCGCTCGTCGTGCATCTGGCCGGGCTCGCCGAGATGCGCGAGCTGGCTGCCGATGAGACACCGCCGCCCGCGGCCTCGGCGCTGGTCGGGGAGCTCACGCTGCTCGTGCCGATGGCCGGACTGATCGAGCCGGTCAGCGAGCTTGCGCGTCTGGAAAAGCTGCTGCAGAAGAACACACAGGACCTGGCACGCACGCGCGGCCGGCTGGCGAACGAAGAATTCATCCGCAACGCCCCGCCCGAGGTCGTATCGCTGGAGCGCGGTCGGCTGACCGATTTCGAGCGTATACGCGTGGGGCTCGAGCGGCAGATGGCGCAGGTGCATGCGCTCGCCGTACAGGCCGCACCCGCTGCAGAGGCCGGCGATCCGGCTGCGCAGGCCAGGGCGGCTGCAGACGATCCGCCATCCGCGGCCGCGGGTGCGGCTGCGGCCGAAGCACCGGTGGCCCCCGAGCGCCGCGCGGCCGGCGATCACGCCGGCAGCCGGGAGCGGCGTCCATGAGCCGTCTGCGTCCGGCACTCGCAGCGATCGAGCGCGTCATCCTGGGCAAGCCCGGCCAGGTGCGGCTGTGCCTGGCGTGCCTGCTGGCGCACGGGCATCTGTTGATCGAGGACGTGCCGGGCGTCGGCAAGACCACTCTCGCGCACGTGCTCGCGCGCGTGCTGGGCCTCGAATGGACGCGGCTGCAGTTCACGAGCGACCTGCTGCCCGCGGACATCGTGGGCATATCGATCTTCGATCGCACCACGCAGAAGTTCCAGTTCCGTCGCGGACCGGTATTCACGCAGCTGCTGCTGGCCGACGAGATCAACCGCGCCAGTCCCAAGGCGCAGAGCGCGCTGCTGGAGGCGATGGAGGAGCGCCAGGTCAGCGTCGAGGGCGTGACCTACGAGCTGCCCGAGCCCTTCTTCGTGGTAGCCACGCAGAACCCGCACGAGCAGCTCGGCACCTACCGCCTGCCCGAATCGCAGCTCGACCGCTTCCTGATGCGCGTGAGCCTGGGTTATCCGGACCCGGCGTCCGAGCGGCGAGTGCTGCTGCAGGGCGAGCGACGCGACCTGCTCAACGAGACGCGCACGGTGCTCTCGCCCGCAGAAGTACTCTCCCTGCAGATCGAGACCCGCCAGATCTATGTGGCCGACAAGCTCCTGGACTACATCCAGGCCCTGGTGGCGCGCACGCGCGCGGAGCTGTCGCTCGGCCTGTCCCCGCGCGCCGCGCAGGGACTGCTGCACGCCGCGCAGGCCTGGGCGCTGATCCACGAGGACAATGCGGTGCTGCCCGAGCACGTGCAGTCCGTGTTCGCGGCGGTGGCGGCCCACCGCCTCGAGCCGCGCGACGGCGACGGCGCCGCCAGCGGCAGTGAGTTCGCCGGTGCGCTCATCAAGGCCGTTCCAATTCCCATCTGAGTTGCGCGCCGCCCTGGCGCGTGCCGTGGGTGCCTGGGCGCGCACGCGCCAGGGAGAGGACGCGCTGCCCGTCGCGCTGACGGCGCGCCGCGTCTACATTCTGCCGACGCGCACCGGAATGATCGCCGCGGTGCTGCTGTTTCTCATGCTGCTGGCCGGGCTGAACTACAGCAACAGCCTGGCGATGCTGCTGGCCTTCATGCTCACGGGCGTGGCGCTGGTGAGCATGTACGAATGCCACCGCATGCTGGTGGGTCTCACGGTCGAGGCGGGCCATATGGACCCGACCTTCTCCGGCCGCCCCGGAGAGCTCACGGTGCAGTTCGCCAACGGCGACTCGCGCACCCGCTCGCGCCTGACGGTGCGCTGCGCGCCCTGCACGCCGGTGCGCTTCGAGCTGCCACCGAGCGCCGTGCAGGCGGTGCAGCTCAGCTATCTGGGGGGCCGACGCGGCCAGCAGCGCGTCGGGCGGCTGGAGGTGGCGAGCGATGCGCCGCTGGGATTGTTCCGCGCGTGGTGCTGGTTGCACCTGCCGATGCAGGTCGTCATCTACCCCTCCCCCGGCGGCACCCGTGCGCTGCCGCCGCTGCACGGCCGGGCAGACACCGGCCGGCATCGCGCAGCCGAGAGCGGCGATGAGGACTGGGCGTGGCTGCGGCCGTTTCGCGAGGGCGACACGCCACGCAGCGTCGCGTGGAAGGCGTATGCGCATGGCGGACCGCTGCTGGTGGCGCAGTACGAGGCCCCGGCGGGCGCGCACCGCCTGCTCGACTTCGCGCTGCTCGCCGACCTGCCGCTCGAGCAGCGTCTCTCTCAGCTGACGCAGTGGGTGCTCGACTGCGAGCAACGTGGGGCCGGCTACGTCCTCGCCCTGCCCGGCCGCCGCCTGGCCGGCCGCCGCGGACTGGCGCAGCGGCGTGCGTGCCTCGAAGCCCTGGCGCTCTACGGACTGTGAGGCCGCGGCGAGCATGACGAGCCGACCATGACGACCGTGAGGAGCCGACCGTGAGGAGCAGTCCCGGTCCCGACAGTCCCGAGCCCGGCCTCGACCGCGCGCCCGCGCGCACCGTGGGGCTGGTGCTCGCGGCGCTGCTCGGTGCGGTCGCGCTGAATCTGCACCACACGGCCGTCTGGTGCGCGCCGCTGGCGCTGGGCGTCGCCGTGTGGCGCGCACGCACCTGGCGCGCGCGGCCCAAGCTGCCGGGCCGTGTGCTGCGCGCGGTGCTGGTCATCGTGCTCACCGTCGCGGCGCTGCTGGACTTTCACTCCGGGGGCAGCCTCGGGGCCGCCGCGAGTCTGCTGGTGGTCATGGCGGCACTGAAGCTCTCGGAGACCTCCGGGCGACGCGACTGGCTCATCGTGCTCAGTGCGGCGCTGTTCCTGCTGCTGGCGGCCTGCCTGGACGCGCAGGCGCTCTGGCGCCTGCCCCTGTACGTGGTGGAGCTGTGGCTGTTGTGCGGCGGCATGTATGCACTGGGCGCGGGCAGCGAGGCACCCTCGGCCTACGCGCTGCTGATCAGCTCCGGACGCAGCCTCGCGGCCGCGCTGCCGCTGGCGGTGCTGCTGTTCCTGTTCTTTCCACGTCTGCCCGGTGCGTTCTGGGCGGTGCCGCAGCTCGGTCAGACTGTCACGGGACTCGGTGATTCCCTCAGCCCCGGCAGCATCGAGGATCTGGTCGCCTCGAGCGACCCGGCGCTGCGTGTGCGCTTCGACGGCCCGCTGCCTCCGCCGTCCGAGCGCTACTGGCGCGCTCTGGTGCTGCATTCCTTCGACGGTTTCACCTGGCGCCGCGAGCGTCTCGCCCTGTATGACTCTCCGCCGCTGCAGTTCAGCGGCACGGCCTATCACTACGAGATCACGCTCGAGCCCAACCAGCAGAATGCGTTGATCGCACTGGACCTGCCGCAGAGCCGGCCATCGGCGACGACGCTGCGCTCCTTCTGGACCTTCGACTACCAGCTGCTGACGCTGCTGCCGCTGCTGCGGAGCGTGAACTACGACCTGATTTCCTATCCACAGCACCGCAACGTCGGGGCGCTGCCGCCCGAGCAGCGACGCATCGATCTGCAGCTGCCGCGCGCAGCCAATCCTCGCAGCCAGCAACTCGCCCATCAGCTGCGCGCGAGCTCCAGCAGCGACGCCGCCTACGTCACTGCGGTGCTCGACTATCTGCGCCGTGGCGGCTTTCAGTACACACCGCAACCCCCGCTGCTCGGGCGCGATTCGATCGACGATCTGCTGTTCCGCACGCGCCAGGGGTTCTGCGAGCACTACGCCTCCGCCTTTGCCATGCTCATGCGCGCGGGGGGAGTGCCGGCGCGCATCGTCACCGGTTACCTGGGCGGAGAATGGAACCGATTCGGCGATTATCTGCTGGTGCGCCAGTCCTCCGCGCATGCCTGGACCGAGGTGTGGCTCGATGGGCAGGGCTGGGTACGCGTGGATCCCACCGCGGTGATCGCACCGGCCGCGCTCACGCAGCAGCTCGATGGTGTGGCACCGGTCCTCGGCGGCGCGGCCCGTCTGGCCACGGCCTCGTGGATTCTCACCACGGTGCAGGCGTGGCAGGCGGTCAACGCCTGGTGGCAGGACCGCGTCGTGGGTTTCAACTTCGCGCACCAGCTCTCACTGCTCGACAGGCTCGGGCTCGGTAGCCAGCAGTGGCGCGCGCTCGCCTGGCTGCTCGGCGCCGGGGTCAGCCTGTGGCTCGCGCTGCTGGCGTGGGCGCAGCGGCCGCGCGGGGCGGCCCAGCGCGCCGATGGCCTGGCACGCTCCTGGCGGCTGCTCGAGCGCAAGCTCGAGCGCACCGTGGCCGTGCGCGCCGCCTCGGAGGGCCCGATCGCCTTTGCCGAGCGCGTCGGTCGCGTGCGTCCCGAGCTGGGTCCGGGTCTGCGCTCGCTGGCGCGCCGCTACGCGCGGCTGCGCTACGGTCCCACCGCCCCGGCCTCGGAGCTGCTGCGATTTCGCCGCGCGGTGCGTCTGTGGCGCCCACGTCCGCGCGCCCGGACACCCGGGCGTCCGGGCGCGTAAAATGCCGCCCATGATGATCCCCCAACTCCCGCTCGCGCGGCCCGCAGGCCCACGGCTGATCGTGCTGCTGCTCGGGGCGCTGCTGCCCTTCGGGGCGCTGCTCGGCGCTGCTACCACCCTGGCAGCCGAAACCGGAACCGTCGCACCGGCTGCCGGCACTGCCGAGCCGGTACGTGTGCAGCAGGCCTGGATCCGCTGGCTGCCGGCGAACCTGCCGGCTGGCGGCTACGTGACGCTGACGAATCCCGGAGACCGGGCGGTGACGCTCGTCTCGGCGAGCAGTCCGGACTACGGCAGCGTCGCCCTGCACCGCAGCCTCACTCAGAATGGCACCAGCCGCATGGTGCCGGTCGCGCGCATCGACGTGGCGCCGCACGCCACGCTGAACTTTGCCTCGTTCGGCTATCACTTCATGCTGATGCAGCCGCGCGTGCCGGTGGCTCCGGGAGATCATGTCCCGGTGACGCTGCACTTCGCCGACGGGCGCTCACTGACCGCGAGCTTCGAGGTGCGCAAGCCCGACGCCGGCGCCCCGCCGGCCAAGGGAATGGCGGGCATGCCCGGCATGCCCAACATGCCCAACATGCCCAATACGGCCGGCACGTCGCACTGACGAGCCGCCGCGCGCAGCCGTCGGTGTGTGTGACCGTGCTGTCACCGAGGCGCGACTGCTTTGTCATGCTCGGCTTCCTAGACTGCCCTCCCGTGATCGCGCAGTGGGCCGACCTTGACCGGCCCGCAGGAGCTGGCATGGCGACATTGTGTCTGACCGAACCGAGCCCCACCCCGACGGCTGTCGAGATCGATTCGCGCTGGCAATCCCCGCCGCTGCGCGAGTGGCTCGCCGGGGACTGGGGAATGCTGTTCTCGCACCCCGAGGATTTTCAGGACCGCAGTCTGGAGCAGGATCGCTGGCTGACGATCGTCGCAGAGGAGTTCCACGCATGCGGTGTCAAGCCGCTCGCCTGCACGACGCAACCGGGACGCCGGGATGCAACCTGGGTCGGCACGGTCGTCAGGGACTGGCGCACGCTGCGCCTGGACGGAGCCGTCGCCGATCTGCCGGCGCGACAGCTGCGCGCGGAGATTGCGGCCCTGCGCTCGCGGTTCGTGCTGCTGGTGGACGCGAACCTGCGGCGCCGGGGTGCCCTGCCCTACCAGCCCGGATGCTCGCGGCTCTCGCCGCTCGACCTGGCAGCCTCGGTCAGCGCGTTGCGACGCCGAGCGCCCACTGCGGCACCCAGCCAGGCCGCGCGGGCCGCCTGAGGCGTGACCTTCAGCCGGCGCCGGCCGCGCCGGTACGCGTCTGCGTCGGTGCAGCGCCCCGCGATACATCATCATCGCGCACGCGTACCAGCAACGCGCCACCGACCACGAAGAATGCGATCAGCACCAGCGGCGAGGCGCGCTGGCTGCCGGTGACCACGGCCACGATGCCCATGGCCACCGGGCCCAGCACCGCGGCGAACTTGCCGAGCATGTTGTAGAAACCGAAGTACTCACCCGAGCGCTCGCGCGGGATGAGGCGAGTGAAATAGGAACGCGACAGGGCCTGCACGCCTCCCTGCACGGTCCCCACCACCACCGCGAGAGCGTAGAACTGCGTCTCGTTGCGCATGAACGCACCGTACAGCGTCACCGCGACGAACACCGCCAGCCCCACGTAGATGGCGCGCTTGGCGCCGATGCGATCACCGAGACGCCCGAACAGCAGCGCGCACGGGAAGGCCACGAACTGCGTCAGCAGCAGCGCCTGGATCAGCGCGCGCGATGAGAAGCCCAGCTTGGTGCCGAAATCCACCGCCATGAACTGCAGCGTGTTGATGCCGTCGATGTACAGCCAGTACGCCACCAGGAAGCGCAGCACGGGCCGGTCGCGAATCACACTGCGCAGCGTGGCGAGAAAGTCGCGCCACCCCTCGCGCCAGCCGCGGTGCGCAACCAGCGGCGCGGCCTCGGGCACGTAGCGGAACAGCGGCAACGAGAACAGCAGCCACCAGGCGGCCACGTCCAGAAAGGCGACGCGCATCGCCGCGGTCGCTCCGGAGAGGTGAAAGCGCGCGGGGAACAGCACCAGCATCACGTTGATCAGAAACAGCAGGCCGCCACCCAGGTAGCCGAGCGCGAAACCGAAGGCGGACACGCGGTTCACTTCGTGCGGCCCGGCCACGTGCGTGATCAGCGCGTCCTGGAAGGAATAGCCCATCCAGAAGCCGAGCGACCCGAGACCGTAGACCAGCAGCGCGAACTCCCAGCGGTCCTTGCCTGCCAGTGCGAGCAGTACCGTGGCCGCGACCCCCACGGCGGTGAATATTCCGAACCACAGCCGCTTGTGGCCGCGCCGATCAGCGAGCGCTCCGAGCGTGGGCGCGAGCAGCATGACCGTGAAACTGGCGGTCGAGTTGGTCAGGCCGAGGTAAAACGTCGAGGTGGTGGCGCGCAGACCCGCCGCCCAGTAGCGATCGAAGAAGATCGGAAACAGCCCGACCGCGACCGTGGTGATGAAGGCGTGATTGGCCCAGGCCGTCAGCCCCCACGCCCATTGGGCGGCCTTGCGCGAATGCGCCGTGCCGCCAGCGCTCGAAGTGCCGGTCGCGCTCGACGTTCCGCTCGCGTTCAACGCGTCAGCCCTCCAGGCCGGGCGGCTCAGGCCGCCGGTGGCTGATGCTATCCCGACGACTGCTCGCGCGTCTCGTGAAATGCGATCTGCGGCCAGCGCTCCTGCACGAGCCCGAGATTGACGCGCGAGGGCGCCAGGTACACCAGCGCCCCGGCATGATCGAGCGCCAGATGCTCGTGAGCGCGCACGCGAAACTCCTCGAGCTGCCGCTCCTCGGCGGCGCTGACCCAGCGGGCCGTGTGCACCGCGACCGGCTCGAACTCGCACTGCACACCGTACTCGTCCTGTAGACGGAAGCTCACCACCTCGAATTGCAGCTGTCCGACCGCCCCCAGAATCAGCTCGTTATTGCGCAGCGGCCGGAACAGCTGTGTCGCCCCTTCCTCGCACAGCTGGTCGAGCCCTTTGGACAGCGCCTTGGCGCGCAGCGGATCCTTCAGCACCGCCCGCCGGAAGATCTCCGGGGCGAAGTTGGGGATGCCCGTGAAATGCAGCACCTCCCCTTCGCTGAAGCTGTCGCCGATGTTGATGGTGCCGTGGTTGTGCAGACCGAGGATGTCGCCGGCGTACGCCTCGTCGGTCTGCGCGCGCTCCGCGGCCATGAACGTCAGCGCGTCCGCCACCTTCATCTGCCTGCCGGCGCGCACGTGCGTGAGGCGCATGCCGCGCTGGTAACGGCCCGAGCACAGGCGCAGGAAGGCGACGCGGTCGCGGTGCCCGGGATCCATGTTCGCCTGAATCTTGAAGACGAAGCCGGACAGCTGCGGCTCGCGCGCATCGACGCTGCGTTCGCGGCAGGTGCGCGGCAGCGGCGCAGGCGCGTACTGCACGAACGCGCGCAGCAGCTCCTCGACTCCGAAGTTGCTGATCGCCGAGCCGAAGAACACCGGCGTCTGACGCGCGGCGCGGTAGGCCTGCGGATCGAAGCTCGCGCTCGCGCCGCGCACCAGCTCGATCTCCTCGGCGACGCGAGTCGCCTCCTCGCCGAGCAGCTCGCGCGCGGCCTGCGTGCGCAGGCCCTCGATGATGCGGTTGCCGCCGACGCGCCCGCGCTCGCCGGCTTCGTAGACGTAGATGCGGTCCTCCGGCAGGTGATAGATGCCCTTGAGGTCTCGGCCCATGCCGATCGGCCAGGTCACCGGCGCGGTCTGGATCCTGAGGATGCGCTCGATCTCATCGAGCAGCTCCAGCGGCGCGCGCCCATCGCGATCCAGCTTGTTGATGAAGGTCATGATCGGCGTGTCGCGCAGGCGGCAGACCTCCATGAGCTTGACGGTGCGCTCCTCCACGCCCTTGGCGCAGTCGATGACCATCAGCGCCGAATCCACGGCCGTGAGCGTGCGATACGTGTCCTCGGAGAAATCCTCGTGCCCCGGTGTATCCAGCAGATTCACCACGGCCTGCCCGTAGGGAAACTGCATCACCGAACTGGTGATGGAGATACCGCGCTGCTGCTCCAGGCGCATCCAGTCGGAGGTCGCGTGGCGCGCGGCCTTGCGACCCTTGACGGTGCCGGCCATGCTGATCGCGCCCCCGAACAGCAGCAGCTTCTCGGTCAGCGTGGTCTTGCCGGCGTCGGGGTGCGAGATGATGGCAAAGGTGCGCCGCCGCGCGACCTCCTGCTCGAGCGTACTCATTCGCTGGGCGTGGGGGGACGGATGGGATAAAAGCGCGTGATTCTACTCGATGGGGCGCTTCATCACGATGGCATCTTCGCGGCCGACCACGGCCTGGTAGTAGCCGCGGCGCGTGCCGACCTGCTCGAACCCGAGCGAGCGATACAGCCGCAGGGCCGACGCATTGGAGGGGCGCGTCTCGAGCAGTGCGTCACGCCCCCCCTGGCGCGCGGCGGCCTGCAGCAGGTGGGTCAGCAGTCGCCGGCCGATGCCGCGGCAGCGATGCTCCGCGGCCACACAGATGTTCAGCACGTGCGCCTCGCCCGCGCCCACACTGATGATGCCGTAACCGACGACCGCCGCGCCGCTCTCGACCACGCGGCACAGATAGTTGACGCGCAGGCAGTCGCGGAAGATGCCCTCGGTCCAGGGAAAGGCATACGAGGTGTGCTCGATGCGCACCACGGCGGGCAGATCCGCCTCCTGCATCGCGCGGATCGTGATCGGCGCGGGTTCGACAGCGTCTTGCTTGGCAACGGCCATGGCGGCAGTTACATCCCTCGGTCTCTCCCCGACCTCTCGCGCACACTGTGTCAATCCGCGCGCCCTCACACGCTGGCGCCGGCGGCCGCGGCTGCGGCGGCTGCGACTCCGGCGGCTGCG
>JASHSK010000270.1 GCA_030038755.1 Gammaproteobacteria bacterium
AGCGGCACGCGAATTCGCCGTGCTGATCGAGACCCTCACGCTGTCGCTGCTCGGCGCTGCCGACGGGGCATCTGCCTCGTATGCCGCATTCGGCGGCGCAACGATCAGCACACCCGGTGGTGCGCTGTTCGACTCTCAGCTGGTCTACTCGCTCACGGCGACCCGCGCAGCGCAGAATCTCGCCGGGACACGGCGGAGGCAAGCACCTCCGTTCTCCTGTAACGAATTGATTTGGCAGTGCATTTATGCGCCGCCCGTCCGTTCCGTCCCAGCGGCGGCGACGACCCCCGGCCCCGGGATCAGCAACACAGGATCGTGCTGCACGGCCCGGCCCAAGGGCGTGATCGATCTTGAAGCGCAGTGCGTACAGGCGGATGATTTCGGCCGCATTCGACCCTGTGTCGATGCACATGAACAGGCAGGGGCCGCGGGGGCATCATCGACCGCGAGTCGGTGGACAACGAACCTGCTGGTCGCAGCGATTTACCACGCTCTGCAGACAGCGAAAAGGAAGTGGGTGGGCACGATGCGCAGCTCCGTTTTGAATTTCACCGTCCAGGTCACGCTGGCGTGCCTGGCAGCGCAACCGGTGGTGCACGCTCAAGGCCGGCGCGGCGCGAGCGGGCCGCCGCCCACCGCCGAAGCGGCCGCTCCGGTCGATTTCACGGGCTATTGGGAATCGATCGTGACGGACGAGGACTGGGTGTATCGCATGGTCACGCCCAGGCCGGGCGATTCCGCCGGAGTCCCCCTGAAGCCGGCCGGGCTGCAGATCATGGACGCCTGGGATCCTGCCAAGGACACGGCAGCGGGCGAGCAGTGCAAGTCCTACGGGGCGCCGGCGATCATGCGCGTCCCGGGCCATCTGCACGTTACCTGGCAGGACGAGCAGACCTTGAAGATCGAGACGGACGCCGGTCAGCAGACGCGCCTGCTTCACTTCGTCAAATCGGACGCCGATCAGGGTCAGAAGACCTTGCAGGGATACTCCGTTGCCGAGTGGGAACTGCAGCGCCCGGCAGGAGGCAGAGCCGCTGCCGCCGCGAGGCCGGTCGGGGGAGCCCTGAGGGTTACGACCACGGATCTGACGGCAGGCTACCTGCGTAAGAACGGCATCCCCTACAGCGAAAGTACGCAGTTGCTGGAATACTTTGATCTGGTCAAGGATTCTCCGGATGACAGCGGCGACTCTTTGATGGTGCTGACGACCATCGTCACCGACCCGGTCTACCTGTTTCAGCCGTTCGTCACCGACGAAAATTTTCTGAAGATGCCGAGCGACGCGGGCTGGGAGCCTTCGGCCTGCTCGGCGATCTGGTAAGGAGCGCGCAATGGCCAGCACTCAATCGCGATTTCGCGCAGCGCATCCCGCCGCGCATGGGATGATCGTGCGGGGAATGAGCTTCGCCGTCGTGCTCATGCTCGCCGCGGCTGCCCTGCCGCAGGTCGTTGTGGCGCAGGGGCCGGCTCAGGCGCAACCGACCAACTTGAGCGGATCGTGGGTTTCACCGGCCACCAACGACGTTCTGGAGCGCCTGGAAGGCCCGTTCACCGACGACTGGACCGGGATGCCTCTCAACGCGGCTGGCCGCGCCCTGGCACAGTCGTATTCGGCGGCGATGCTCGGTGAGCCGGAACGCGTGTGCCAGCTGTATGGCCAGTTTCACTATGCCAACGGAGCGGTTGGAACGAGATTGACCATCTGGCCGCTGGAGGGAGGACCCACCGATCAGATCCTGGCCTGGAAGATCAACAAGACGGAGGATGTCGGAGGAATGACGATCTGGATGGACGGCAGACCGGCGCCGTCGGAATACGCAGATCACCCCCGGGAGGCATTCACGACCGGCCACTGGAAGGGCAACACGCTCATCGCCTATACCACGGACATGAAGCGAGCTCCCGCCCGCGACAACGGGGCGTTCTACAGCGATGAGGCGAACATGACCAGCATGTTCATCCCCCACAGCGGCGACCTGCTGGTGGTCGTCACCGTCCTGCGCGACCCCGTTTACTTCACCAAGCCCTACATTTACTCGCGCGCCTATTACAGGTCTGCGGCTGCGACCGCCATCAATACCACCTGGCCCCCGTGCATCGTCAATAACGAGGGCGTCGACGAGGGTGCGGTGCCGTTCTTCCTGCCGGGCAAGGATCCTCTGCGTGATCAGATGATGCAGGTGTTCCATGTCCCCGAATACGCTTCGGACGGCGGGGAGGACACCATGTATCCGGAAATCCGCCACAGGCTGAAGGACCAGTACCTCAAGCTCTATCCCACCTTCTCGAAGCGGTGCATGCAGTACTGCACCACCTGGCGCAACGGGCAGCCGGTGGCGAATCAGGCTCTACCGGAAGAATCCGCTGTGGCGAAGCCGGGCCACTGAGCCGGCAGGCGCGGGCCCGCTGCGCTCACGACCCACGGACCTGCGCAAGGGGAAAGGGCCGATGTGAACAATCCGGAGAGCTTCAGCTGCGAATGTATTGCTCGAGTTCTTCGATAGTCTTCTGTTGTTCTTCGAGCACTGCGCGCACCAGATCACCGATCGAGAGCACGCCAACGACATGCTCGCCCTCGACCACCGGCAGGTGGCGTATGCGCTTATCGGTTACGATCTGCATGCATTCGCGCACTGACTGGTCAGGACGCACGGTCACCACTGGCGAGCTCATGATCTGCCGGACCGAAGTCTCACTGGACGACCGGCCCTTTAGAATCACTTTGCGGGCGTAATCGCGCTCTGACACCACGCCCACCAGCTGTTGGCCCTGCATGACGAGCAGCGCACCAATGCCGTATCCGGCCATCAGACGAATCGCCTCGAGCACAGGCGCCTCGGGATCGACACTGTAGATGGTGTCGCCCTTGTATTTCAGCAGCTGCGCTACCACCGCCATGACAGCCTCTGCTGGCGCTTCAGTGCTTTCCGGCGACTCGATCTTAGCACGGGTGCATAATGGCGGCGTGCTTCACGCAGAGGCGCCCATGAACGCCTCGACGGGCGGACGCCTGCTTCCAAGAGACACGTACCGTGACTGCCTATTACCTGCTCAAAACCGAACCGTCGGAATACTCGTTTGCCGATCTGTCCCGCGAAAAGGAGACGGTCTGGGATGGGGTGGCGAACCCAGTGGCGTTGAGAAACCTGCGTGGCATGCAGTCCGGAGACCGTCTCCTCATTTATGAGACCGGGAACGTGAAGAGCGTGGTAGGAGCGGCCAGTGTGATTTCGGTGCGGGAATCGGATGCCAGGGCGCCGCAGGTGAAGATCAAGGCCGCGAGGCTGCTGCCCAGGGCGGTCGCTCTCTCGGAGATAAAGGCGAGCAGGCTGTTCTCCAATTCACCGCTGGTGCGCCAGGGACGGCTGAGCGTCGTGCCCCTCAGCGAAGAGCAATACCGTTATATCGCCGAGGAACAGGCACACGATCAATTGTCGAAGTAGCGCCCAGCCGCGCTACACCACCCTGGCTTCGGGAGGCGGCTGGTAGTGGAAGTATTTCTGTTCGGCGAGCGCCTCGTAGAGCGGCGGGCTGAAGAGGCCGGCGATGCGCGCCGAGACCAGCGCGGTGGCCATCATCGGGATCACCATGCCGGTGCCGTTGGTCATCTCCATGACGATGACGAATGAGGTGATCGGTGATTGCGTAACGGCCGCGAGGTAACCAGTCATGCACAGCGCTATGACGGCCGCCATGGAAGTCCATGAGAACAGCGCGTGCACCCACTGGGCGATACCCGCCCCGATCGACAGCGAGGGGGAAAATAGACCACCCGGAAGGCCCGCCAGGTAGGTGACGACCAGCGACGCCCATTTGGTCACTCCAAAGGCCTGACTGAGCGGCGCCGTGCCATCCAGCAGCGCGCGCGCCTGATCGTAGCCACTGCCCCACGTCTGCCCGCGGGTGCCGACACCTATGGCGGCAATGATGACGCCGCTCAGCAGGGCGTACCACAGCGGACGCCTGACCTTGAGCGCGCTCAACGGCTTGGGCATCCACTTCGTCCAGCGCAGCACGGTGACATTGAATGCCGCGCCCAGCAGCCCGCAGGCGATCGCCGCGACGATCACCGGCAGGGCGAAGGACAGATGCAGACTTCCGGACACGTTCAGCTGGCCGAAATACAGGTAATTGCCGGCGAGCGCCAGTGACGTGAGTCCGGCGAACACGACCGCGGTGATCATGGTGCCGTTGGTGCGGCTCTCGAAATCGCGGGCGATCTCTTCGATGGCGAACACCACGCCGGCGAGCGGTGTGTTGAAGGCGCCGGACAGGCCCGCTGCGGCGCCCGCCAGCAGCAGTTGACGCTCGAGACGGATGCTTCGGTGCGGGTAGAAGCGGCCGGTCTCGGCCATGATCGCCGCGCCGATGTGCACGGTGGGTCCCTCACGCCCGACTGTGAGCCCTCCCAGCAGCCCGAGGAGCGAGACGCCGATCTTTCCGAGAATCACCCGCAGGCCGAACAGGCGCTGCATCAGCCGATCATCGTCGCCGCGCGGTGCATGGATCGCGGCTATGACCTGCGGGATGCCGCTGCCCTCGCTGCCGTAGAACCAGCGGCGCGTGAGATAAACGCCCAGCACCGTGAGCCCCGGGGTCAGTACGAGAGCAAGCCACCAACGCGGAGTAATCCAGCGGATGAACAGCTCGTATACGTCCGTGCTCCAGTCGGCGTACCAAACCGAGATCAGCCCGACCATCAAGGCGGCCGTCCACGGCAGGCCCACCTGCAGGAACAGGCGCCGAGTGCGCGTCGACAGTGAATGCCGCACGCGCTCCACAATGGAAATCAGCCTCGAAGACGGGGGATTCGAATCTGGGTTTTCCGACACTTCTACTGCAGCCGCTTGGTTTCGGTATTATTCATACTTTCCCGTCTCAGCGGAAGACACGATCGCCCGGTCGTACATTCCGCGCGCCCGGGACCACAGGACGGCCGCCTCTGCAAGCGCAGTTCGAGCCCGTCCGGTGCTTTGCCGGCCCTGCAGGGCGGCCTGCGCGAGGCCCCATGGTGCCGGGCCTCTTCACGGTCCTAATGAGCTTGCGGACCTGTTCCTGCGCGCACCGACGGCGACGGAATGGTCGCCATGTATTCCATCAGATGATCGATGAAGGTCCTGAGTTTCGGCAGCATCAGTCGGCGCGCCGCATACAGCGCAAACAATGTCGGCTGTCGCAGCGGATGATCCGTCAGGATCGGCCGCAGCACATCTCTGAACTGTGGATCCTCGATCACCGTGAGAGGCAGGGCGGCAACGCCCAACCCGGTGCTGATCGCGTGCGCCACCCCGCTGGTCGAGCTCAAACGGAGTACGACCCGCGCAGCCACTTCAAAACTCCCGTCTGGCCCGGTGAAGTGCCAGGTATGTCCATTGCCGGCCATGACACTGTCATGATGGGCGAGGTCGCGGGGCAGCTGCGGAGTTCCGTGCCGCCGTAGATACTCCGTCGAGGCGGCAATCACGAGCGGCACGGGCCGCAGCACTCTGGCGATCAGGCCGTCCGGCGGCGACTGCACCATGGTGCGCAGCGCCACGTCGTAACCCTCCGCCACGATATCCACCAGCCGATCCTCGAACGTGGCATCGACCACCACGTCCGGATAGCGCCTGCGGTGCTCGGCCAGAAACTCCGCCATGCGGCGCGTGGCCATCCAGGATGGACACGTGACTCTGAGCGTACCGCGCGGCGCGCCGCCGAAGGACCCGATGGCCGACTCCGCCTGCTCCAGTTCCTCGAGGATGGTCTTGCAACGCTCGAAATAAATGCGGCCCGGCTCCGTCAGGCTCAGGCTCCGGCTGCTGCGGTTCAGCAACCTGACACCGAGACGGCGCTCCACGTTCATCACGTGCTTGCTGGTCATCGCGGTCGAAAGGCTCAGGCGCTCGGCCGCAGCGACAAACGTGCCCCGTTCCACGACCTCGCGAAATACCTTCATGCTCGTGAGGGTATCCATGGCTCTACCATGCCAGAGCCCCGCCGCACACGCCTATCCCAAAAGATAGAGCCGACTACCCCTCCGTGGATCTCTCCCGCACCCCATCGACCGATGAATTCAAACGCATCGTGTGGTCCTTCACCATGGACCCCTGAGCCGCCGGCTGCATGGCCCGAACCGATCCTTCAAGGGAGCACTCATGCGATACGTCTCTGCACTTCTCGCCCTCAGCATCACAGCGACGCTGCTGTCCGGTTGTGGCCGGCAGGCAGCGGCGCAGAGCGGCCCCGCCGCCGCGCCGCTGGTCAGCGTGGCACAGGTCATCTCGCGCCCGATCACGGAATTCGATGAGTTCACTGCGCGCTTCGAGGCCGTTGAACGAGTCGAACTGCGGCCGCGTGTATCCGGCTACATCACCTCGATCGACTTCACCCAGGGACGCGAGGTCAGAAAGGGTGAAGTGCTCGCGGTGATCGACCCGCGTCCTTACCAGGCGCAGCTCAAGGGAGCGCAGGCTCAGCTGGCGGAGGCCCGCTCCCAGCTCGCGCTGTCCCAATCCGAGCGCGCCCGTGCCATCAGGCTGCTCGCCGCGCATGCGATCTCGCGCGAGGAATACGACACCCGCATGGCAAACACACAGGAGGCGAGCGCCGCCGTGGATGTCGCAGCGGCCGCAGTCGACACCGCCGCGCTGAATCTCGAGTTCACGCGGGTCACCGCGCCGATCTCGGGAATTGTCGGCCGCGCGGAAGTCACCGCCGGCAACCTGGTCACGAGCGGCCAGACCCTGCTGACCACGCTGGTGTCGATCGACCCGATCTATGTCGCGTTTGATGGCGACGAGCAGGCTTATCTGCAGTACATGCGGCTCGGTCGCAGCCCGAGTGCGCCCGATCGCAGGCCGGTGTTCGTGGGCCTCGCCGACGAGACCGGCTACCCGCACCAGGGCGTGATGGTGTTCGTCAACAACGAGATCGACCCCGCCACGGGAACGGTCAGGGCGCGTGGTCTGCTTGCCAACCCCGACCGTGAATTCATGCCGGGCATGTTCGCCCGCGTGAAGCTGCCGGGCGGATCGCCCCATGAGGCCGTGCTGATAAACGACAGTGCGGTCGGCACCGATCAAAGCACCAAGTACGTGCTCGTGGTGGGCGCCGACCACAGGGCCGAGTACCGGCCGGTGGAGCTGGGTCCGCTGATCGACGGCTTGCGTGTCGTGCGCTCCGGACTGACACCGGCGGATACGATCGTCGTGAATGGCCTGCAGCGCGTGCAGCCCGGTTCGCTGGTGGCTGTCCAGCGCGTTGCGATGGGCGAGCACGCCGGAGGAGACGCTGCCGTGCGCCTGCTCGCTCAGACCGGTGCCGGACATTGACGCCCGCGAAATTCATTGACGCCCGGGACATTCATTGACACCCGGGAAATTCATTGACACCCGAGAAATACATCGACGCCCTGGAAATGCCGTCATTCTGAGGACCTGCAATGAAGCTGTCTGACTTCTTCATCGAGCGACCGATTTTTGCCGGTGTCATCTCGGCATTCATCACCATCGCCGGCGTTATCGCGATCTTCAAACTCCCGATCAGCGAATATCCCGAGGTGGTACCGCCATCGGTGATCGTGCACGCCTCCTACCCCGGGGCGAACCCCAAGGTCATCGCCGACACCGTGGCCGCACCGCTCGAGCAGGCGATCGTCGGTGTCGAGGACATGCTCTATATGTCCTCCACTTCGACCATGGACGGCTCGCTCACCCTGACGGTGACGTTCCGCAATGGCGCGGACATCGACCGCGCCCAGGTGCAGGTCCAGAACCGGGTATCGCAGGCGCTGCCGCGACTGCCCGAGGAGGTCCGGGATCTGGGAGTCACCACCGTCAAGGCCTCCTCCAATCTCACGCTGGTCGTCAACCTCACCTCCCCTGGCGGCCGCTACGACGCGCTGTACCTGAGGAATTACGCGGTGCTGAACATCCGCGACGTGCTCGCGCGGCTTCCCGGCATGGGGGACGTGCAGATCTTCGGCGGCGGCGACTATTCGATGCGCATCTGGCTCGACCCGCAGAAACTCGCCGCCCGTGACCTCACGGCGGACGACGTGGTCGCCGCGATCCGCGAGCAGAACGTCCAGGTCGCCGCGGGTCAGCTCGGCGCACCTCCCTCGAACGGCGAGGACTTCCAGGTCGCACTCAATGTCACCGGACGATTGAGCGACGAACAGCAGTTCCGCGACATCATCATCAAGACCGGCGCGGACGGCCAGGTCGTGCGATTGGGCGATGTGGCGAGGGTGGAGCTGGGCGCGCAGACCTACGGGGTACACAGCTTTCTCGACAATCGGCAGTCCATTGCCATTCCGATCTATCAGGCGCCCGGGGCCAATGCCCTGCAACTGTCTTCGGACGTCCGCAAGACAATGGGCGAACTGAAGAAGGATTTCCCGCAAGGCATGGACTACGGCATCGTCTATGATCCCACACAGTTCGTGCGCCAATCGATCGACGCCGTGCTGCACACCCTGCTGGAGGCCATCGCGCTGGTAGTGCTGGTCGTCATCGTCTTTCTGCAGACCTGGCGCGCGTCCCTGATTCCATTGATTGCGGTGCCCGTCTCCGTGATCGGCACGTTCGCGATGCTGCTGGCGTTTGGCTTTTCGATCAATACGCTGTCGTTGTTCGGGCTGGTGCTGGCCATCGGCATCGTGGTGGATGACGCCATCGTGATCGTCGAGAACGTCGAGCGGCACATCGCCGAAGGGCACTCGCCGGCACGGGCCACCAAGATCGCCATGAGCGAGGTCAGTCGCCCGATCATCGCCATCACCCTGGTGCTGTGCGCGGTATTCGGGCCCGTCGCCTTCGTGAGCGGGTTGACCGGCCAGTTTTACCGCCAGTTTGCCCTGACCATCGCCATCTCGACCGTCATCTCGGCGTTCAACTCCCTGACCCTGTCGCCCGCCCTGGCGGCACTGCTGCTGAAACCTCATGGTGCCGCGCCGGACCGACTTTCGAGGCTCATCGATACGGTTTGTGGCCGATTCTTCAGCCGATTCAACCGGCGATTTGCCGACGCGGGCAACGGCTACGCCAGAACGCTGACCCTGACGCTGCGGCACGGGACGATCGCGCTGGTCATTTACGCAGCACTGATCGTACTGACCTACTTTGGACTCAACGCCGTGCCGGGAGGGTTCATTCCAGCACAGGACAAGCAATATCTGATCGCGGTCGCGCAGTTGCCCCCGGCCGCCTCCCTGGAGCGCACCGATGCCGTCACGCGGCGCATCACCGAGATCGGACTCGAACAGCCCGGGGTCGCCCATGCGGTCGAGTTCGCGGGGATGTCCGTCAACGGGTACACCGAAAGCTCGAGCGCCGCATTGGTGTTCTTCGCGCTCGATGATTTCCACCGCCGCACCTCGCCGGCGCTGTCCGCGCAGGCGATCAGCGCCGCGCTGAATGCCAAGCTGGCCTCCATTCAGGACGCCTTTGTGACCGTGGTCATGCCGCCCCCGGTCATCGGCCTCGGTACGCTCGGCGGCTTCAAGCTCGAATTGGAGGACCGCACGGCCGCCGGACCGCGGGCGCTGTTCACCGCCCTGTCGCAGACTCTGGACAAGGCGAACAGGGATCCCGCGATCGGTGGCGCCTTCAGCACCTACCAGATCAACGTTCCGCAACTCGACATCGACGTCGACCGCGTGCAGGTCAAGCGCCAGAACGTCAGGCTGTCGGACGTCTTCGACACGCTACAGGTGTATCTCGGCTCCCTCTACGTCAACGACTTCAACCGCTTCGGCCGTACGTATCAGGTCATAGCTCAGGCGGATGCCCCGTTTCGCTCACAGCTCGGGGACATCCTGCTCCTGAAGACACGCAATGCCGACGGGCAGATGGTGCCGCTGGGTTCGATGGTCGACATTTCCCGATCCTACGGCCCGGACGACGTACAGCGCTACAACGGCTATGCGGCCGCCGACATCAACGGCGGCCCGGCACCGGGGTACAGTTCCGGGCAGGCGCAGGCGGCGATCGCAAGGATCCTTGATCAGACGCTGCCTCGCGGCATGTCGTATGAGTGGACCGATCTGGCCTATCAACAGATCATCTCCGGCAGCACAACCGCCGTCGTTTTCGCGCTCTGCGTGCTGTTCGTGTTTCTCGTGCTGGCCGCGCAGTACGAGAGCCTGAGCCTGCCGCTGGCCATCGTGCTGATCGTGCCGATGTGCCTGCTGCCGGCCGTGGCAGGAGTGCTGCTCGATCACGGCGATAACAACGTCTTCATGCAGATCGGACTGCTGGTGCTCGTGGGACTGGCGTGCAAGAACGCGATTCTGATCGTCGAGTTCGCCAGGCATCTGCAGGATGAGCAGCACCGCGACGCCCGCGCGGCGGTGCTCGAGGCTGCGCGGCTGCGCCTGCGGCCGATCCTGATGACCTCCATCGCCTTCGTCATGGGTGTCGTACCGCTGGTCCTGGCGCACGGCGCGGGCGCCGAAGTCAGGCATTCGATGGGGGTCACGGTGTTTTCCGGGATGATCGGCGTGACCGGGTTCGGCCTGCTGCTGACGCCGGTGTTCTACGTGCTCATGCGGCGACTCGGTCGCCGGGGCCGGACTGAAGATCTCCCGGACAGCCGAATTCCACAAACGGCTCCTCGCACATCTTCACAGGCAGCTCAACAGGCTTGAGGCCCGTCATGATCACCCGGAACATCAGAAGCATTGCAGGACTGCTGGCGATCACCGTGCCACTGACGTCCTGTGCCGTAGGTCCCAACTACCATCGGCCGGCGACCGCGGTCGCCCCGACGTTCGCCGATGCCGAGGCGACGCTCTATTCGTCGCAGCAGGCCCAGGCACAGTTCTGGAGACAGTTCGGTGACGACACACTGAACGCGCTGGTAGCCGATGCGCTTTCCGCCAATCACGACCTGCGCATCGCCGTGGGACACCTGGCCGAGGCTCGTGCCCTGCGCCACGAGTCGGTCTACGACCTGGCCCCGACGGTGACGGCCTCAGGCGGTTACCAGAGGCAGCAGGTTCCGCAGGCGGAGATCGGCTTTCCCTACAACTCGTCGTACTACGACGGCAGCCTGGATGCCTCCTGGGAGCTGGACCTCTTCGGGCGAGTGCGTCGGGAGCTGGAGGCCAGTACCGCCGACCTGCAGGGCGCCGAGGCGAATCTGCGCGACGTGCAGGTCTCCGTGATCGCCGAGGTCGTGGGTACCTACTTCGAGCTTCGCGGCGAGCAGGCCCGGCTCGAGGTTGCGCGGCGCAACGTCGTGAACCAGCAGGAGACACTGCGGCTCACGCAGGCGCAGCTCGACGCGGGGCGGGCGACCGAGCTCGACACCTCGCGCGCGCAGGCGCAGCTGAGCACCACGCTGTCGACCATCGACCCGCTCGAGGCGCAGGTATCGGTCTCGATCCACCGGCTCGGCGTGCTGACCGGGCGGCAGCCCAACGCCCTGCAGGCACTGCTGAGCACACCGCGCGCCTTGCCGCCTCTGCCGCGCCGAATCGCGGTGGGTGACCCGGAAATGCTGTTGCGACGCCGGCCGGACATCCGGATCGCCGAGCGCCAGCTGGCAGCCTCCACCGCGCGGATCGGGGTCGCGGTGGGTGATCTTTTCCCCAAGGTCACGTTCGTCGGCAGCTTCGGATTCGACGCCGGAACCCTGTCGGGTCTGGGCTCCTCCGCGAGTCGCGCCTATACCATCGGGCCAGGTATCTCGTGGGCCGCGTTTGACCTCGGCCGTGTGCGAGCGCAGGTCGCCGCGCAGCGCGCGCAAACCTACACGGCGCTCGCGCAGTACCAGCAGACCGTTCTGCGGGCGCTCGAGGAGACCGAGGATGCGTTGGTGACGCATGCGCGCACTCGAGACGAGTTGATGCACGCCGCCGACGCCGCGCAGGCCAGCGCAACGGCCGCCAGCCTCGCCCGCACGCGTTACGAGGAAGGAGCGGTGGACTTTCTCGAAGTGCTGGATGCCGAGCGAACGCAGCTGCAGGACGAGGACCATCTGGCACAAAGTCGCACGGACGCCCTGACCAGTCTCGTGACGGTGTACAGGGCGCTCGGGGGCAGCTGGGAGGGGGCGCCCTTCCCGCGTTACACTCAGACGGCAAGTCGTTAGGCCACCGATGGGTTGGGCGCTCTTCCGAGGCCAGCTACGCTCTTCCGAGGCCAGCTATGAACGTCGAAACTGAACAAGTATCTGTTTTAGAAGAGCATTTGTTCCCCCAGAGCCAATGCGCCGAGGAGTGGAGCCAGATCAGCGACTCGTTGCAGCGGCGCGAGGGGCTGCTGGCGGCCTCCGCGCGTGCCAGCCGATTGTTGCTCGAGGCACCGGACGTGCGCGGCACCGTACCCGACGTCCTGCGGTTGCTCGGCGAGGCAGCCCACGTGGACCGCGTGACGCTGATGCTCCCGGAGTTGCAACCCGGTGACGAGCTGCTCTTCAGCGTCGTGAGCGAATGGGTCGCCGAAGGAGTGCCGCAGATTTCCGGCGCGTGCCACTGCTCTGCAAGCCAATACCCCGCAGTGTTCGACGAGCTGCGCGCCGGGCGCAGCGTCTGTCTGAGCCCCGATCTGGCGCTGGACTATTCTGCCATCGGCCTGGAGGGGATCGGCACCAAGAGCAAGGCCATCGTCCCGGTGTTCGTGGCCGGCGAATTCACCGGCGTGGTTGCCTTTGACAATACCAGGCAGCGTCGTGCCATCGATTCGGCCGAGCTATCGGCGCTGGAGACCGCCGCCGGCGTCATCGGAGCGGCGCTGCATCGCGAACGTCTGGTCGAAGATGTGCGGCAAGCGCACGAACGGGCGGCCGAGGAACGCGTCGCGGAGCTCGCCAAAGCCAACGCGGTCATTCGCGGCAATCTCGAGCGGCTGGCCGGCGAGCCGGACCTGCACGCCTTTCTCGGGCACATGCTGCTGGAGACGGCCCGGCAGTTTGACGCGGCGTCCGGCTCGATCATCGCCTCCAAGGAAAGCCTCAGGGAGTGGCGCATTCTGGCGCATGTGCGTAACGGACAGCTCGAGACGCCACAGGTCCGGGTCAACGTGCCATTCGCGGGCTCCCCGCTCACCGAGCTGTTCGGACGCAGTCCACAGCCCGCGTACATCAACGTCGAACACACCAATTGGGAAATCTGGCCGGGCGACCTCGAGTTCCACCGTGGCGAGGGACACGTGAGCGTGCTGCTTTATCCGCTGGTGTTCGGCGCCCAGAACGTCGGCTTTTTCGTGTTATCGTTTCACCGGCACGCGCCGGAGATCCAGCATAGCGAGCTGCTGGTGGCATTGGCGCAGCAGGCCACGCTCGCCATCCAGCTGACCCGACTGGCGCACTCCGCCAAGGATGCCGCGGTACTGGTCGAACGCACGCGCATCGGCCAGGAGATTCATGACGGTCTCGCGCAGGCGTTCACCGGGATCCTCATGCAACTCGGTGCCGCGGAGGAATTTCCGTCCTGCCGGCGGAAAAACTCCGAGCTCGCGGGCATTCTCAGCCGCATCCGCGATCTGGCGCGCGACGGGCTGGCCGAGGCGCGCCGATCGGTCACGGCGCTGCGTGTCGATCAAACGCGGCCGGCCGGGCTCGAGACGGCGCTCAGACAGCTGGCGGATCGCTCCACGGTTCCGGGGCGGGTCCGCTGCATCTTTGAGGGTGGCGATTTCTCGATCGGTCTGCGTCCCGAGCACGAGCACGAGATACTGCGTATCGCCCAGGAGGCGGTCAGCAATGCGGTACGCCATGCCCACCCCAACGTCGTTCGCATCAGCATGACTGACGAGCCCGCGCATTGGATATTGCGCGTCACGGACGACGGCATCGGCATGAAGGACCACGCCGAGTCATCCGGCGAGGGCTTCGGGCTCATCAGCATGCGTCAACGCGCGCTTGCCATAGGCGGCGAGTGGCACCTGGAGAGCCAGCCGGGTCGGGGGACTCGCGTGAGTGTGAGGCTGCAGAAACCGAGCGCCTGATGGCTGTCGTGGCCGAAGCCGTGAGGAAAATTCGGGTCGTCCTGGCGGACGACCACCCGGTGGTACGCAACGGGCTCGCCGCGATGGTCGATCAGCAGGCCGACATGGAGGTGGTCGGCGAGGCTGGCGACGGCGATGAGGCCATCGCCCTGTACCGCCGATACCAACCCGACGTCATGGTGCTCGACCTGCGCATGCCCAGGCGCGACGGCGTCGCCGTCGTGCAGCAGGTGATGGAGACCAACCCCAAGGCCCGGCTGCTCGTCATGACCACCTATGACGGCGACGAGGACATCTTTCGATGTCTGAGTCAGGGGGCAAAAGGCTATCTGCTCAAGGACGCTCCACGGCAGGAAATACTGTCCGCCATTCGCGCGGTCAGCGAGGACCGTCCCTATACCTCTTCATCCGTCGCAGCCAAGGCGCTGCAGAGGATGGTGAAGCCGAGCCTGACACAGCGCGAGCTGGACGTACTGCAGCTGGTGGCTCTCGGGCGCAGCAACAAGGATATTGCTCGCCGCCTGAACATCACCGAGGGAACCGCCAAGACACACGTGAAGTCGATCCTCACGAAGCTCGATGCGATCAGCCGCACGGAGGCGGTCGCGGTGGCTCACAAGCGCGGCATGATCCATCTCTGACAGGTCCGTTACGCGTCGTATTCGTACTCACCGAGCACGCATGGTCTGGCAGCTTCGCGGGACAGTTGCGCCGCGAGCGCGTTGAGATCCTCGGTCCCTTTCGACTCTGTGATGGTCAATCGTTTGGCTTCGAGTCCGCCGCAGCCCGTTCGACAGTTGACCTCGAGCCGCGCACCACCTGGACCCTTGGCCGGCAGCGCGCGTGCGACGTGAAAGCCAACGATGTCCTCGACGGCGATCAGGTAGAGCTGCGCACCGTAGAAAATGAGGGCCCTGTGATCGGCCGAGAATCCGACCGATCCGAACAGCGGCGCAGCCTCGCTCGCCGGCTCACGCACGTACTCGAGCTCGTCTTCGCCGGCCGGGGATGGCTGCGCGTTAGCGGACATCCGCCACGTCTGAATGCGTGCCACGGACTGAAAGCTGGCGAGCCAGGCGCGCTCCGTCGGGGTCACGGGTGGCCGGAAGCCCGTATCGATCACCAGGTGACACGCGGTCTTCAGCCTGGGATCGCGCTCATGGGCGGGGTTCGTGAAGGTCCATTGTTGCATCGAGGGTGGCCAGACCAGCAGCCGCAGGCGCGCCGCCGCGCAGGACCAGCACAGCTCGATGCTGTTCGCGCTGGGAAATGTCTGGCCGGGTCCGAGACCGGGAGCAAAGCGATTGACCGCGAAACGGAAATTCTCCAGGGCATCCTCGGCCACGCGCACCAGGCCCGAAAATTGCGTGGCGGGCAGATGAGGCGAGAATTGCGGCAGCACCTGCGCGGACAGCGGCCAGAGCAGTCCGTCGACGATCGGAGGCGCCGTATCGATCTCGATGACGTCCCAGTCGTAGGCGGCATGGCGCCGGATGCCGTAGCGCGCGACCAGCTCCGCGCGTGAAGTGCGCCAGGGTAATCCTGCGACATCCAGCGCCTTTTGGATCGGATTTTCGGACGGATCACCCGATGGCAGCACGGGCATAGTATCCACGATCGTCTGATAGACTTCCTCCGGCGGGGTTCAGGAGTGGCAACTCAAACGCGCCGAGTACTGATTCTGCTGGTGCTGCTGAGCGCCGTCGGCGGCGGTCGCGCGCTGGCGGCCTGCCAGCTCGGCCGCCTGGCGCTGTTACCCGTCGATATGGTGGGGCTTCGGCCCACGATAGCCACCAAGATCAATGGCACCGATGCGGTGCTGGCGGTCGACAGCGGCGCCTTCTTCAGCATGCTGGCTCCGGCCGCGGCCAAGCAGCTCGGGCTGCGCCTGCAGGCACCCCCGCCGCGCCTGCAAATCGGCGGATTCGGCGGGCTGATGCAGTACTCGGTCGCGACGGTCGACTTCCGGGTCGGCCCGCTGCATTTCCCGGACATGGATTTCGTCGTCGGGGGAAATGAGCTCGGCGGCGGGGCGCAGGGTCTGCTTGGCCAGAATCTGCTGCGGATCGGCGACGTCGAGTACGACCTGGCGGACGGCGTCATCCGGCTGATGCGTCCCGGAGCGGGCTGCAGTCAGGCGAATCTGGCCTACTGGGCCACCAGCGATCAGGCCATCTCCACGCTACCGATCGAGAGTGCCTCGCCGGGTGAGCCGTGGACGCGCGGGACCGCCTACCTCAACGGACGCAAGATCCGCGTCATGTTCGACACGGGCTCCCCGCTATCCATCCTGTCATTGCGCGCCGCCGCTCGCGCCGGCGTCAAGCCGACCGACCCGGGAGTGAAAGCGACCGGCTACCTGTACGGCGTCGGCCGCGCCGCCGTGCGCACCTGGGTCGCACCCTTCGACAGCTTCAAGTTGGGCAGCGAGGAAATCCGCCACACGCATCTGCGGATCGTCGACTTCGGTGCTTCCGAGGTGGACATGTACATCGGCGCCGACTTCTTCCTGTCGCATCACGTGTATGTGGCCAACAGCCAGCATCGGGTCTACTTCACGTACAACGGCGGCCCGGTATTCAACCTGACAGCCTACCTGCCTCAGACATCGCCAAATGCCGCGGCTCCCGGTGCGGCCGCGGCGACACCTGCCCCGGCGACACCTGCAGCGGCGACACCTGCAGCGGCGACGCCTGCACCGACGGCGCCTGCCCCGGCGACGCCTGCAGATGCGGCACAATTCGCCCGACGCGGGGCGGCACTCGCAGCGCGCGGCGACTTCCAGGGGGCGATCGCGGACCTGACCCGAGCCTGCCAGCTCGATCCCAACGAGCCCAGCTACTTCGAGCAGCGTGCGCAAGCGGAACTGCGTGCCCGGCAGTTGTTGCAGGCACGCGCGGACCTCGATCAAACGATCCGCCTCAAGCCCGACGATGCGACGGCGCTGCTCGCGCGCGCGCAACTGCGGCTCAGGGGGAAGGATCGGGACGGAGCCCTGTCGGATCTGCAGATCCTCGACAACACTCTGTCCCCCGAGGCTGACACGCGCTTCGCACTCGGCGCGCTCTACCTGCAGAATGATCGGTATGCCGAGGCGGTCAGGCAGTTCAGCCTTTGGCTCACTGCGCATCGCGATGATATCGGTGTGTCCTCGGCGCTCAACCAGCGTTGCTGGGCGCGGGCGCTGTCGGGCCAGGAGCTGAAGCAGGCGTTGTCGGATTGCGATCGGGCGATCGGCGAGGGCAGCACGCCGGCCATGCGGGCGCACGCGCTCGACAGCCGCGGGTTCGTGCGGTTGCGCCTGGGCGATTACACCCGCTCCCTCAAGGACTACGACGCGGCGCTCGAGCTCCTGCCGCGGCTGCCCTCCTCCCTGTACGGGCGCGGCATCGATGAGCTGCGGCAGGGTCGCGCCGCCGCCGGCCACAGCGATGTGCAGACCGCGGTGGCTGCGCAGCCGCAGATCGCCGACACGTTTCGCCGGGCCGGGATCTCACCCTAAGATCTCCCGTGTAGCGTCTACCGGACCGGAGGAACCCACATGCGTCCACCGCGAGGCTATCGATTCGTATCCGGCAGCGCGCATCCTCAGCCCGGTGGACACAGGAAACTGGCGCCGGTTGATCCGGGGGAATCCATCACCGTGACGCTGCTGCTGCGCCGCAGGCGCGGTGGCCCGAAGATGCCCGAGGTCGGGGATTTCGACATCGGCTCGAGACGCCGGCCCCTGGGGCAGTCCCGCAGTGCGTTCGCCCGCGCTCATGGCGCCGATCCCAGGGACCTGCAGACCGTGGAACGATTCGCGAAGGCGAATGATCTGCGCGTGGTGCACAGTTATCGTGCCCGTCGTTGCGTAGTGCTGCAGGGCTCCGCGAAAGCAGTGAACGCGGCGTTCTCGGTCCGGCTGCACCGCTACCGCTTCCAGGGCGGCACCTATCGCAGTCATGACGGTCCTTCGAGCGTCCCGACGGCGCTGGCGGGCATCGTCGAGGCGATCGTCGGACTGACGGACCGCCAGGTACCGGCAACGCACTTTGCGGCACGGCGCGGCACCGCGGGCGCGGATCCGCCCGATACCCAACCGCTCACCCCTCAACAGGTCGCGCAGCTCTACGAGTTTCCACAGGGCGACGGAGCAGACCAGACGATCGGTTTGTATGAGATGCAGACCGGCGAGGGTCCGGCCGGGTACTCGATCGAGGATATCCGCCACTCGATCGAAGCGTTCGGCGGCGGTCTCAAAGTGCCCACCGTTGTCGATGTCGCCGTCGACGGCGTCGGCAACTCGGGACGATCGGATGGAGAAACGGGGCTCGACATCACCGTCGCCGGCGCAGTGGCGCAGGCAGCGAAGATCGCCGTCTATTTCACGGGCGGCAGCGTGCAGGCCATCATCCACGCGCTGCAGAAGATGATCCATCCCGATGCCGGTGACCCCTCACCGACCATCATCTCCATCAGCTATGGCTGGGGACCCGACGACGGCTCGAGCGCCGGGTTCTCCGCGGCGGAATACGCCCAGATCGGCAAGCTCCTTCAGGACGCCGCCACCCTCTCGATCACCGTGCTCGTCTCCTCCGGCGACACCGGCGCGTTCGTGAGCGACAGGACTCGCGCGCAGACGAGCTATCCGGCAACCGAGCCCTGGGTGCTGGCCTGCGGCGGAACGACGGTTGGCGATATTCGTGGGCAGTCCTTCGACGAGTATGTCTGGAACGACCGCAGTGTGGGTCCGGGGCACGGGCCGGGCGCGACCGGCGGTGGAATCAGCGATCGCTTCCCCGTGCCCAGCTACCAGAGCAGCACGGCGCTGCCAAAGAACCGCGCCACGGGCAGGGCCGGACGCGGCATCCCGGACGTTGCCGCCAACGCCAGCGAGAACAGCGGCTACATTCAATACATCAACGGACAGCGCGGGCCGGTCGGCGGCACCAGTGCCGTCGCGCCTCTTTACGCCGGGCTCCTTGCGCGGATCAACGCGAACCTCGGCAGATCCGTGGGATTCATCAACCCCGCCCTCTATCGCATCGCGGGCGGCGCCGTGCGGGATGTTTCCGGCCGCGCCGGACCACAGAACAATTCGTTCGGCCGGGTCGTGGGGTACCCTGTCGCCGTGGGCTGGGACGCCTGCACCGGTCTTGGCAGCATCAAGGGCGCAGCGCTGCAACACGGGTTGTCCACCGCGGTGGCCGGACGCCCGGCGCGCCCGGCGCAGAGGCGGCCGCGACCGGCGCGCGGCCGCGCGCCCAGGAAGGTCTTCACGACGGGAACCTTCCGCGGCGTGGATGTGCGCGATGCCTTCGCCCGCGCCGCTCTGCGGGAGACTGCAGTCCGATTCGATCCGGGGCCGATCCCCTGGCCGGCGCGTCTGGCTCCGCGGCCGATCGCTCTTGGACGCTATCGTGCCGGCGAGAAGATCTCCGGACCGCTGTCAGCCGCCACCGACTTCCTCATCGTCCTGTATACGGATCAGGAGACGGCAGCACTGCTGCAGGTGTTCACGGGTGACGGAACCTGGAACAGCTCGAGGCAGCGGAGCTGGAACGGCTACGCCCATAACTTCGGCAAGTTTCGCCCGATGATCGGCGGGATCGGTCAGGACCGGGCGCTCGAGCAGGGCATCTTCGGCTATCTGTCCGCCATCAGGATCGGTGGGAACACCATCGCCCTCTACAAATCCGAGCTGCACCCCAAGCAAAACGGGGATCAGCTGCCTTTCGTCCCCGTATTGCAGCAACTCATCACCGAGCTGCAGCCGCGGTGCGTGATCAGCACGGGGACCGCGGGCGCCATCGGCAGTGAGCTCAATTGCGGCGATGTCGTCATCAATGACGCGGCCCGTTTTCACGTTCGCAACCGCTACCCCAATGATCCGAGCATCGACGCCATGAGCGCGGACCACGCCGAGCTGACCAACGCCTCGCCGCTCGCCGGGAAATACCTCGCCGGGAAATACGTTGAATTCGCCGCGGAGCATCTGACCCGTCTCTCACTGCCGGGACTCAGGCAGTGCCACGATGAGTTGGAGAAGAAGCGCGGATTCGGGTTCGTGCGGTCGAATGAGCAGCCGCCGCGCATCTATGTCGCCGGCAGCCATCCGGTGCCGGGACCCGAGCCGATGGCCATCGTATCCGCCGACTATCTGACGGTGGACGACAGCCACGACTCGGAAGGGCTACAGGCGCTCGGTATCCTGAACGATACCGATGATGCCTTCCTGTTCTACGCGATTACCAGGCTCTCCGGTCCGAAGCCGGCGTGGATCTCGATTCGCAACGCCTCGGAACCGCAGATCACGCTCGATCCCTATCCGAGCGGCGCCTCGGCCTCCACGATTTCGCGACAGCTCGGCACGCTGGCCGGCCGGATCTACGGCATCTACCAGTACTGCACCACTCTCAACAGCGCCTTCGCCTGCTGGGCAGTCATCGCCGGCGCATGATGCGCCGAGACCGTCCCGAGCTGTGCCACACTGCCGAGCTCTGCTGCACCCCCGACCTGTGCCGCGCCCCCGAGCTGTGCCGCACTGCCGAGCTGTGCGGGACCGTCTACCGATGGAATCGCGCGACGAGCTCGGCTTTGCCGAGTACGTGCCCGTCCATCGCAGCGAACACGGCCATCCGAGTCGCGGCGGCCTGCTGCGGCGTCCCCTGAGGCACATCGAGCACGGTGTCGAGCGCATAGAGCTCGAACGTGTAGTGGTGATAAGGGCCAGGCGGCGCTCCCGGGCCCATGTAGCCGTTCGCGCGCAGGCTGACCTGACGGCTGCCATCCGGCAACGTCCCCGCCGGCACTCCCTCCGGCAGTCCCGTGGATGTGCCGGGAATGTTCCAGATCAGCCAGTGCGTGATGTCCATCTTGGGACTCTTGTTCAGCACGGGCTCCGGATCGTGCAGCAGCAGCACGAAACTGCGCGTACCCGGAGGCACCTGCGACCAATGAAGCTCGGGCGACACGGCTGCGCTGCCAGCCGCCTGGGTGTACTTGTCGGGGATGACGCCCCCGTCCTCCCAGGCCGGACTCGTCATTAACAGCGGCGGCGTGCGCGGCCCGCCTCTCTGGGCTCGCTGGGCCAGCAGCGGTTGCATCATGAGACTCGTGGTCGCCGCCAGCAGCACCACGGCGCCCGTACGAACAACCTGCGCAAAGTCTTTTTTCATATTGGCTCCCCCGACGCGTGCACGACATCCTAACGCACATGACGCCCCTGGCACAAAGGCGCCGCGGCAGCCGTTGATCCCGCGTGCGAGTCCCCTGTTGGTCGCGTCGCCGCCGGGTTGACGAGCGTGGCTGCCGAGTTGACGAGCGTCGCCGCCGGGTTGACGAGCCTGCGATTTGCGCGCATAAAGATCGACGAAATGGCGCAGCGCCCGGGATGAGACGCTGGCGGAGCGAGCGAAATGTTGCAGATGACAGAACAGCAGGCCGACCGCAATCTGCTCGAGCTCGCCGACCTGCTCGACCAGGTACAGGCGCGGCACGCGCACTTCGATATGCAGCGGTGGGTGAGGATCGGACTCGGGGAGCAGCCGGATGCCTGCTGCACGCCATCGTGTGCCGCCGGATGGTGGGCGCACCAGATGTACGGGCTGAGAGATTGGCCACAGAGCAACAGCGCAAGATCGAACGCGCAATACTTCTCGACCATGATCGAGCGCGACTTCGGGATCCGTCCGGATACATCCGCATTCGCACGCCTGTTCGGCGCGCATCCTCACCGAAGCGCCGCCGATGAAGCACGGGTCATCAGGGACTTCGTTCACGAACGACAGCTGGCCAGGGCCGAGCCGGGATAGCCGCTCATCGCCCGGCGCAACGCGCTCGTGACTGCACCGGCGTGTGCCGCGCGTCCCAACCCCAACTTCATCGATGCAGATCCACCCGACCGCCCTGGTCGAGAGCGGCGCGCAGCTTGGCGCGGCGTGCCGCATTCATGCATATGCGGTGATCCGCCGCCATTGCGTGCTCGGCGATGGCGTCGTCGTGCACCCCTTTGCGGTCGTCGGCGGTGATCCGCAGGATCTCGGCTTCGATGTCGCCAACGACTCGGTGGTGCATGTCGGCGCTCGTACCGTGATCCGCGAGCACGTCACGATCAGTCGCGCAACGCACGCGGGAGCGTCGACCGAGATCGGCGCGGACTGCTTCCTGATGGCGGCCTGTCACGTCGCGCACGACTGTCACGTTGCCGACCGCGTCGTGATCGCCAACGCCGCCCTGCTCGCCGGACACGTGCAGGTCGGCGAGCGCGCGTTCCTCGGCGGCGGCGCTGTCATCCATCAGTTCTGTCGCATCGGCGAGGGCGCCATGATCGGTGGTGGCGCACGCATTTCGAGCGATGTGCCACCTTTCACGATGGCCACCGAGCGCAACGCCCTGATCGGGCTGAACAAGGTCGGCTTGCGCCGCCGCGGCGTCGATCGCGCGACACTCGATGAGCTCAAGCGCGCCCTGCGTATCGTCGCGACCCCGATCGGCAATCTGCGCGAGCTGACCCGTGCGGCGCTGGCGCGTGAGGAGTTCACGAGCGCGGAGGCGCGAGCGCTGCTCGAGTTCTATCAGCAGGGACGACGCGGATTCGTGCGTCCGCGCCGCGGCGCCAACGAGGGCGACGACGTCCCGGCGTAGCCGGGCCGCTGCCGCGTTCAGCCGGGTCGCGCCCCCATTCAGCCGGGGAGCCACCCCGTTCGGCCGGAGGGCTACCGCGTTCAGCCGGGTCGCGCGGCTGCGGCGGCGGCTGCGCCCTGCGCACGCGACAGCAGCCGCGGCGCTCTGAGCCGTTGCGGCCACTGCGCGAAGCCAGCCGTCGGCCCGCGCCAGCGCAGCTCATCGGCGTGCGCGAACAGGGCGGCATCGGTTCGCAGCGTCGCCAATCTCTTGAACAGCAGCGCCAGCTCGCGCCGCTCTCCGAGCGCGTCCGGCGGGAAGTCCTCGATCGGACCGTGGCGCGCGATCAGCGCCGCCGCGCCCTTTGGGCCGATGCCCGCGATTCCCGGATATCCATCCGCGCTGTCCCCCACGAGCGCCAGGTAGTCCGGGATCCTCTGCGGGTCGACGCCAAATTTCGCGCGCACTGCTTCTGCATCTCGAACAGCGTTCGTCCTGCGGTCGACCTGGACGACGCGCCCGTCGCGTACACACTGCGCGAGATCCTTGTCAGGCGTCCAGATGCACACCTGTCTGACCCGGGAATCATCGCTCGCGATCCGTGCCGCGGATGCGAGCGCATCGTCCGCCTCGAGCTCGACCATCGGCCATACGACGATACCGAGCGCCTGGATCGCCTCCTCGAGAGGCTCGAACTGCGCCCACAGGGCGGGCTCGATGCCATCCCCGGTCTTGTAGCCGCTCCACAGGTCGTTGCGGAAGGATTCGATGACGTGATCGGTGGCCACTCCCAGGTGCGTGGCGCCCTCCTCGAGCATCTGAAGCAGCGTCGTGAGCACGCCGGCCACCGCACCCAGGGGCCTGTCGTCGCCCTTCGTGAAGCGCCGCAGGCCGTAGAAGTGGCGGAAGAGCTCGTACGTTCCATCGACCAGATGAACGATCACGGCGGCGGCCTCCTCGCGCCCATCAGTTCGCAATCGCCGTCTGCGCGGAGGAGTCGCCGGTATTCACCGGCGCCAGGCGAACGCCTGCCAGCGCACCGAGCTTCGGGGCCAACAGGCCGAGGTGGTCGTAGAGGGCGTCGAGGTGACCGCCCATTCCGTCACCGTAGGACGAGGTGAGCGGCAGAAACCATTTGGGCTCATTGGCGGCAGCGTACAGTCGCCTTCCCTCGGCAAAGGGAACCACGGTGTCGTGAACGCTGTGCGCGACGATGACGGGAATGTGCACCAGGCGGATCCTGCGCAGTGAGTCCATGTGAATGCCGGCGACCCAGCGTACCGGCAGATAGGGATACCTCGCGGCCGCCGCGTCGGGAATCGACGTGAACGCGCCGAACAGCACCAGTGCAGCCGCGGGGTGCCGGGTCGCGAGCTCGACCGCCGGTGCGGTACCGAGCGAATGACCCCAGATGATGATGTGCGCGGGCGCTACGCCACGCCGGATGAGCGTCTGGTAGGCGGCTGCGGCATCCTCGTAGAGATGCTGCTCGGAGGTGACTCCCGGGCTCTCACCAAAGCCGCGGTAATCAAAGGACAGTACATTCAGACCCAGGGCTCGCAGCTGCTCGCAGTGGCGCAGCTGTACCGTCGAGAAAGCCGAGGTCGCGTTACCGTGAAGGTGCAACACCCAGAAGGCGCTGTCCTGCGAGGGTGCGGCCCGAAACAGCAGCGCCGCGAGCCGCATGCCGTCGGCCGCTGGAATGGTCAGCCGCTGCGCGTAAGAGGGCAGCGGGCCTGTGGGCTCACGGCGGCTGGCGGCGGCCTCGAAGACCAGCCGATCCTCATTCAACCTAAGCCACCCCAGCGTCGCGCCCATGCCCAGCACGACCGCCACGACGATGGCGACCAGCGCACGCAGGAGCGCCCTCTGCTCTGTCCCCACCCGCTGAATTCTCTGTCCCTTCATTCCATCCGCTCGCGTTGCTACAGTTCGGCAATGCCGCATACGTCGATCAGGGAGCCCTACGTCCGGCTGCGGATCGATAAGCCCGGGTCGGCAGCCACGGTCACGCGCGGGGACATCATCCAGGCCGTGATGCGTGAGTACTCCTCGGGGCAACTCCCCCCTGGTTCGCGTCTGCCACCCGTGCGCGTATTGCACCACCAGTTCGGTCTGTCCAAGAATACCGCGCACGCGGCCTACGAAGAGCTGGTCGCGCGCGGAGTGGTGAAGAACCACAAGCGGCGGGGCTATTTCGTGCAGAGGCAGCCTGCGCGCAGGCAGCAGACCTCCATTGTGCAGCCCGCGCCCCTGCTCGTGCCGGACTGTCCAGCCGTTGCGAGCAGGCCCAGAGCGCGGCGGGATCTCATCGAGCTCAGCAGCGTATTCATCGCCCGAGAGCTGCTGCCGTTGCCGCGGATATCCGAGTGCATCCGCCGGGTATTGAAGAAGCCCGGTCTGCAGTACATGTACGATGCCCAGGGATACGAACCGCTGCGAAGACTGATCGCCCAGCGCCTCGATCGGCGCGGCATTCCGGCTCAGGCTCGTGACATCGTCGTCACGACGGGCTCGCAGCAGGCACTCGATATCGTCGGTCGTGCTCTCAGGGCGCGCTGTATCGCCACGGAAGATCCCACCTACGGCATCGGCAAGCAACTGTTCGAGCTGCAGCACATGCAAGTCATCGGCCTGCCGTTGAACCCTTTCACCGGCGCCGACCTCGACGGATGGCGACACCGAATCGAGGCGAGCAAACCCGGCGCATTCTACCTGACCACCAATTTTCAGAATCCGACCGGATACTCCTACTCCACGGCGGAATTGATGGCGCTGCTGCGACTCTCGAGGGAATACCGGTTCGGGCTCATCGAGGATGACTGGGGCTCGGATATGCTGTCCTACAGCGAATTCCGCCCGCCGCTACGAGCTTTCGGTGGCGAGGAAGTCCTGTACATCAACTCCTTCACCAAGAAGCTGCTGCCGTCGCTGCGACTCGGGTACCTGCTGTGCAACTCACGGATCCTGCCTTCTCTGCTCGCCGTCAAGAGAGTCTGCACCCTGGCGAGCTCCACGCTGATCGAGGCGGCATTGTGCGAGTTTCTCGAACGCGGTTACTTCGATGCGCATCTGCGCGCGATGCAGCCACAGCTCGACGCCTGGTACCAAAGCTGCCTGGCCAGGCTCCAGGCCCTCATGCCCGAGGGGGTGCGCTGGACGACGCCCGGTGGCGGACCCAACATTTGGCTGGAAGTGCCACGCCGGGTCGATCTGCAGCGGCTGGCAGATCGGGTCGCCCTGCGAGGCGCTGCCATTCAAACCCTGCGCGATTGGTTCTTTGGGACTCCTCATCTGCACGGCATCCGGCTCGGATACGCCCAACATCCACCCGAGCGCTTCAGCGTCGGGCTCGAAATCCTGGCGGATGAGATTCGGCGCGCACTGCGATGAAGATCGTGATCCGCTGACGCTGATGGAGCGCCGTGCAGCTTCAGGGGCCGGCGCGGCAACCTCACTGCGTGCGCGGCGCCTGCCCCTGAGCCTGTGGCCGCCGCGGCTGCAGATGCGGGACCGGCTCGACGTACAGACCGCTCGGATCGGCGAGGATGCAGGCGCGAAATACCGCAGTGATCGCCACGGGCGCGTCGCCGGTGCTGGCCACGCGCACACCGTCGGCCTTGAGCTGATCGACGAAGGTATCGACGTTGGCGACCGTGAACCTCAGGACGTCCACGCCGTGATCGAACACGCGCGCCTGCCCCGGGCGGCGTGCGACACCCTTCCATTCCACGAAGTCGTATGTGAAGCCGGTACCCGGGACGGTGGCGATGCTGTGGCGGAATTGCGCGTGCCGCGCTCCCAATTCCCTCGACAGCGCCGCGTCCGGCGCGAACGCGGCATCGACCTGCAGCGGTAGTCCGAGCAGGTCGCGATAGAAGTGGACGGTCCGGTCGGTGTCGGCCACGGACAGCATCAGGTGCGCGTGCAGCACATTGCCCGCGGCCCCGTTGCCGGCGGCGGCAGCCCCGTTGTTGGCGGCAGCCCCGTTGCCGGCATCCTCGGGCGCAGACGCACCGTCATGCTCGACCAGCTCGATGAAGTATCCGTCCGGATCCGTGACCACGATGCTGCGGGTCCTTCCGGCGGCATCACGCTGGACCACGGGTACGCCGCCCACCGTCACGATGGGAACCTGCGCCGCGTGCACTTTCCGCAGGATCGGGTCCAGATTGCGCACATCGAGGACCAGTACCGCGGCGCCGGGATCCTGCGGGCGCGGGCGGACGCTTCGCTGCTCGACATTCCTGAATTCCGCGAACTCCAGTGCCACACCGCGCTCAGGCAGTCGCAGCATGGCGACCCCCACGGGGGTGGAGGTCGGCACGGCATACAGCTGCGCGACCGGCGCGTCGGGGGCGAACCTGGGAGCCTGCGGCTGACTCCCGAAGGTCGCCAGCTCGAGCCCCAGCACATCGTGATAGAAGCTGACGGTCCTGTTGAGATTGGCGACGATGTGAATGAAGTTGCCGGCCCCCAGCACCTCGCCGGCAGCGGCCGCCACGATCGGCGCCGCGCCCAGGCAAAGCGCGGCGGCGCCGAGCAGCAGGCGACAGATGACTGGCGTTTTCATTTGATTCGCCTCCCCTACCCCGGCTGTCGTCTCAGGGCAGCCCATAGACCACGATGCGGCTCCGGAGCGCGGCGCCCGGCCACACCTGCGAATGCATCCCCGAGGCGACTGCCACCCGCTGATGCCCGCCGGCTGCGTAGCTGACGATGCCACCGCCGATCGCCTGGCCGGTGTCCGCCTTCCACAGAACATGACCGCTGCGCTGGTCCAGAGCGTAAACCGTGCCGCCGAGATCGGCGCCGAACACGACTCCTCCCGCAGTCGGTGTCACCCCGGCAAGCATCGGATGCGGCGCGTGGAACTTCCAGCGCACTGCACCGTTCTCGGCATTGAAGGCCGTGAGCCAGCCCCTCGCCGTGCTCGCGGGGTCTTCCATCTGGTTGAGCGGGGTCGCGCTGGCGAACCAGATCAGACCTGCCGGGGGAACGGTCAGCGGACGCTGCAACCGCACCCGCACGCACTGATCCACCGCTCCCACGAATATCGAGTCGGTCCGGGGACTGTAGGCCGCCCCATTCCACTCGGTGCCGCCCGTGATACCCGGGCAGAAGCGCACCGTTTGATTGCTCGAGAGCGGCACGTCCACATTGCTGCGCGTGGTCGTGGGTGTCTGCGAGAGCAGCGGGATCACCGGCGGTGACGCATCCGATGCCGCCGCTGCTGCCGATCTGGCCACGGCCGAACGGTCCAGGATCGACAGCAGACCGTCCTTGTTGGCCGAGGCGATGATCTCGCGCCCCGTCCGGGTAGTCACGAGGGCCGGAGCACTGTCGACATCCCAATCGTGGCTGTCGCGGGTGACCAGTTGGTGATATCCGAGCATGCGGCCGGTCGCGCCATCCAGTGCGATCACCGAGTCCGTGTAGAGATTGTCACCGGTCCTGTCCAGCGAGTCGAAATCCGGCGCAGGATTGCCGGCGGGCACGTACAGAATCCCCTTTGCCCGATCGAACGTAAAGGAGGTCCAGAACGCACCGCCGGTGATCGGCAGGTTGGGATTGGTCCACGTCGAGCGTACCGCCGAGGACACCACATCGAATTTCCACAGCAGGTGCCCGTCACGAGCGTCGAACGCGTACACGTGCCCGGTCACGCCGACGTTATCGCCGCCCGCATTCCCGACATAGACTCGTCCATCCGCGGCGATCGGCGCCATGGGTATGGAGACTCCCGGGAGCACCGCGTCGATTTGCCGATCCCAGATCTGATGTCCGTCCGAGGCCGCCAGCGCGATCACGTGACCGTCCGGCGTACCCCGAAACAGCATGCCGTCGAGATACGCGAAACCGCGATTGGCGCCGAGACCGCCCGGCTTCGCCACCGTCCAACGCTGCATCCACTTGAGCCGGCAATCGGCGGCATTGATTGCATAGGAGCCCAGCTCCGTCGTGAAGTACATCGTGCCGTCAACGACGATGGGGCCGGTCTGAAAAGAGTTGACCTCGGGCAGCTCATAGGTGCAGACGACCTTGAGGTTTCCGACGTTGGAGGGCGTGATCTGCCTGAGGGGCGAATAACGATCGCCGGCGACCGTGCGGTTATAGGCCGGCCAGTCGGCCGACCTGACCGCCGCGGCCCCGGCCGTGGCACCGGCGGCGGCCCCGGCTGCGGCAGCAGCCCCGGCGGTGGCAGCAGCCCCGGCGTCGGCAGGCTGCGCGAGCGAGGGACAGGCCAGGCCGATACTGACGCTCCCGACGATGACGGGTACGAGGTGTCGCATGAGCATGGTCTTCCCCCCAAGCCACTCGGACCGATGATACTTCAGCTTCCGGGAGGAGGCCCCCGCACCGAACGCGGCGCATCCGCACCGGGCTCACCGACCGGCCACGCCCCCCGCGGCCCGTAGTGTGGCACGGGCAGGCCGAGCTGGTACGCCCCGAGATCCGGGGCCGCCCCGGTATAGCCATCCGTGATCGTGGGCAGCTCGACGCCTGCACCGGTGGCGGCCGAACCGGGTTTGAGGCGGAGATCGAAGTCCTCGGGATCGTAGAGACGCTGCGGATCGGACCTGTCCGGGAGCTTCGCGTTCTGGAACACGTCGAAGTCCACGAGACGGCTGTGGTGATCCTGGCCGGTCGCTTCACTGTACGCAGCCAGCGTCGCGAAGCGCCGCACCTCGGGGTTGCCCTCGTAGTCGGCGCGCACGCCGACAGGGGGCGAGTCCCACTCGAACGCATAGGCCGCGCCCGGATTGGGGCGAAAACCGTTGTAGTCCGAGCTGGAGTAGCTCGTCGAGGTGCTCAGCGCCAGTGCGGGAGTGCCCCATCCATCCCCGAGGATCAGATTGTTGAGGAAGTGCACGTTCGCGGCCGGTCCGAAAAAGCGGATCTGACCGATGAACGTGTTCTGGTAGACAAGTACGCCCGCCGGGGTATCGACCAGCTTCAGGTAGCCGCCGGTCGTACCGTTGTAGATGAGGTTCTGATAGAAATAGACCGGGCCGCCGAAAATGGGCTGCGCACTGAGCGCCCCGCCCGTGGAATTGAAGCAGCGGTTGCGGAACACGCGGATGTTGTGTGCCCCGCCATCGGCCTCGATGCAGTTATCCGCCATGTTGTAGAAATCGTTGCCATAGATGTCGATGGACACCGGCACGCGGTCGCGCAGCTCGTTCGGAGTGCCGTCCGGGTCGCCGTAGGTATCCACGTCGATGCCGTCATGCCAGTTGGCGACGTAGTTGTACGCGATCACGTGGCCCTGGCCGTAGACCTTGATGGCGTACTCGGAGGTGATGGGCGCCGGATAGCCGGGAAACTTCGCCCACACCTGCGGCGTGAACCAGCTCTGCAGCTTCTGCGGGTTGTGCCGGCCGATGAACACATTGTCGGCGATGTAGAAATTCTTCGACCCCGACCACCCCGCCTCCACCACGCGGCCGACGTTGTACACGCGGCTGTGCACGAGCGTGAAGCCGCTCGAGCCGGCGATGTCCTTGATGCCCAGCTTGAAGGCGACCTGGGTATTACGAACGGTGATGCCCTCGAAGTCGTTGTAGTTCCCCGCCATCAGGTTGAAGAGATTGTCACAGCCGTCACCGTCGAAGATGACCTCGCCGTCTCCCGCCGCCTTGATCACGATCGGCTTGTCGGGCGTGCCGCTTTGCGTGAGGTAGTAGGTACCGTCGAAGGGTGTGCCCAGCGCCGGAACGCTCGGGTCGAAGCCGCCATAGATGAAGCGGCTGTCCCTGTAGAGCCCGGCGTGCACCAGGATCGTATCGCCCGGCTGCACACGCGGAGGCATCTCGCGCGAATGATCGGATTCCTCGGAGCCCAGGTAGTACGCGGCGAGCAGCCCGGTGAACGCCGGCTGCTGCCTGGGACCCTTGTAGCCGAATGGATAGACGTTGTAGACCGCCCCGCCGGCCGCCGGCTGCGGTTGCGAGCGTGTGCGCACGGTCACGACGCGCACGCGTCTGCCGCGTACGCCATCCGGATCGGAGAGCACGAACCGACACTCGTACAGCGTTCCGGGTGTCAGGTCCAGGATGCTGCCCGCGAACATGTCGGGCGCGACGTAATGATTATAGTGATGCCCGCCGCCGTTGCGCGCCACGGTGCCGATCACCGCCTCGCCCTGCAGGCGCATCAGCGGCAGCGCTCTGCGCCAGTCCCGCTCGCCCTGCCTGCGATACCAGACGCTGACCACCGCATTACGGTTGTCGTCTCCCGAGATGCGCCACTCGAAGCCGAGCGATACCAGCGTCGGGGGCTCGACCCAGAAGTCACCGGCGACCGTCACGTTCGCCGCTCGTGGCGCGGCGGGCACCGGGGGCGCGGCGGGCACCGCGGGCGTAGCGGGCGCGGCGGTCGCGGCCAGTGCAGCCGGCGGCGTCAGCGACAGCAGCACCAGCAGCGGCGCACAGGTCCAGGCGTGAAACATGGATGCCCCCCCCCGGGGACGCCATTTTAGACGGAATGCGTCCGGGGCGCGCCGGTGCGCCGGTGCGCCTGCAATTTAGACATAGGGGATAATTACTCGCGAGTAATTTTTACTGTGGTCTAAAAGACCCATATGATGTCACGCCATGGGGAAACTCACGCGCTATCTGCTGCCCCAGGAATAAAGGCACGAAAAAAACCGCGCCCGACGGGTAGCCCTCCGGGCGGAACCAGGGAGGCGAATCGCGATGATACGCATGCTGGCAGCGCTGCTGTGCGCTACGGGATACCTGTCGATGACCTGCGCCGCGCCGGCACGCGCGGCCGAACCCGACCCGACAGCCACGGAAGCCTCCCATCTGGACCAGCTGCTGCGGCCCTCCGGCGTTGACCGGGTCACATTGTCGCCCTCGGGCACCCGCGTGGCGCTGCTGATCAAGGGTCGCGACAGCGACAGCGATCTGCTGGTGCTCGAGCGACGGGGCAACGAGATCCAGACGCTGCTGGGCACGCACCTGGGTCCGAAACAGGCGATCGCGTCCTTCACGTGGCTGTCGGATAATTTTCTCGCGGTCTATTTCGCGAGCCCCGACGCGCAGTTCGCGCAATTCGCGATTGCCAATATCGACCGGCACAGCCTCGAACCGCAGGACCCCTTGACCGTGATCGTCAAGACATCCTGGGGTGATGCGGATCACATCCTGCTGTCCGAGACCGGCGGCAATTGCCGCAACACCACGGGAGGACGCTGCCTGGTCAGCTTCGATCTGCCGGGCGGAACGAGCACTCGAATCTCCGACGCCATCGGGGTGGCTACGGCATTCTTCGCGGTCTCACCCACCGAGATCTATGCGGTCGCGCGCGACGGTCATGGCATGCCGCACGAGTTCAGACTGGAAATCGGCTCGGGGCGGTGGGAAGAAATCGGGCGCGGCACCGTGGCGCAACGGCGCTCGGAACTGCAGGCCCAGGCGCGGAACGAGAACCAGCAGCCGATTCCCCAGCCGTTGATGCAGCGGGTGACACAAGCCGGAATGCCCGGAGCCAGACCCGTATGGACTGAACCGGACCACAAGCTGGTGGGATTGATAGGACGCGCTCCGCAGCGCGCCTTCGTGGCGCTCGATTCGCGCCTGGATGGGCTGCAGGCGCTGCTCGAGCAGCAATTCCCTGATGAGCGCGTGCAGATCAGCGGACTCAATCCGGCCCTGACGCAGGGGATGGTGCAGGTTCAGGGCCCGGACCGGCCCCCGGTGTACCTGTTCTTCACCGACTCCGGCAGCCTGACCGAATACGCGCAGCTCGAGCCGACACTGAACCCCGCGATGCTCGGCCGGACACACATCGAGCGCAGCTGGGCCGATGGCATGCCGCTCTCCGTGACGCTGCCGCCGGCGGGTGTGACGCCGATCGGGGTGCTCGTGCAGCCGCTCGCCGCACCCCTGGCCGGAGCGGAGGACCCGCTCGAGCGCTATGACGGGCTCAGCCAGGCATTCGCGCAGGCGGGGATCACCGTCGTGCGTGCGCTCGCATCGATGCCAGGAACCTTCCCGAGTAACGCCGCCGGTGGGGAGTGGCGGCAGGCCGAGGCCGCGCGCTTCCAGCAGGTGCTCTCCCATGTGCGCACGGACCTGGCGGCCGGCAAACCCATATGCCTGTACGGCGCCGGTGACGACGGCGCGCTGGCGCTGGCGTGGTCGGGACTGGCACCGGTGGATTGCACGGTCGCGATCGGCGCCCGGGTCGATCCACAGGCCGTCAGCCGACCGATCCAGTTGGTCGGACTGCGGAGCATCGTCACGGTGAATCCGAGCGCTGAGCTGCTGCATCGCGAGCTGCCCGCGCTCTATGGCCTGCCCGGCAGCGATCAGCTGGCCGACCCGGTGCAGTGGGTGCCGCAACTGCCCTCGCGCGTGATGCTGGGCTACGACATGCTGCCGCGCGTCCAGCAGGAGTACGCCAGCGAATCCGCCGCATTGCGTGCGGCTATCCGCAGGGCCGGCAAGAACCTGACGTACTACGCCGACGACAGCGTGCAGCCGGACGACATCCAGTCACGCGATCGGCTGCTGGGCGCCGTGGTCGACTACGTCCGCCAGAGCCTGACGAGCGGCGCGGCAGCTCCGACGACCGCGGCGCGCTGACGGGGCGCGCTGACGGGGCGCGCCGATCGACCGCGGCGCGCTAGACTACTCGCGGCGCGACCGGCGCCGCAGGAACGGGAATATGGCAACCGGATGGGCCGCTGAAGGCGCGGTACAGGATCAGATCGACGCGACGGTGAACGACGGCGTCCAGCGCGCGCAGAGCCGCCTGCCGCAGGGTCCGGGCGCCACGCATTGCCTGCATTGCGGCGCCGAGATCCCCGAGGCGCGGCGCCTCGCCGTCCCCGGCGTGCGCCTGTGCCTCGACTGTCAGGCGGCCGACGACCGCGCGGTCGGCACGTTCAGCGGCTACAACCGCCGCGGCAGCAAGGACAGTCAGCTGCGCTGATTTGCGTGCCGGACCTGGCCCCCGTAACGCGTGTCGAGCGCGCTGCGCGACAGATAAACACGGCTCCTGTAGCGGCGCAGGGCGCGGCGCACGGATGCCGGGTTGGTCGCCAGCACCAGCAGCAGTACCAGGATGGTGTCGCCGATCCGACGCAGCGCCCCGCGAGAGTCGGGCTCGGGATGCGCGACCTCCTCGAAGCCATAGTGGGCGATGATCCGCCTGAAGCGCTCGGTCTGCCTGGGGGTCGCCAGGCACATCTCCCCGTACAGCACGCGCGCGCCGGCCAGATCCGGTCGGCGCGACAGGTAGAACGCCAGTTCCGCGAGGGAATTATCCACGGCACGGCTGACCTGGCGCGCCCATCCCATCGTCGGACCGCCACGTCCCATGCGCGGCAGGTGCTCGTTCCAGAAGTGCAGCTTGATCAGCGGATCGCCGGGTTGCACGCGAGTGCCATCGCCGAGTACCAGCCGCCGCTCGGCGGTGACCGGCTGGATGCGGAACACGCACTCCGGGCGGGTAGAGAACTCGAAGCTGCCCTGGCGACGACGCAGGCGCCGATCGAGCGCGTACACCGCCTGGCTTACCCACGAGGTCGTGCGCTTCTCGCTCAATTCCAGGTTCACGGCAGACCTCCGGCGGGCGGACGTCCGACCGCACACGGCTCATGAAAGGTCACTTTGACCACCCTCGCAGGATTCGGCGAACTGCTCGTTGCGCAGGCCCAGAGCGACCTTGATCGCCAGCGCCACCGGCACCGCCAGGAGGATGCCGGAAATGCCCAGCAGGATGCCGCCGGACAGGAAGCAGAAGATGACCAGTACGGGCCTGACGCGCGCGGCGCGGCCGAGCACCAGCGGACCGAAGAACTGATCGATGGAGAGGCGCAGGGCGATCGCATAGGCGATGAAAGCCAGGATCGCCGAGGCGCCCGCCGCCTGGCGGATGGCGACGAGCCCAGCCAGCACCGCCGAGGAGACGGGCCCGATCACGGGCAGCAGCTCGAGCAGCCCGGTGAGCATGGCGAGCAGCAGGGCGTGGTGCAGACCGAGGAACACGCCCAGACCGATGTAGGCGGCCGCCGAGGCATACACCACCACCAGTGCAATCCCCACGAAGTAGCGGCGCAGGATGGGGTCGAGGCGATGCCAGAAGCGCAGCACCAGCGGGCGGCGGCCCGGGGCGATCGTCCACAGCAGGCCCTGCGAAAGACGCGGGGCGTCGAACAGCAGGTAGCCGAACACGACCCAGGTGAGTATCACCTCGAACACGGCTCCAAAGCCCGTCAGCGCCACATCGAGCATGCGGTTGCCGTTGGTGACGATGCTGGACAGACCGGCGGCCGCGCGCGCGGCGATCTGCGCCGCGTTCAGCGAGGCGCCGCCGATGTTGAAGCTGTGATTGCCCATCAGCACCCGTATGAATCCGTCGATGACGTCACGCGGGTTGGCCGCGAGGGCGAGCAGCTCATGCGCGGCGGTCGGCACGCCGAAGTAGCCGAGCACCGCGGCGATCGCCATGAGCGTGAGCAGCACCGCGAGGGCGAACACCCAGCGCTGTACGCGCGATCGGCGTGCCAGGGTATCGATCAGCGGCGTGCACACGTAGGCCACGATCGAGCCCAGTACGAACGGCAGCAGGATCGCGCGAATCGCGTACAGAAACCCCAGGATCGCGGCCGCCACCACGATCGAGGCGATCGCTGGTCTGGGTGGCCGCGCGGCATCGGCGTGTGGCCGCGCCGGCGTCATTGATAGACGCGGCCCTTCCAGCGCACACGGCGCATCAGGCGTGAGCGCACGCTGTCCACCGCGATCATGCCGGCCGCCGTGTAGCTGAAGGGGAACAGCAGCCCATACCAGGGCGGAATGCGAAAATGCGCCGCGCCGGCAATATGCATCGCAAAGATGGCGGCGGAGCCGAGGCCCGCCGGTACCAGCGCCACACAGGCTTCGGAGGTGCCGCCGGCGCAGCCGGCGATATCCAGCGCCGGCAGCCCCAGCGCCGCCCAGGCGCTCGCAACCGCCACCACCGCCAACACGATGGTGCGTGCCGGCCCTCCAAGCATGTGCGATAGATTCTTGGCAATGCCCGGCCAGAGTGTCTGCCAGCCGGTGTACATGCGCGTGGACAGCATCAGGCTGGCATCCTTCAGCAGCACGCGGTAACCGCGGCGCTTGAGCAGCCGCGCGATCTCGAGGTCCTCGCAGATCGCGGTGCTCACGGCCGCATGGCCCCCCACGTCCTCGTAGGCCTGGCGACGCATCAGCATGAACTGGCCGGTGGCGACCACATCCTGGCTGTCCGGGGCCTGCACCTTGGCGAGGTCCTGACAGAAGGCGAGCAGGTAGAGGCCGCAGGGAATGACCAGACGCTCGGCGAGGGTGTGCAGCTCGTGACGCGGTGAGCAGCTGAGCAGGTCGATCCTGCCGGCGCCGGCCGCCTCCACCGCGCTGCTCATGAGCAGCGGGTCGGCGCGCATGTCGGCATCCAGGAAACACAGCCAGTCGATGTCCCGGGGCACCGCACTCGCGCCGGTCCAGCACGCGTGGGTCTTCCCCTTCCACGCCGGCGGCAGGGGCGCAGTGCGCATGAACTTCACGCGCGGGTTCTGCGCCGCCAGCGCGGTCACGACTTCCGGAGTGCCGTCGCTGGACTCGTCATCGACGACCAGCACCTGCAACCGCTCGGGAGGGTACTGCTGGCGCAGCAGCGACTGCACGCACGGGCCCACGTTATCGCGCTCGTCACGCACCGGGACGATCACGGCGACGGACGGGTGGCTGGGCCGTGGTTTGGTCGCGCCGAGGGCAACGCGATCAAATAGCTGCCGCTGCCGATACGCCCGGCCCAGCAGCCAGACGATCAGCACGAACCACACGCCAGAGAGGATGAGTTCCATTCAGAAATCGCATCCCCAGGACCCAACGCGCCGTTATTGGAACACGCTCAAGGACGCAGCCGCAATCGAAGACACGCGCGACTGCGCCGATCGGGCGGGTGAAGGATGCTGACCCGCGGTGGTGGCTGCAACCGCGGTGTAGGACGGCAGGGGCCGCTACTGCACGGCGAGCCGGCGGCGTATGCCGGACGCGTCGCGCGAGGAGGACTGTGCGTCGGCGTCGGCCGGCGGCGGGGAGGCGCCGAAACCCTCGGCGGCCGGCCTGACCGGGTGGGCAATCAGGGGCAGTTCGGAGCGCGTGGCCGCGGGGGTGGCCGCGGGGGCGGCCGCGGGGGTGCGCAGCAGGGCGATCGGCTCGGGAGGGGCGATGAACAGGCCCTGGGCGAACTCGACGCCGAGGCGCTGCAGCTCGGCGAACACCGCCGCCGACTCTACCTTCTCGGCCACGGTGGCGATCCCCACGGCGCGCGCGGCGCGGGCGATGGCCTCGATCAGACAGCGGTCCACCGGGTCGGCCAGCACGCGCCCGGTGCACTGCCCGTCCAGCTTCAAATAATCGATGGGCAGGGTCTTGAGGTAGCGGAAGGAGGACAGTTCGCTGCCGAAGCCGGCCAGCGCGAAGCGGCAGCCGCGCGCGCGCAGCTCCCGCATGAAGTTGACCGCCTCGCTCATGCTCCGGAGCACGGCCGCCTCGGTGATCTCGAAGCACAGGCCCTGCGCCAGCGGTCCGTCCACTTCCGCGAGGACGTATTCGAGGAAATCCCGGTCGACGAGCGACGAGCCGGACAGGTTCAGCGCCAGCTGGCAGGCGGGCTGCGGCCCGTCGGGCCGCGCCTGCGTCGACTGCTCGCCCAGCACCTGCAGAGCATTCTGCAGCACCCAGCGATCGATCGCGGCGACCACGTTGTAGCGCTCGGCCGCGGGGATGAAGTTCTGCGGCAGCACCAGCTCGCCGTCATCGTCGCGCAGCCGCGTGAACAGCTCGTAGAGCGGGGGCTGGCCGCGCGGTGTCGTACCGATGGCCACGATCGGCTGGCAGAACAGCTCCAGCTGCCCCTGCTCGAGCGCCTGGGTGACACGCCCCACCCAGTACAGGTCGCGCTGGCGATCGGCATGCAGGTGCGAGTCGTAGCGATGCACGCGGTTGCGGCCGGCGTCCTTGGCCGCGTAGCAGGCGATGTCGGCCGCGCTCAGCAGGGTCGCGATGTTCTGGCCTTCGGCGTTGATCTCCACGACTCCGATGCTCACGCCGATGCGGCTGGTGTGCTGATCCCAGTTGAAGCGGTAATCGTGGATCGCCTGGCGGATGGTCTCGGCGGTGCGCATGCCCTGCTCGGCGTCGCAGCGCTGCATGAGGATGCCGAACTCATCGCCGCCGAGGCGCGCGATGGTATCGCCGGCGCGCACGCTCGCCTGCAGCAGTCCGGTGATGTCGCGCAGCAGCCGGTCGCCGGCGCTGTGCCCACAGGCGTCGTTCACCAGCTTGAACTGGTCCAGGTCCATGTACAGCAGGGCGTGCGGCCGATGCTGCTCGTGGGCGCTGCGCAGCGCCTCGGCCAGGCGGTTATCGAACTCGCGGCGATTGATCAGACCGGTGAGTGCGTCATGACTGGCCTGGTAGGACAGGGCGCGCTTGAGGCGCCGCTCCTTGGTGACGTCACGAAAGATCACCACCGCGCCGGCGATCTGCCCGGCGCGGTCGCGGATCGGTGCGGCCGACTCCTGGATGGCGATCTCCTGGCCCTGGCGGTTGATCAGCATGCAGTGCTCGTTGGAGTGCGTAACCTGCCCGTCGCGCAGGCAACGTACCAGCGGGTTGTCCGGCTCGCTGTCCGAAACCTCGTCGTGCAGGCGCATGACGCTGCCCAGCCGCTCGCCCGCGGCCTCTTCGCCCTGCCAGCCGGTGAGCCGCTCGGCGACCGGGTTCATGTAGTCGATGCGCCCTTCCCGATCGGTGCTGATGACGGCATCCCCGATCGACTGCAGCGTCACCTGGGCACGCTCCTTCTCCGCGAACATCGCCTGCTCGGCGGCCTTGCGTGCCGTGATGTCGGCGACAGTGCCCTCGTAACCGATCAGCCGGCTGTCCGCGTCGTACAGCAGCCGCGCATTCTCCAGCACGACCAGGCTGCTGCCGTCCGCACGCCGCAGCACCGTTTCGCAGTTATGCACCACGCCCTGCGCCTGCAGGGCGCGCTCGAGCTCGGCGCGCTGCTGTGGCTCCGCGTACAGCGCGGCGATGCCCGGCAGCGCGCAGAGCTCGGCGGCCTTGCCGTAGCCGAGCATGCGCACGAAGGCGGGATTGACCTCCTGCAGCCGCCCATCCGGTGCGCAGCGGTACACCCCGTCGAGCACCCGCTCATAGAGGCTGCGGTACTTGGTCTCGCTGTCGCGCAGGGCCGCCGCGTTGTTGTGACGCTCGATGGCGATGCCGGCGAGCTGCGCGGCGTGCGCGAGCAGCTGCAGATCGTGCGGCTGCGGAACGCCCGTCACCCGCCGGTAGACGCTGACGGCGCCGAGCATGCGCCCGTTGGCCGCCTGGATCGGCACGGACCAGGCGGCCTGCAGTCCCAGCTCCAGCGCCAGCTCGCGCCGTCGCTGCCAGAACGGATCGCGCGCCACCTCCGCGACCACGACCTGGCGGCCCAGATACACGGCCGCGGCGCTCGAGCCGTTGCGCAGGTCGATGGGCATGCCCAGCTCGATTTCGCGCCAGCGCGACGGCAGCCGCTCGCCCACGACCTCCACGAAGTACTGCGCCTGCACGTCCAGACGGCCGATCGAGGCGATGAAGCTGGCGTTGACGGACTCGATCAGCGTGGTGATGGAGCCGAGAACCGTGGACAGATCGGCATCGGCCGCGATGCGCTGGAACACGTCGCGCTCGCCCGCGGTGAGCTTCTCCGCCCGGCGACGCGCCGCAATGTCGGTGAGACTGGCGCGCAGCAGCTCGTTCGCCCCCGGCAGGGCCATGAGACGAACTTCGGTGTCGATTTCCTCTCCGTGAGCGTTCAGGCGGGTCCACTCGAACACCTGGGGAGTGCCGGCCGCCGCGCGCGCGCACAGGTCGCGGGCCAGCTGCACCGCGGTCGCGTCGGCGGCCGCCACCTGCGCGCCGTCGGCGAGCGGGGAGAGCTCATCGAGCCGCTCGCGCGTCAGCGCGAAGAGGCGCAGCGCGCTGCCGTTGGCGTCGACATAGCGCCCGGTGGAACGCTCGATCACCACGATCATCTCCGGGGCGCTCTCGACCAGGGTGCGGTAGCGTGCCTCGCTGTCGCGCAGCGCGCGCTCGGTCGCCGCGCGCTCGCTGGTATCGCGCAGGCATAGCACGTAGACGTCGCGCTGTTCGATGCGCACGCAGCTCGCCACCAGCTCGGCTGGGAATCGCCGCCCGCTCTTGTGTCGGGCGCCCAGGGTGCGCGGCTGCAGCGGCTGACCGTCCTGTCCGACCGTGAGGGTGGCGAGACCGCGCTCGATCGAGCCGTCGATGGCAAGATCAGGCAGCAGAGCGGTGATCGGCCGACCGATCACCTCCTCGCTGACGTAGCCGAAGACGCGCTCGCCGGTGGGATTGAAGACCTTGATGGCCCCGTCAGTGCCGACGGTGATGACCACGTCCTTGATGTGATCGAGGATGGCCTGCAGGTGCGCGGCGTTCATGCCGGCCAGGCCCTCACCGAAGGCGGCGCGTGCCTCTTCGGCGATCAGCTGCATGGAGCGCACGACGCCGCGCCGCTCCGCGTCGACCTGCTCGTAATGATCGCTGATCAGCCGGAGCAGCTGCGCCCAATCCGTGCCGGCATAGGTCGAGGCCGCCGCCAGCTGCTGCTCGAGTCGCGGATGCAGAGGCGTGACGCCCGGGTCTCCTGCAGCCGCCGGTGCTGGCAGCACACCGGCTTCGGGTGTCACGGATGGGTGTGACATAACCTCAATGGTCAGGGATGTAAGTGCATCATACGAAGTGCACGGAAGCAGAGCGCGTGATGCAGTCGCACTTTGGCGCCACCGGCGCGTTGCACGCCCGGCCGGAAGCGCTGGTCAGGTACTGCTGTTGTCGGAAGCGATCAGCGGGATCGAGTAGGTGCGCGACTGGGAGCTCTTGTCGCTATCCAGCAGCAGCGTGGCATTCAGACTGAGCACCCCGGTTTGCTGGGGCACCACGGTGACCTCCCGGAACACCGCGGTTCCGGCGCGCACCTCGGAGAGATCGAAGCTGCGGTCCGACTGCACCTGCAGGCCGTCTCCCGGCAGGAACGAGCCGTGGATGTGCGCGATCTGGGAGTCGGCATCGGGAATCAGCGCCACCATGATCTTCACGGGCATGCCGACCACGGGCCGCGCCTCGATGCGGAACTTCACGCTGACGGGCTCGGCGCCGCCGGACGGATTGACCGCCGACACCATGTTCCCGATCGCGTCGGGCGCCGACCCGTCCTGGGAGTCCTGGGAATCCTGCGCGTCCTGGCCGTCCTGGGCGCTGCCCTGCGAGGCCGCGGCCTGATCGTGCCCGGCGCCTGCCGAACCCGAGCGCGGCGCGCAGGCGGTGAGCAGCAGACCAGCCGTGAGCAGCGCGCCCGCGAACAGTACGCAGCGCGCCAGCACTCGACCGCACGCGGGCACTGGGCCACACGCGGGCACCGGGCCACATACGGGCACTGGGCCGCACGCGGGCACTGGGCCATACGCGGGCACCGGGCCACCCGCGGGCCGCGCACGCGCCATCGAGACAGCGCCCGTGTGTTTTCGCCACATCGCGTGTTGTACCCGCGCACTCGCCATCAGCGCCGACATTAACATAGCCCGGCCCTCAGGGACCGGACCCATCGCGCATCGCCAGCATCCGAAGCAGGGGGGGATCCTCGAGCTGTTCACACTGGGCGCGCAGATCGCCGACGTACCCCTCCCAGAACCGCGCCTCCCCCGCCCACGGGAAGGCTCGGGGGAAGGCCGGGTCCGCCCAGCGCTCGGCGATCCACGCAGCGTGGTGCAGCATACGGGTGGCGCGCAGCGCCTCGATCAGCCGCAGCTCGGCGAACGGCAGGGTTCCAAACTGGGCGTAACCGTCCATAATGTCGAGCCACTGGCGCTGCTGCTCGCGCGCGCTGCCGGACAGGAACATCCACAAGTCCTGCATGCGCGGCCCGTTCATGCAATCATCCAGGTCCACGAACAGCGGCCCGGTCGCCTGCCAGAGGATGTTGCCGAGATGGCAGTCCCCGTGCAGACGAATCAGTTCCAGCGGCCCCGTGCCGTCGAAGGCCAGCTCGATCCCGGCGAGCAGGTTCTGGCTGACCTGGGCGTAGGCAGGGCGCATGTGCTCGGGCAGCAGTGGACTGTCGAGCAGCCGCTCGCGAGCGAGCGCGGCCGGCACGGAGCGCTCGAGGGTGGGTCGATGCAGGAAGCGACGGCGCGCCCCCACGGCGTGGATACGGGCCAGAGTGCGGCCAAGAAGCTCGCGGGCACCGGGAGCATCCAGCTCCGGGGCGGTGCCTGGGCACAGCGGGAAGGCCGCCAGGCGAGCGCGCGGCGCGTGGTGATGCAGTGTGTTGCCCTGCAGCGTGAGGGGCGCGGCGACCGGCAGGTCGGCCGCGGCCAGTTCCTGGGCAAAACCGTGCTCCTCGAGGATCTGCGCATCGGACCAACGACCGGCGCGATAGAACTTGAGAACCACCGGTGCCTGATCAGTGCGGCCGACGCGATAGACGCGGTTCTCGTAGCTGTTGAGCGCGAACAGCCGTCCGTCCGGGGACAGCCCCAGCGCCTCGGCGGCATCGAGCACGGCATCGGGCGTGAGACCCGCGAACGGGGTCGCCGCAGGCAGGCCGCCGCCGCGGGCGCCCTGATCGGATGGGTTGGAACTCAAAGCGGAATGTCCTGAAAGCGTTATGCCCTGAAAGCGGTATGCCCTGAAGGAGAGTCGGTTGTCGCAAGCAGCCATTCTGGTCACCGGCGGTGCCGGCTACATCGGCAGCCACGTGCTGCTGCAGCTGCAGGAGCGCGGCGAGCGCGTCGTGGCGCTGGACAACCTTTATACCGGGTTCCGCCAGGCGGTGCGCGCAGCTCCGCTGATCGTGGGCAGCGTCGCGGACCGGGAGCTGGTCGGCCGCATACTGCGCGAGCACCAGGTCGACACCGTCATGCACTTCGCCGCCCACACGATCGTGCCCGAATCGGTGCGCGAGCCGCTGAAATATTATGCCAACAACACCTGCGCCACCCGCAGCCTGCTCGAGGCCTGCCAGCAGCACGGCGTGCGCAGCGTGGTGTTTTCCAGCACCGCCGCGGTCTATGGCATGCCGCCGGACGGCGTCGCCGCCGAGGATGGGCCGCTCGCGCCGATCAACCCCTACGGCACCTCGAAACTGATGTCCGAGTGGATCCTGCGCGACCTGGCCGCGAGCGGGGCGCTGCGCTACGCGAGCCTGCGCTACTTCAACGTCGCGGGGTCCGATCCGCAGGGTCGGATCGGGCAGGCCACGCGGCAGGCGACGCTGCTGATCAAGGTCGCCTGCGAAGCCGCGGTCGGCAGGCGAGACCACGTTGCCATCTACGGCACCGACTACGCCACCGCCGACGGTACCGGGGTACGCGACTACATCCACATCGAGGACCTGGCGCGCGCCCACCTCGATGCGCTCGACTACCTGCGCCGCGGGGGCGCCTCGGTGACGCTCAACTGCGGCTATGGGCACGGCTACAGCGTGCGCCAGGTCCTGCAGAGCGTGCAGCGGCTCAGCGGGCACCCGCTCGTCGTGCGCGAGCAACCGCGGCGCTCGGGCGATCCGCCCACGCTGATCGCGCGCGCGGAGCGCATCCGCTCCGTGCTCGGCTGGCAGCCGCGCCTCGATGATCTGGACGCCATCGTGGCGAGCTCGCTGGCGTGGGAACGCCGACTGCTCGCCGAGCCATGGATATGATCTGCGGGCACACCGCATTCACGGGCCGTAGCATAGAATGAAAGCATGCGCTGGCTGCGGCCCAAATCGCTGAACGGTTTCCTGCTGCTCGGACTGGTGGTGCTGGCAGGCCCGCTGCTGTGGGCCATCCTCAATGCCACCGTGCAGATGCGGCGGCTGGCCGGCACCAGCCAGCGCCTGGTGGCCGACAGCGTGCGCGTCACGCGTCTCACGCAGGACATGTTCGCGCAGCTGACACTGCTCGAGCGCTCGGCACGTCTCTACCTGGTGCTCACCAACCCCACTGTGCTCGCCGCCTTCAACGAGCACTACCAGAGCATCAGTGAGATCGCCGCCGCGCTGCACGACCCGCTGCGCGGTCAGACCGCCCGCGATCAGCTGCAGCAGTTCAACGATGCGCTCGACGGCATCCGCACGCAGCTGCTGGTGCAGAAGCCCGGACCGCATGCCGCCGACGAGCTCGGCGTCACGTTCGCGAAGTTGAGCGACATCGCCACCAGCATCGCGAACCTGAGCAACAGTCAGATCGATGGGGACGTACACGACCTGCAGCTCAAGACCGACCTGGAGCGGCGCGAGCTCATCCTGGACTCGACGCTGCTGCTGCCGCTGGTGCTGATCGTGGTGCTGCTGTTCGCGTTGCGGTTGTCCCGGCCGCTGCGGCAGATCGACCGCGCCATCGGCGAGCTCGGCCGTGGCAACTTCTCGCGCGCCATTACGGTCAATGGACCGGTGGACCTGGAGAGGCTCGGTCACCAGCTCGAGTGGCTGCGGCACCGCCTGCTCGAGCTGGCGCAGGAGCGCAATCGCTTCCTGCGACAGATGTCACATGAACTGAAGACGCCGCTCGCCAATATTCGCGAAGGGACTGAACTCCTCATGGACGGCGCTGTCGGTGAGCTGGATACCGGACAGCGGGAGGTCACCGCCATCTTGCGTGACAACGGCATCAAGCTGCAGCGGCTCATCGAGAACCTGCTGAGCTTCAGCGCCTGGCAGAGCAACAGCACCGGACTGGAGGTCTCGGAGTTCCGTCTGCGCCCGATCGTCAAGCAGGTGCTCGAGAACCAGCAGCTCACGCTGGTGTCGCAGCGCGTGCGCCTGGACGTGCACGTGGACGACATCACGCTCAACGCCGATCGCGGCAAGATCCGGCTGATCCTCGAGAACCTGTTGTCCAATGCGATCAAGTACTCGCCGCGCGGGGGTGTCATCTACGTGCGCGCGCTCGCCAACGCCGATGAGCTGATCATGGAGGTCGCCGACTGTGGGCCGGGCGTGCCGCTCGAGGAGCGCGCGCGCATCTTCGAAGCCTTCTACACGGGGCGCGCTCCCGCGGGACACGTGAAGGGCACCGGCATTGGACTGTCGGTGGTGAACGAGTTCGTGAACGTACACAAGGGCACCATCGAAGTCGTCGACGGGGAATTCCCCGGAGCGCACTTCCGCATGCGCATGCCGATGCGCGTGGTGCCGGCCTCCCCCGCGACCCTGCCGGCCTCCCCGGCTGCCATGGCGGCCTCCGCGACAACCATACCGGTTGCAGCCATGCCGGGCTCGGCCTCCGCGACGACCATACCGGTCGCAGCCATGCCGGCCTCCCCCGCGACCAAAAAGCAGGCAGACGCCGCCTAGGACCCGCGTGCGAGCGCCCTCCTCTTCGCCACCGCCGCACGTGCCGGCAGCGCCGCACGCAGCGGCGTCACGGCACGCAGCGGCAGCGCCGCGCGCTGCGGCCGCGCGCTGCGCGCGAGGGCGG
>JASHSK010000271.1 GCA_030038755.1 Gammaproteobacteria bacterium
CCGGCGGATGCATGAGCTGGCGGATCGCGGAGAGGATGGCGCCGTGTTCGGTGAAGGCGTAAGGCGGGAAGCGCGGGTCGCGATGCTTCTGGGGACCGGTCACAAACTGTGACCGGTTCAGCTCCTCGGTCTCGGCCCGCGTGAGCCGAAACATCAGATCTTCGGGAAAGCGCTCGGCGTTGCCCGACCCTACCGTCGGCCGCTATCCGCCCGCCCGCTTCGCGGCGATACCGCGGCGTGCGAGCTCGGCCACGAGCGTGTCGCGGTGCTCGCCCTGAATTTCGATGACGCCGTCGCGCACCGTGCCGCCGCTGCCGCAGCGGCGCTTGAGCTCGCTCGCGAGCGCCTCGAGCTCGGCGGCGGTGAGCTGCAACCCGCTGATCACGGTCACGCCGCGTCCCGCGCGGCCCTGGGTCTGGCGGCTGACCCGCACCGCCCCCGCGGCCGCAGTCCCCGAGGCCGCAGCCCGTCGGCCTCGGCCCGACAGGCCGCTAGCTGGTGGTAGCCGGGGCACCCGCGGCCTTCAGCGGGTAGCTTCCCGCACGCGCACGCCGCTGCGCGCCCGCCTCGGCGACCGAGAAGGCCGTCATGTCCACGATGCGTCGCACGGTGGCCGAGGGCGTCATGATGTGCACCGGCCGCGCGGCACCCAGCAGGATGCAACCAACCGTGGCGATGCTGCCGGCGGCGCCGCCCGCGGCGATGCGCAGCGCGTTGAACGTGATGTTGGCCGCATCGACGTTGGGCATGATCAGCAGGTTGGCGTTGCTGCGCAGGCGCGCGTCCGGGAACTCGTGCTGACGGGTCACCTCCGAGAGCGCCGTATCGGCCCGCATTTCCCCCTCCACGGCCAGGCTCGGCGCCCGCTCGTTGATCAGCTCGAGCGCTTCGCGCATCTTGCGTGCGCTCGGACCATTGGCGCTGCCGAAACTCGAGTGCGACAGCAGTGCAACGCTCGGGGTCATGCCGAAGTGCCGCACCTGGTCGGCGGCGAGCAGCGTCATCTCCGCGATCTGCGCCGCGCTCGGATCCTCGTTGACGTGGGTGTCGCAGATGAACAGCTGCCGCTCCGGCAACACCAGCAGATTCATCGCCGCAAAACTGCTCGCGCCCTCGCGCAGTCCGATGACGCGGCGGATGTACTCCAGATGGTCGTGAAAGTCCCCGACGGTGCCGCACAACATCGCATCCGCCTCATTGCGCCGCACGAGCATCGCGCCAATCAGCGTGGGACGGCTGCGCATCTGTTCCTGCGCCAGCGCCTTGGAGACTCCCTGGCGGCAGGTCAGGCGGTAGTACTCGTTCCAGCAATCGCGGAAGCGCGGATCGCTCAGGATGTTGACGCCTTCGCAGTCCTCGCCGAGTTTGAGCCGCAGCCCGAGCTTTTCGATGCGCGCGCTGATCAACTCGGTGCGCCCGACCAGAATCGGCTGGGCCAGCCCCTCGTCGACCACGACCTGTGCCGCCTGCAGCACGCGCGGCTCCTCCGCCTCGCAGAACACCACGCGCTTGGGCTTGCGCTTGGCCGCCACGAATGCCGGCTGCATGACCGAGGCCGACTGGTACACGAACTGGGTCAGCCGGTGCCGGTAGGCGTGCATATCCTCGATGGGCCGCGTCGCCACACCGCTGTCCATCGCCGCCTGCGCGACGGCCGGAGCCAGACGCGTGATCAGCCGCGGATCGAAGGCACGCGGAATCAGGAAGTCCGGGCCGAAGCTCAGCCCGCCGTCCCCGCCGTAGGCCGCGGCGACGATATCGGATTGCTCCGCCTGCGCCAGCTCCGCGAGGGCACGCACGCAGGCGAGCATCATCGCCTCGTTGACCGTCGTGGCCCCGACATCCAGGGCGCCGCGGAACAGGAACGGGAAGCACAGGGAGTTGTTCACCTGGTTGGGGAAGTCTGATCGGCCCGTGCAGATGATGCAGTCGGGTCGCGTCTGCTTCGCGAGCTCCGGCCGGATCTCCGGGTCGGGGTTCGCCAGCGCCAGCACCAGCGGCCGCTCGGCCATGCGCGCGAGCATCTCCGGCTTGAGCTGGTCGCGCACCGAGAGGCCCAGAAAGATGTCCGCGTCGGCCACGATATCCGCAAGGCAGCGTGCGCGCGTGGCGCGCGCATAGCGGCGCTTGTTCCCATCCAGATTGGGACGATCCTCGTGCAGCACGCCGGTGCTGTCGCAGACGAGCACGTTCTGGCGGTTCAGCCCGAGCGCCACCAGCAGGTCCAGGCAGGCGATCGCCGCCGCGCCGGCGCCCGAGACGGCGACCTTCACCTTGCCGATCTGCTTGCCGACGACCTTCAGGCCATTGAGCACCGCCGCGGCCACGATGATGGCCGTGCCGTGCTGATCGTCGTGGAAGACCGGGATCTTCATGCGCTCGCGCAGCCGCCGCTCGACGTAGAAACATTCGGGGGCGCGGATGTCCTCGAGATTGATGCCGCCGAAGGTCGGCTCGAGCGCGGCGATGACCTCGACCAGCTTGTCCGGATCGGTCTCGTTGATTTCGATGTCGAACACGTCGATGCCGGCGAACTTCTTGAACAGGCACCCCTTGCCTTCCATGACCGGCTTGCCCGCCAGGGCGCCGATGTGACCGAGGCCCAGCACGGCCGTGCCGTTGGTGATCACGGCGACCAGATTGGCGCGCGCCGTCAGATTGGCCGCCTCCAGGGGATCGTCCCGGATGGCCAGGCTCGCGTAAGCGACGCCGGGCGAATAGGCAAGCGACAGATCACGCTGGTTTACCAGCGGCTTGGTCGGCGTGAGCGACACCTTTCCGGGGATGGGCAGTCGGTGGTAATCGAGGGCGGCCTTTTTGATCTCGTCTTCCATAGGTGCTCGCTCGCGTCGCTGCAACGACCGCCCATTCTCGCAAGGCATTCCCCCGCACGCCAGTCTGTCGGCCCAGGCCCCGATCGTGCGCTGCGTTTCGGCTCGGCGTCAGACGCTCAGCGTCCGGTGCCGAGCTGCTCCTCCTCGGTGGACACCAGATGCAGCGCCGGCACCAGCGTCGTGGAGGCCAGCGGCGAGCCGCCGAGAAAGGCCTCCAGGTCCTCGCGCCGCCGCAGCGCATCGCGGTAGCCCAGCTCGATCAGCTCGCGCGTATAGCCGGCCTCGAACAGCAGGTAGCTGGCGAGCTGCGCACCGGCGGTGCCGCGGGCGCCGGCGACGTGCAGCAGCGCGCGCAGGCTGCGCGGCAGGCTGCGTATGTGCCAGGCGGCGATGGCCCCCAGATCCTCGCTGGGCGCAACCACCATCGTGGCCACCTTGTGCAGGCCGGGCACCGCGCTCGGCGCGACTTCCACGACCTGGTTGAGCTGCTGGACGTGCTCGATGTTGGCGTAGATCTGATCCATGAACAGCGTGTCGAGCATGTAGCCGAACAGCTGCCCGAGCGTGGGCGACTGCGGGTTGCCCTGCGGGCGCGTCGTATTGATGCCGCTTTCCTGCTGGGCGCGCACGCCGATGACCAGCAGACGGTCGGCCCCCAGGTGGATGGCCGGGCTGAGCGGCCAGAGCTGGCGCTGCGCCCCGTCGCCGTAGAAGCCATCGGCCAGCTGCACCGGCGGGAACAGAAACGGCACACCGAGGCTCGCCATCAGATGATCCAGCGTCAGGCGCGTCGGCCGGCCCACGCGCTGCGCACGTACCCAGCCCGCAACGTCGCTTGCGGCCTGGAAGAACGCCACCGAGGCGGCCGTCGAATAATTGGTGGCACACAGCGCGAGCGCCCGCAGATCGCCGTGGTCGATGCTGCGCTGCAGAGTCCGCCATTCGATGCTGCGTGCGAGCAGCGCGCGCAGCGGCGAGTTGTCGAACAGCGCCTCGGGCGGCCGTACCAGCAACCCCCCGGACATCAGCGACAGCAGCCAGTGCATCCCGGAGCTCAGCATCGTGAGCGGATCGACCTTGAACACGTGGGGCACGTGAAAGTTGGCCCACACCTGCTCGAGCGCGGCGATCGCGCGCCGCCAGCGAAACGCGCCGGCCGCCAGCACTGCCGCGGCGACCGCGCCGGCCGAGGTGCCTACGATGACGGGGAAAGGGTTAGCCGCGCCGGGCAGCAGCTCGGCGATGGCCTTGAGCGCCCCTACCTGATAGGCGGCGCGCGCCCCGCCGCCGGGCAGCACCAGGCCGACGGTATCTCCCACCGGCGTGCGCCCCCGGGATGCGGCGTCTGCGGCCATGGGGCTCGATCATAGCCAACTCAGGCGCGCCGCCCCAGCCGCCGAGGTCTCGTTTAGAGCGCTCAGTGCTGGATGACTCGCAGGATCTGCATCGAGTTGGTACCGCCGGACACCCCGGACAGCTCCCCCTTGGTCAGGATCACCAGGTCATTCAGATCCACCAGGCCGAGCTCGAGCAGGCGGTCGAAGATGGCGCTGTAGAGGCTGTGCGTGTCCTGATGCACGATGTCGAACGGCACCGCATAGACGCCGCGGTACAGCGTCACCCGCCGGCGCGTGTTTTCGTGGCGGGTGAAGGCGTAGATGGGCATGTCCGAGCGGATGCGCGACATCCACAGCGGGGTCATGCCCGATTCGGTCAGGGCCACCACCGCGCGCACGCGCATGTGATTGGCCGTGTACATGACGGCGCGCGCGATGGCCTCCTCGGTATTACTGAAGTCCTCCTCGGCGCGCACGATGCTGCGCTGAGTGCCCAGCTGGTACTTTTCCGCGCCGCGAATGACCTCGGCCATCGCCTGCACCGCCTTGACGGGGTAGCGGCCCGCGGCTGTCTCGGCCGACAGCATCACCGCATCGGTGCCGTCGAGCACGGCGTTGGCCACGTCGCTGACCTCGGCGCGCGTCGGAATCGGGCTCTGGATCATCGACTCCATCATCTGCGTGGCGGTGATCACGACACGGTTGCGCGCCAGGGACTGATGGATGATGGTCTTCTGCAGCCCGGTGAGCTCCGCATAACCCATCTCCACACCCAGATCGCCGCGCGCCACCATGACCGCGTCGCTGACGGCGAGGATGCCGGCCAGATTGTCGAGCGCCTCATGCCGCTCGATCTTGGCGACGACGCGCGCCTCGCCGCGCCAGCGCCGCAGCTCCGACTGCGCCTGGCGCATGTCGTCGGCGTCGCGCGCGAATGAGACCGCGAGGTAGTCGACGCCGAGCTCGGCGGCCAGGCGCAGGTCCTCCAGATCCTTATCGGTGAGGGCCGGGGCCGAGATACCGCCGCCCTGGCGGTTCAGGCCCTTGCGATTGGAGAGCTCGCCGCCGGCGCGCACGACGCAGCTGATGCGCGTGCCCGCGACTTTCTCGACTTCCAGCACGATCTGCCCGTCGGACAGCAGCAGGGTGTCGCCGGAGTGCACGTCGGCGGGCAGATCGGTATAGGCGCAACCCACCTCGCATACATTTCCGGCCGCCGGGTCGAGCGCGGTGTCGAGCGCGAAGGGCGCGCCTTCGGCCAGCTGCACGCGGCCCTCGCGAAAACTCTCGATGCGGATCTTGGGACCTGCCAGATCGGCGAGGATGCCGACGTAACGGTTGCTGTCGCGCGCCGCCTGCCGCAGCAGCTGCACCCGGCGCGCCTGCTGCTCGCGAGTGCCGTGCGAAAAATTCAGCCGCGCGACATCCAGTCCCGCCCTGACCATACCGGCCATGACGTCGGGCTCATCCGTGGCCGGACCGAGCGTCGCCACAATCTTGGTCCTGCGCAGCGTATCCATCGTCGAGCCGTCCCCTACGCCGCCGAGGCGCCGCGAGTGGCCGCGGCGCGCTCTTCCAGAGCGGCCACGGCGGGCAGGTGCTTGCCTTCCACGAACTCCAGGAATGCACCCCCGCCCGTGGAGATGTAGGAGATGCCGTCCTCCACACCATATTTCTCGATCGCCGCGAGGGTGTCTCCGCCTCCCGCCAGCGAGAAGGCCTTGCTGCGGGCGATGGCACCGGCGATCGCCCGCGTACCCTCGCCGAACTGGTCGAACTCGAATACCCCGACCGGACCGTTCCACAGGATCGTCGCGGCCGAACCGAGCAGATCGCAGAACAGCTCCGCGGTGTCCGGCCCGATGTCCAGGATCATCTCATCGGCGGCCACGCGACCCACCGGCCGCACGTCGGCATGCGCCGTGGCCGCGCGCTCGCGTGCCACGACCACGTCGACCGGCAGCGGGATCTCCGCATCGCGCGCCTTGGCGCGCGCGGCGAGCTTGTTGGCCATATCCAGCATGTCGCGCTCGTAGAGCGAGCGGCCGACCTTGACGCCGCTCGCCGCCAGGAAGGTATTGGCAATGCCCCCGCCGACGATGAGCTTGTCGACCTTGTCGAGCAGCGCTTCCAGCACCGTGAGCTTGGTGGACACCTTGGAGCCGGCAACGATCGCGACCATGGGGCGCTGCGGGTGCGCCAGCGCCCGCTCGAGCGCCTGCAGCTCGGCCACCAGCAACGGGCCGGCGCAGGCCACCGGCGCGAATCTGGCCACCCCATGGGTGCTCGCCTCCGCCCGGTGCGCCGTCGCGAAGGCATCCATCACGAACACATCGCACAGCGCCGCCATGCGCCGCGCCAGACTGTCATCATCGCGCTTCTCGCCGACGTTGAAGCGCACGTTCTCGCACAGCACGGCGGATCCCGGGGCACAGTCCACCCCGCCGAGCCAATCCCTGACCAGCGGCACGGGCTTGCCGAGCAGCTCCGAGAGCCGCGTGGCCACCGCCGCGAGGGAGTACTGCGGTTCGGGCCGGCCCTCCTCGGGCCTCCCCAGGTGCGAGAGCACCAGCACGCGTGCTCCCTGATCCAGCGCCATGCGCAGCGTCGGCACGGCGGCGCGGATCCGCGCATCGCTGCTGACCGCCCCGCCCTCGACCGGAACGTTCAGGTCCTCGCGGATGAGCACGCGCCTGCCCCGCAGATCCAAGTCAGCCATGCGCAGCAGATTCATCGGTGCCAGCTCCTCGGCACGGCTCGCCGGCGCAGCGCCAGCCCGCTAGCGGGCGCGCGACCAGGCGATCGCCGTGTCCAGCATGCGGTTGGAGAATCCCCACTCGTTGTCGTACCAGGCACAGACCTTCACGAGGTTACCCTCGATCACCTTGGTCATGGTGGCATCGTAGATGCTCGAGTGCGGATCGTGGTTGTAATCCACGGACACCAGCGGCGCGTCCGTGTAGGCGAGCACCCCCTTGAGAGGTCCCTCGGCTGCCGCGTCGCGCATCAGCTGATGGATCTCCGCAACGTCGGTGCGCCGCGCCGGCGTAAACGTCAGGTCCACGAGCGACACGTTGAGCGTCGGCACGCGCACTGCAAATCCGTCGAGCTTGCCCTTGAGCTGTGGCAGCACCAGCCCCACCGCGCTGGCCGCGCCGGTCTTGGTCGGAATCATCGACTGCGTGGCCGAGCGCGCGCGCCGCAGGTCCTTGTGGTAGACGTCGATCAGGACCTGATCGTTGGTATAGGAATGCACCGTGCTCATCAGACCGGCGACGATGCCGATGTGGCGATCGAGTACCTGGGCGAGCGGCGCCAGACAGTTGGTCGTGCACGAGGCGTTGGAGACCACCGTCTGGGAGGCGCGCAGCACCTCGTGATTGACGCCGTAGACGACGGTTGCATCCACGTCTTCCCCGCCCGGGGCGGAGATCAATACCTTGGCCGCGCCTGCGGCAAGATGCTGGCCCGCCTTCGCCTTGCTGGTGAACAGACCGGTGCACTCGAGCACCATATCGACCCCGAGGCGCCGCCACGGCAGTTTCGCGGGATCGCGCTCGGCGAGTACCTGGATGCGGTCTTCCCCGATCACCAGGGCGTCTGCGTCGACCGTCACTTCGCGCCCGAAGCGGCCGTGCACGCTGTCGTGGCGTGTCAGGTGGGCGTTGATCTGCGCATTGCCCAGATCGTTGATGGCGATGATCTGCAGCTGCGAGCGTGCGCTGCCCTCATAAAGTGCACGCAGCACATTGCGGCCGATGCGACCGTAGCCATTGATGGCCACCCTGACGGTCATTTCCTGCTCCTGCTACCCACCTGCGAGTTCCTCCTACCCACCTGCGAGCTCCTCGACGACGGCCTGCACGTGCTCCGCCGTGAAGCCGAATTTTCTCATCACTTCGGGTCCCTTGCCCGAGGCGCCGTAATGATCCAGGCCGATGACGCGACCGCGGCTGCCCACGTAGCGCCACCACAGGCCGGTCGAGCCGGCCTCGACCGATACGCGCGCGCTCACGGCAGGGGGCAGCACCTCATCGCGCCAGGCTGCCGGCTGCGCGTCGAAGCGCTGCGTGCAAGGCATCGAAACCAGTCGCACCCGCCGGCCGCGCGACTGCAGCGTGCGCACTGCCGCAAGAGCGATCGATACCTCGGAGCCCGTGCTGATGACGATGCACTCGGGAACACCCGCGCAGTCGAGCAGCACGTAGCCGCCGCGGCGGATGCCTTCCGCTGAGAGGGACTCGCGCGGCAGCTGCGGCACGCCCTGGCGCGTGAGCGCCAGCGCCGTGGGGCCCTCCGCATGCTCGATCGCTTCACACCAGGCGACGGCGGTCTCCAGCGCATCGGCGGGCCGCCAGAGGGTCAGGTTGGGCACCAGCCGCAGGCTGTTGAGGTGCTCGACCGGCTGATGTGTCGGACCATCCTCGCCCAGGGCAATGGAATCGTGGCTGTAGATGAGAATGACGGGCTGGTGCATCAGCGCGGCCATGCGCACCGCGTTGCGCGCGTAGTCCGAAAAGGTCAGAAATGTGCCGCCATACGGGATGAATCCGCCATGCAGCGCCAGACCGTTCATGGCCGCCGTCATGCCGAACTCGCGCACGCCGTAGTGCAGGTAATCGCCGCTCGCATCCTCCGCGGTGAGCACACGCGCGGCGTTATGCCAGGTCTCGTTCGAGGTCGTGAGGTCCGCGGAGCCGCCGAACAGCTCCGGCATCTGAGCGCCGATGACGTCGAGCACCGCGCGCGAGGATTTGCGCGTGGCCTGCACCGCGGTCTCGGCTCGCGCCGCCGCGATCGCGGACTGCGCCATGCTTTGCCAGGTCTCGGGCAGCCCGCGGCGCATGCGCCGCTCGAACTGGGCCGCCAGGTCCGGATAGGCGCCTCGGTAGCGGCCGAACAGCTCCTGCCAGCGCTCCTCGGCGGCGCGCCCCGCTGACTCGTGGTTCCAGGCCTCGCGCAGCGCTGCCGGAACCTCGAACGGTGGGGCGGTCCAGCCCAGGCGCTGCTTGGCGAGCGCCACTTCCTCGACTCCGAGCGGGTCGCTATGCGCCGCGCTGGTGCCGGCCTTGGTCGGTGCGCCAAAGCCGATCACCGTCCTGCAGCAGATCAGCGAGGGGCGCTGCGTCTCGGCCTGCGCGGCGCGGATCGCGCCCGCGACGGCCTCGCCGTCCATGCCGTCGATGCTCTGCACGTGCCACCCGTAGGCCTCGAAGCGCTTGGGGGTGTCGTCCGCGAACCAGCCCTTGACCTCACCGTCGATGGAGATGCCGTTGTCGTCGTAGAAGCCGATCAGCTTGCCGAGCTTGAGGGTGCCCGCCAGCGAACACGCCTCGTGTGAAACGCCCTCCATCAGGTCGCCGTCGCCCAGGAAGACATAGGTGTAATGGTCGACGATCGGCAGCTGCGGGCGGTTGAAGTGCGCGGCGAGCATTTTCTCGGCGAGCGCGAAGCCCACCGAGTTGGCCAGGCCCTGCCCGAGGGGCCCGGAGGTCGTCTCGATGCCGATCGAAGGATCATGTTCCGGATGTCCGGCCAGGCGGCAGCCGAGCTGACGGAAGTTCTTGATCTCCTCCATGGAAACGGCATAGCCGGTCAAATGCAGCAGCGCGTACAGCAGCATGCAGGCATGACCGTTGGACAGGATGAAACGGTCGCGATCCCACCAGAGCGGATTGGCGGGGTTGTACTTCAGGAAACCGCGCCACAGCGCCTCGGCGATGTCGGCCATGCCCATGGGTGCGCCCGCGTGGCCGGAGCCGGCCTTCTGTACCGCATCCATGGCGAGCACCCGCAGGACATTGGCAAGCTCTCGGCGCGTTGGCATGGGGGACTCCCAGCGCACTGTCGCAAAATCGGGGGCGCGCATTGTCTACCACCGGGCCGCCGCCGGGCAATGTGAACAGCCCTTATAGCGCCGCAGGCGCGTCAGAAAAGTCCGACACGACGCGGGCGCCGCGCGACGCAGTGCGCAGGCGCGACGCAGTGGACAGGCGCGGCGTGGCGCGGCGCGGCGCGGCAGGTTTTACATCTGGCGTGGTGCGCTCCCCATTCTGCGTGCTGCGTCACCCCCGTGCGCGGGGTGAGCGTGCGACGCTTGATGGGCTTCACTCGGGAACGCCGCCCGGTCCGTGTACTATCCCTCCATGAACGCAGACGTGCGCGTGTTGCAGATCTCCGATCCGCATCTGTTTGCCGACCCCCGCGGCAAGCTGCGCGGAGTATCGACGCTCGAGTCCCTGGAACGTGTCCTGGCGCACGCGATGGCGCGCCGGCGCGGCGTCGATGCGGTGCTGTGCACCGGCGACATCGTCAACGATGAGCCCGGCGGCTACGCGCACTTCGCGCGGCTGCTCGGCGCGTTGGGCAAGCCCGTGTATTGCCTGCCGGGCAATCACGATTCCGCCGAGCCGCTGCGCAGCGCGCTGGCGCGAGCGCCCTTCCACATCTGTGGACACGCGGACCTGGGCGACTGGCGACTGGTGCTGCTGGACAGCAGCGTGCCGGGGCGCACGCACGGACGGCTCGCGCCCTCGGAGCTGCAACGGCTGCAGCAGGCGCTCGAGAGCAGCGAGCGCCACGTCATGATCTGCGTGCACCACCAGCCGATCGGCCTGTCCAGCCGCTGGCTCGACGCTCTCGGGATCGAGAACGCCGAGCAGCTGTTCGACACGCTGGATGCCTACGGGCACGGCCGCGTACGCGTGCTGAGCTTCGGGCACGTGCACCAGTGCCTCGACCAGTGGCACCGCGGCATCCGGCTGCTCGCAACCCCCTCCACGTGCGCGCAGTTCCTGCCGCTGTCCAACGACTTCGCGCTGGACACCCGGCCGCCGGCCTATCGGCAGCTGACGTTGCGCGCGGATGGCAGCGTGGATACCGAAGTGGTCTGGGTCGAGCCCGCGGAAGCGATGCCGGCGGTGGCCGGCGGTCACTGAAACGCCCCGTCAGCGCCCTCAGCGCCTGAGCGCAGTCAGCGCCCTCAGCGCCGTGAGCGCAGTCAGCGCCGTCAGCGCAGTCGATCCTGCTGCGCGCCCTCCACCAGAGGCGCGAGCAGGCGCAGTCGTGCATTCGGGTCTTCCAGCTCCAGCAGCCGCTGCAGCAGCCCGGGCTCGAGCGGCAGCAGCTCCGCGAGCCGGTGGCTGACCCAGCCGGCGTCCTCGTAGTGCGGCTCCATGAGGCGCCGGGAATTGGCGAGACTCGCCAGTGCCTGACGCAGCGTCTCCACCAGCGGCTGAAAGTGCGGCTGCACGCACGCAGGCACATCGGCGGGCAGCCACTCGACACACGCCCGATTGAGGCCATCGGCCTGCTGGCTGCGCTCACGGATACGAAAGCGCCGCTCTCCACGACACAGCACGCCCAGCAGTCCGTCGGCCATGGACTGAAAGTCGATGACGCGCGCCGAGGTGCCCACCTCCGCCGTGCTGACCGCGCTCGCGGTTTCCTGGCCGCTGCGTATCAGCACCACTCCGAAGGCCTCGTCGCACCGCAGACAGCGCCCGATGAGGTCGAGGTAGCGCGGCTCGAAGATGCGCAGCGGCAGCAGACCTCCGGGCATGAGCACACTGCGCAGCGGGAACAGTGCGATGTCGTCCATCAGCACGTCCGCGGCGGCACCTCAGCCTCTCGCCTCGGCGGCCGCGGCAGCGGCCCCCTCGCGCATCGCCAGCGCCTGCAGCAGCCGGGCCGGCAGCGCGCCGAAGCCGCCGTTGCTCATCACGAGCACCTGATCGCCGCGCGTCAGATCGGCGGCCAGTGCCTCCACGAGGGCGCCCAGATCGGTGGCGATGTGAGCGGAAGCCCCGAGCGGGGCAAGGCTGCCGCGCACGTCCCATCCGAGATCCGGCGGCGCGTAGAGCCACACGGCGTCGGCCGCGGCGAGTGCGCCGGCGAGCGTGGCCCGGTGCACTCCCAGGCGCATCGTGGCCGAGCGCGGCTCCAGCACCGCCACGATGCGCGCACGCCCGACGCGGCGGCGCAGCCCCGCGAGAGTGGTCGCGATCGCCGTGGGATGGTGCGCAAAATCGTCGTAAACGCGTATTCCATCCTGCTCGCCCACCAGCTGCAGTCGCCGCGCGACGCCCTGGAAGCGGGCGAGCGCCTCGATGGCGCGCTCGGGCGGCACGCCGGCGTGATTCGCCGCGGCGATCGCGGCGAGCGCGTTGTCGGCGTTATGCGCGCCGATGAGCGCCCACTGCAGCTCCCCGACGCTGTGGCCTGATTTGAGGACCTCGAAGCGCGAGTAGTCGGCGTCCGGGGCGGCCCGCAGACTCCAGTCCGCCGCACTCCCGAAGCTCTCCACGGGGGTCCAGCACCCGGCCGCCAGCACGCGTGCCAGGCTCGCATCCCCGGCGTGACACAGGATGCGACCGCTTCCCGGCACGGTGCGAACCAGGTGCTGGAACTGACGCTCGATCGCGGCCAGGTCCGGGTAGATGTCCGCGTGGTCGTATTCCAGATTGTTCAGCACGAGCGTGCGTGCGTGGTAGTGCACGAACTTCGCGCGCTTGTCGAAGAACGCGGTGTCGTACTCGTCCGCCTCGATCACGAACAGCGGCGAGCCACCCAGCCGGGCGCTGACGCCGAAATTGGCCGCCACTCCGCCGATCAGGAACCCCGGCGCGCGGCCCGCCGCCTCCAGGATCCAGGCTATCAGGCTGGTGGTGGTGGTCTTGCCGTGCGTGCCGGCCACCGCGAGTACCCAGCGCTCGCGCAGCACCTCCTCGGCGAGCCAGGCCGGACCCGACACGTAGGGCAGTCCGCGATCGAGCATCGCCTCGATGACCGGCATGCCGCGCGTCATGACGTTGCCGACCACCAGCACATCGGGGCGCGGCGAGAGCTGTTCCGCGTCGTACCCCTCGTGCAGCTCGATCCCGAGCGCGGCCAGCTGGTCGCTCATCGGGGGATAGACATTGCGGTCCGATCCGGATACGCGGTGCCCCGCGGCGCGCGCCAACGCCGCGACGCCCCCCATGAAGGTGCCGCCGACTCCGAGGATATGCACGTGCATGCGTGCTACCCGGCCCTCAGCGATGCGGCTCGAACACCGCCAGCAGCGCCATCTCCTCGACGAGTATCTGTGCGAACGCCAGCAGCACGCACACGGCGAGCGGACGCTCGAGCGCGGCGCGCAGCACGTGGCCGATGGCCGCCACCGTCCAGGCCACGATCGTCAGTGCGTAGACAGAGGAGACCGTCAACCAGACCGAGTCGTGCGCGAAGTGCTGCAGGAGCCATGCGGACAGGATACTGGGCGTGGCGAGCACCGTCTGCAAGCCAAACAGCGCGGCCGCGGTCTGCAGGTAGCGCCTGCGCCGGCCCATGAACGCCAGCAGCAGCCAATACCACAGCGCGATGAAAGCCGTGTCGGCAAACACCTGCGACACCCAGCCCTCCCGCAGCGAGGGCAGCGCCTCCCCGAGCGCGACGCTGAAGGCGACATAAGCGGCGATAGTCAGAGGCAGTAGAATGCCGACCGCGGGCAGATCCTGGGGGCCGCGCCTCCACAGCGCGATATCGACGTACAGGCGCGCGAGCGCCAACAACCCCGAACGTGGCTGTACCTGCGACATGGGCTAGCTCGGAGCTGGCTCCGCCCCCCGGCGGAGCGGTCCGGAACGACTATCGAGAAGCATGGCGGCGATTATCAGCGACCCGATCGAGTTTGCGCAGTTGTGCCACGAGCTCGCCGGCCAGCGCGAGCTGGGGCTGGATACCGAGTTCCTGCGCGAGCGCACCTACTTCGCGCAGCTGTGCCTGCTGCAGCTGAGCTTCGGCGCGCGCGCGCTCGCCGTCGACACGCTCGCGCTGCGCGACCTGGATGCGCTGCGGCCCGTCATGGCCGCGCCGCTCACACGCAAGATCCTGCACGCAGCCCGCCAGGACCTGGAGGTGCTGTGGCCGGCCACCGGCGCACTGGCCGGCCTGTTCGACACCCAGAGCGCCGCCGCGCTCGTGGGCCTGCCCGCGCAGATCGGCTACGCAGAGCTGGCCAAGGTGCTGCTCGACACCACCCTGCACAAGTCCCAGACGCGCACCGACTGGGCGCGCCGCCCGCTCAGCGCGGCGCAACTGGCTTACGCGCTCGACGATGTGCGCTATCTGCCGCCGCTGGCGGACGAGCTCACGCTGCGGCTGCAGAAGCTGGGTCGCTGGGGATGGTTCGAGGAAGAAATGGCGCAGCTGGCGGGCAACGGATCGTTCCAGGTGGAACCCGAACACGCCTGGCGCCGTGTCAAGGGGCTCGCCGAGCTGGATGAGCAGCGGCGCGCGCTCGCCCGCGCGCTGGGCGCCTGGCGCGAGCGGCGCGCGATCAGCGCGGACCGGCCACGCAACTGGATACTGCCGGATGCCGCTCTGCGCGATATCGTGCTGTCGGCGCCGCGCACGACGGCTCAGCTGGCGGCCATCAGCGAGCTACCCGAGGGGGTGCGCCGGCACCGCGGCGCCGAGATCCTCTCGCTGATCGAGTCGCTCGGGCTGCCGGCGCTTCTGCCGCCGCTCCCCCAGCGCCGCCGACCCGCGCCGGCCGAGACACAGGCCGTGCAGCGCCTCGCCGAGCTCACGCGCGAGGCCGGCCGCGAACTGGGTATCGCCCCGGAGGTGCTTGCCACGCGGCGCGATATGGAGCGTCTGGTCGCCGGGGAACGCGAGGCCCCGCCGCTGTCGGGCTGGCGCCGCGCGGTCATTGGCGAGCGCTTACTGGGCGCGCTCTAGCGGCTCGAGCACCTCGATCAGCCGCGCCGTGACCACATCCACCGGAGCGTCGGCCTGGATGACCCGCAGCAGACCCTGCGCGGCGTAATGCTCCGCGAGAGGCCGCGTCTGCTCCTCGTACACCTGCAGCCGCCGCTTCACCGTGACCTCCTCGTCATCACGGCGCTGTACCAGCTTCGGCCGGTCATCGCACTGATCACAGTGTGGGGGCGTGCCGGGCGGATGGGTGTGCACGTTGAACACCCGCCCGCACCGCGGGCAGGTGCGGCGCCCGGAAATGCGCCGCACGATCTCGGCGTAGTCGACCTCGAAGAGCACGACCACGTCCAGCGGCTTGCCGATCGTATCGAGCATGCTCGCCAGCGCCTCCGCCTGGGGCAGGTTGCGCGGGAACCCATCGAGAATGAAGCCGCGCGCCGCGTCGGCCTGCCCGAGCCGCTCGCGGATGATGCCGAGCACGATCTCATCGGCCACCAGCGCGCCCGAATCCATGGCCGCCCTGGCGCGCAGCCCATAGGGGGTGCCGCGGGCCGCTGCCTCGCGCAGCAGGTCGCCGGTGGAAATCTGGGGAATGCCGAAACGCTCGATTAGTCGTTGGGCTTGAGTGCCCTTCCCAGACCCCGGGGCACCCATCAGCACGATGCGCATCGGGAAACACTACCGGCAGCCCTGCCCCGGGTCAAACCAGGTGCGCGCGCAGGCGTTGCGCTATGCTGCCGCGCCCATGAATCCCCCCCGCTCCCGTGCCGCCCGCGGCACCCCTTCCGCCCGCGGGACCCCTTCCCCCCGCGGCGCCCTTTCCCCCCGCGGTGCCCTCTCAGCCAGCGGTGCCCTCTCAGCCAGCGGCGCCCGTGCAACCCGTGCGACCCGCGGCAGCCGCCCGGCGGGGCGCAACGCCGTCTACGCCCAGTCCGGCGGCGTCTCCGCGGTGATCAATGCCTCCGCCTGCGGAGTGATCGAGGCCGTCGCGCGCTCGCGCGGCCGAATCGCCCGGCTGTACGCCGGGCGAGACGGTATTCTCGGTGTGCTCACCGAGAACCTGATCGACGTGTCGCGCGAGAGCTCCGCGACCATCCGCGCCCTGCGCTACACCCCGGCGGGTGCCTTCGGCTCGGCGCGCTTCAAGCTCAAGAGCCTGGAGCAGAACCGCTCGGAATACGAACGGCTGATCGAGGTGTTCCGCGCGCACGACATCGGCTACTTCTTCTACAACGGCGGCAACGATTCGATGGACACGGCGCTGAAGGTCTCACAGATCGGCGCCGCGCTGGATTATCCGATCACCTGCGTCGGCATCCCCAAGACCGTCGACAACGACCTGCCGCTGACCGACTGCTGCCCGGGCTTTGGCTCGGTGGCCAAATACATCGCCGTCAGCACGCTCGAGGGGGCGCTCGACGTCGCCTCGATGTCGCGCACCTCGACCAAGGTGTTCGTGCTCGAGGTCATGGGCCGGCACGCCGGCTGGATCGCGGCGGCCGCTGGGCTCGCGGGTCACGGCCCCGGCTCACCCCCGCACATCATTCTCTTCCCCGAGGTTCCCGTGGATACGCCGCGCCTGCTCGAGCGCGTCAAGGAATGTGTCGAGCGGTACGGCTACTGCGTCATCGTCGTCTCGGAAGGGGCGCGGTACCCGGACGGCAAGTTCCTCGCGGATGCCGGTACGGTCGACGCCTTCGGCCACACACAGCTCGGTGGCGCCGGGCCGGCGGTGGCCAATCTGGTGCGCCAGGCGCACGGCTACAAGTATCACTGGGCGGTCGCCGATTACCTGCAGCGCGCCGCGCGCCACATCGCCTCGAAGGTCGATGTCGAGCAGGCCTACGCGGTGGGGCGGGCGGCCGTGCAGTATGCCCTGCAGGGCATGAACGCCGTGATGCCCGCGATCCGCCGCGTCAGCTCCCGGCCCTATCGCTGGACAATCGACCCGGTACCGCTGGCGCAGGTTGCCAACGTGGAGCGAGCGGTGCCACGGGAATTCATCACCGCCGACGGTTTTGGCATCACGGCCGCCTGCAGGCGGTATCTTGCGCCGCTGATCGCCGGCGAGGATTACCCGCC
>JASHSK010000272.1 GCA_030038755.1 Gammaproteobacteria bacterium
AGGCGTGGCTGCAGCTGGACGTGATGCAGTGTGGATACTGCCAGAGCGGGCAGGTGATGGCGGCCACGGCGCTGCTGCAGAGGAACCCGCGGCCCACGGATCAGGACATCGATGAGGCGATGAGCGGCAATCTGTGCCGCTGTGCCACGTACATCCGCATTCGCGCGGCGATCAAGCAGGCGGCGGGTCTGCCGACCGCTGATACGCGGGAGGTGTGAGATGGACGGGGGCGTGCGGGAGCAGATGGGCGGTGCGGCGCCGAGCGGCGCGCAGCCGGGCGGCGCGATGGCGCCAGGGCAGGGGGCAGGAGCGGAGCTGTCGCGGCGCACCTTTCTGAGCGCCGGCCTCGCGGCCGGTGGCGGGCTGATGCTGACGCTGAGCCTGCCGGGGCTGGCCGAAGCGCGTGCCGAGGGCGCAGCACATGCGGCGGACAGTGAGACGACGCTGACGGCGTACATCCGCATTGCGCCGGATGGCACCACGACCATCATGGCCAAGAACCCGGAGATGGGTCAGGGGGTGAAGACCTCCCTGCCGATGATGATCGCCGAGGAGCTGGACGTGGCCTGGTCGCAGGTGCGCACCGAGTACGCACCGCTGAATCCGGCGCTGTATCCGGCGCAGTTCTCCGGTGGCAGCTTCTCCACCCCGATGAATTGGGAGCCCATGCGGCGCGCCGGAGCGGCCGGGCGAGCGATGCTGGTGCAGGCCGCGGCGCGCGCCTGGCGCGTACCGGTGGAGGAATGCACGGCCGCCGAAGGCGTCGTGTACCACGCGCGCAGTGGCCGCAAGGCGAGCTATGGGGCGTTGGCGAGCCGCGCAGCACGTCTGCCGGCACCGGATCTCAGGACACTCACCCTGAAGGATCCGAAGGACTACAAGATCATCGGTCACTTCACTCCGCAGGTGGATGCGGCGCGAGTGCTGGCGGGCGAGCCGCTGTTTGGCATCGACCAGAGCGTGCCCGGCATGCTCTATGCGGTCTACGAGAAGGCGCCGGTGTTCGGCGCCCGCGCGCTCGGCGCCAACCTGGATGAGATCAAGTCGCTGCCCGGTGTGCGCGATGCCTTCATCATCCATGGAGACCCTTCGCAGGTATTCACCGCCGGACTGCTGGATGGCGTGGCCATCGTGGCGGACCGCTGGCACCAGGCCAACAAGGCGCTCGAGCGGTTGCAGGTGCAGTGGGAGGACAGCCCCGCGGCCTCGCAGAGCACCCGCGGCTTCGCACAGCAGGCGGCAGAGCTGGCGCGCGGTGCGCCACAGCAGATCCTTCGCCACGACGGCGATGTCGACCGCGGCTTCTACGGGGCGGCCAAGATCCTGGAAGCCGCCTATAGCTATCCGTTCCTCGCGCATGTGCCGCTCGAGCCGATGAACTCCACGGCCTACGCCAAGCCCGACGGCACGATCGAAGTGTGGACGCCCACGCAGGGTCCGGCCGGTGCGCGCACGCTCATCGCCAAGACGCTGAAGATGGACCCGGACAAGGTCACCGTGCATATGACACGCGTGGGCGGTGCGTTCGGCCGGCGCAACTACAACGACTACGGCGTCGAGGCCGCGGCGATCTCGCAGCACATCGGCAAACCCGTGAAGCTGCTATGGAATCGCCGGCAGGACATCCAGCACGACGTCTACCGGCCGGCGGGCTACCACCACTTCCGCGGTGGCCTCGATACGCAGGGCAAGCTCGTGGCGTTCGCCGATCATTTCGTGACCTTCGGGCAGGGCGGCAAGGTCGCCTCGTCCGCGGGCATGGAGAACGACCAGTTTCCGGGCGGCTTCGTGCCCAATCTGCAGTTCGGGATGTCACTGATGCAGCTGGGAGCGCCAACCGGCTCGCTGCGCAATCCCGGCAACAACGGACTGGCATTTGCGTTCGAGTCCTTCATCGACGAGCTTGCCGCTGCCGCCGGGCGCGATCCGCTGGAGTTCCGCCTGGCTCTGTACGGGCCGCCGAAGGTGTTCCCCGCGCCGCCGGCACGCTTCGGCATGAGGTTGCCGGCATTCGATACGGGGCGCGTACGCGGAGTGCTCGAGCTGGTGGCCGAGAAGTCCGGCTGGGGCCGCACGCAGCTGCCGCCGCGTACCGGCATGGGAATTGCGTTCTGCTACAGCCACCTCGGCTATGTCGCCGAAGTGGTCAAGGCCAGCGTCAACGAGCGCGGGATCCCGCGCATCCACAAAGTGTGGGTGGCGGCGGATGTGGGTCGACAGATCGTCAACCCGGCCGGCGCCTACAACCAGGCCCAGGGCGCGGTACTCGATGGTCTGGGGGTCGCGCTGCACGAAGCCCTCACGATCGAGAACGGAGCGGTGGTGAACGAGAACTACAATACGTTCAGCCCCATCCGCATGCGTGAGGCGCCGGATGTGGAGGTGCATTTCCGCATCACGGATAACGCCGTGACGGGGCTGGGCGAGCCGACACTGCCGCCCGCACTGCCGGCGCTGACGAACGCGCTGTTTGCGGCCACCGGCAAGCGCATCCGTTCGCTGCCGATCGACCCGACGCTGCTGGCCAGCTGAGGGGCTGGCCCGCCGGCCTCTGCCCGCTGCCATGGTCACGGCCCCCAGGGCCGTGACCATGACGGCCGCAGCCGCTAGACTGCCCGTATACCCAGAAGGGGGGATGCGGGACGGTCGCCATGATGAAGCTTTCCAGCCTACAGCTCTGCTGCCTCGTTCTGACCGCAACACTGCTGGTCGGTGCGGCGCACGGTCAGAGCGCACCGACTTTCGAAGCCCAGATCCAGCACGGCCAAGACGAACTTGCGCTCGGCAATGCCGAGGACGCTCTGAACGCGGGTGATGCAGCGACCCGCATCGATCCGGAGAGATGGGATGGTTATGCACTCTCCGGGCGAGCGCTGCTCGCGCTCAAGCGCTACGAGGCGGCTACCGATGCGCTCAGCAAGGCCATCGAGCGCGCGCCCGCGGATCAGCAGGGCGCGCTGCGCCAGCTGCGCCGACTAAGCGTGCTCGCGGAAGCCGGGGCCGGCGCGGGCGGCGGCACGGCCGCTGCAACTCCGGCCGTCCCCGCACCGGCCGGAGCGGCCGCACCGGCTGC
>JASHSK010000273.1 GCA_030038755.1 Gammaproteobacteria bacterium
CGTGAATCTACTGCACGAAACGCAGCAGACTTCGCGCCACTCTGCTGAGTATTCAGCACTCGCTCTGAGGGCGGATCGCCGGCAGCCCCGGGTCACCGCGGCCCAGCCGAAAAGCCCGCCGGGCCGGGACCGAGCAACTGGTCTCCAGATACCGTCGGACAATCCACGCCCCCGGTCCTGAACACGCGACCGTCGGACAGCGTGAGCTGAACCGAATAAACGGCATCGTCCCCACGTTTGGAACGAAATCCGCGGATTCGCACTTGACCGCCCGGCTGCAGATCGGCCTTCTTCAGGCCCCTCGCCTGCAGCGCGTTAGGTGGTCCGAACTGCACGCTCCACTGTCTCAACTCGCGACGACGCCCCACCACGTCGAGCAGCAGCCAGACATGCGGGTTGGTCCAGGCGACACCGATCACGGTTCCACTCAGGTCCAGTTGCCAGCTGTTGTCATATTCCGCATTAAAGGAATGATGCGCAGCCGCCGGTCCCGCTGCGGCGAGCAAGACAGCAGCAGCCAGCCCGGCCAGGAGCCGTTCCCGCCAAATCAAGACCGCGCGCCTCATAACGAGCACGGCGGGCATTCTGCGACGAGACTTGCACACCCAGGCGCCGGTCCCGTCGGCCCGTATACATATATTCATATCACGTGATGGTCGAGTTCCACGCATAAGTTCCCCATGAGTTGCTAGCAAAAAGCGAACCAGCTGAGGCCGCGCTTCTCACGGGTCCGCTCGCATCGCCCCGCATTCCTTCGATCGGCGTCCGCATGGCGCCGACAGAAACCGCAGGCGCGGGCCACCGCATAGAGCACCCGCGCAACTACTTCCTCGCATGTGCGTCAGAACAAACAACCTGCAATGTGCTCTGCAGCCAGGGCAGCAGCTATGGCTCGAAAGGCTCTCCACGTCGAGACGTACTGAGCTTAGAACCAAAAAAAAGCCACGAACATTTTTCAAAAGATTTCAACACTTGAGGAAATCGTATTGATTTGACCGCTATACAAACCATTTGATTGGCACGCTCCCTGCTCTAGGCCCCGGTAATGACTTCGACAAGAACAATTTCAGTGGTAGGGAGAGTGGATGATGTCAGGCTTTGACCCGAGCGTGTCCGCCCGTTCCGGCGCGCGTGTGTATTCGCGGCTATGCCAGATACTTGTATTGCTAATACTCTCGATAGGCAGTTTGTCAGCCCTCACGTTGAACGTCTGGGCGGCGGATGACCCCACGTCGGACACCGACCAGACCCCAACTGCAGCCGGAGGAACGAAGCCGAACGCCGATCAGACGCAGACTGCGGCGGCTACCACAGCAAATGCCGCCCAGACGCAGACTTTGGCTGCCACCTCAGCCAACCCGGCTGCCTCGCCGCCGGATTCAGTCGCCGATACCAGCACGGGTGGCCTGCAGGAGGTCACCGTGAAGGCGGTAAAACTCTCTCCGATCGCTGCCCCCCTGGTGGTGCTAAAGGACGTCCCACAGTCGATTTCCGTGGTGAGTGGCCAGGAGTTGCAGTCTCTGAACGCGCTGGACGTCACCGAGGTTCTGGACCGTGTGGGCAATGCACAGTGGAACTATGGAAATCCGATGACCGGTAGCTTGTCGATCCGTGGAGTCAGCTCCAGCGGCGGCGGTACGATCGACCCGAGCCTCGGAACGACTGTAGACGGGGTCCCCCTGGCGTCCACAGAGATCGCCTCCGAGCTCGACTACGTCGATGTGTCCACTATCTCTGTCACCCGTGGTCCTCAGGGCTCCACCGGCGGATTGAATGACACGATGGGCACGATCGCAATCGTCGACAACGCACCCACCTTCACGACTCAAGCCTACGGTTCGTTGACCTTGGGCATACGAAGTGCCGTGGTGGCGCAGGGAGTGTTCGGCGGACCCGTCATCGACGATCTCCTCGCCTGGCGTGCCACATTCTACCGGGATGAGGAGAACGGCCCATACAACAACGCGTATCCCGGCAATGAAGGGAGATATTCCTGGGACAACGTGGACCGCACGCTCGGGCGACTACAGTTCCTGCTGACGCCGACGGACGATCTCCACATGCTCCTGAGCGTCACGAGCAAGCCGAACGGCATTGAATTCGTGAATGGATTGACGCAGGCGGTACAGGAACCGGCCACGTATGCCAATGGTGCGCCGACATACATACCCAATGGACTTCCTGGCGCTACGAATACGGTCGAGAACAAATATACGCGCAGCTACTTCACAGACCAGGATCCCAACGCCTACCAGAACTATCTTGGAGCCCCGGTATTCGATAACGAAGAGAAAGGGGTTCTGAACGCGACCTACGGCGGCGTCTTCCATGTGACATGGGACCTGCCCTGGGCAACACTGCAATCGATCTCCGGCTTCGACTTTCAGCACTTCCAGGCCTCGAACGGTACTGGCGAGTGGGACGTCTCCTATGACGGCGGCGCGGACATGAAATACAGGCAGGAGAGCGAGGAACTGGACATCACCTCGAAGCCTGGAGGCTTCCTTGACTACACCACGGGACTGTTCTACCTGCAGTCGAGCGACTGGAACAATGGGTACCCGGGGCGCGCAATCTATGGCTACGACGCCGGCGCGTACGACGCCAACGCCGCGCAATACGCCACACTCGATTCAACTGCCGCCGGGATCCTGCTGATGCAGAATTCGTTGAACGGCGTGGATTCGTACAATGTGACCTGGAATCTCAACAAGACAGAGGCGGCGTTCGGGCAGCTCGATTGGCATCTGGCCAGCCCGCTGACCCTGACCACCGGCATTCGAGAGAGCGGAGAGGATCGGCATACCGAGCAGGATAAGGGTGTATCCGACCCTGGATCCGGTGCCGCCCTGAACCCGGCGATTTATGGGGGATTCAACACGAATGCCGCGGGGGCGCTGACCACGAACACACCTGAGCAGCTGGCCCTCGCCAATTCCGTCGCGCAGCAGTACTTCGACGCGGCCAGTTACAGCGCCCTGACTCCCGCGGAGCAAGCACAGGTAGCCGCAGCCAGGGCTATCCGCGCCTCGAACGTCTATACCGGCTTGTTCAGCACCGAGGCCGCCCGGCCCTACAAAGGCTGGCTGCCCTCCGGCGATGTCAGTCTGACGTACAAGCTGACCCCCGAAGTGAGTTCGTACCTGACCTGGGACCGCGGCGTAAAAGCCGGTATCTCGCAACTTGCCAGTGTCGGTGGCGTGCTCTCTTCCTATCCGGTAAAGCCGGAGACCTCGAACGACTATGAGTTCGGAGTCAAGGGCAGCTACTTCGACACTCTGACGGTGAATCTGGACTACTACCTAGACTACATCAACAACTACCAGCAAACCGTCTACGTCTATGATTCGGTGCTCTCGGCGGAAAATGGCGTCAACACCTATGACAGTCTTACCGGCAATGCGGCCGGGATTGAAACAAATGGCGCCGAGCTCGACGCAGCGTTCGTCGGCATCAAGAACCTGGCGCTACGTTTCGCCGGGGATTACAACCACGCCTTCTACAACAAGGATGTATTGCTCAGCAACGCAGTCGAGGATGGCAACATCTCGCCGGCGTATCACGACGCCAAGGGAGAATGGCTGGCCAACGCGCCGAGGTTCACCGGCAATCTGTCGGGTGAGTACGTCATCCCAGTCCTTTCGAACAAAATCGCCCACCTCAATTTCAATTACCACTACACCAGCCGCTTCAATTCCGATACCACCGGAGGATTTTCCGAGTACGCCTGGGTCAACGGGTATGGGCTGTTCGATTTTGGTGTCGGCTTCGGGCGGCAGGACCGGAAGTTCGATGTCACCTTCCTCGTGAAGAATGCCTTCGATACTGCCTATCGGGTGTCACAGACCTGGACCTCCTATATCCCCGGCCTGCCGCGCTGGTACGGCATCAATTTCAGCGGCACGCTGTAGCTGGATATCGCGGTGCCACTCTTTACCCTCTGGATACCCCCGGCTGCTTCAAAAGCAGCATGCAGGACCCTGAACATGTTGCCCGGGAGGCAACCACGCACGTCGACCGGCCGGCTGCCGGAATTATGTGAGCGCAGCGCCGACGAGCCAGTAGGTACATACGACGAGTGCTTTCATACAGTTGGGATCCGAGCGCGTCTGCTGTGCGATTGGCGGACCACTTACGTGCCAGCGCTGGCCCGACATTTGCACACGGCCTCGAAGAAATCGCTCAAGCCGGCTGTCCCATTAGCGGCAGCCTGCCGACCTCAGGGTCGCAAGCGCGACTTCATTTCCATGTGGGAGAGCCTGGTCATGTCAAAACTGTTCAAACGACCTTTGCCGATGTCATTACGCTATCTGGTGCCGCTGGCGGCAAGTATCAGCTTGCTCGGGGGCGGTGCACCGGCGTATGCGCATCACGCCTTTGCTGCGGAATACGACTCCAGTCAGCACTTGGATCTGATAGGGGTGGTGACCAAGGCTCGATGGACGAATCCACATAGCTGGCTCTATTTCGCCGTCAAAGATCCCAACGGCAAGGTGGTCAATTGGGGGGTGGAGTTTGGTGCCCCCAACGCCCTCAACGGCAGGGGCCTGACGAAAGCCGATCTGCGTCCCGGTACGGCCGTCCACATTGTCGGGTATCGCGCGAAGAGTGGCCTCAACTACGGTTATGCCGTGGCCCTGACCCTCGGCGACGGGCGCTCGTTCAAGGTGGGAGGGGCGCAGGATGCCCCCACAGCCGCCGCGGTTCCCTCCGTCCCTCCGGCGGGCGGGATTGTAAACAACAATTGACAGGCGCCACCCGGCACCTCCACCACGGGAGAATCGTCCTTGAAGCGCAATTCAATCGATGGACGCAGCTTCGTCGCTTTGGCGACCATCGCAGCCCTGGGAGCCTGTCTATTGGGTTCACAGTTGGCTCTCGCCAGTGACAGCACTGGCAGTACAGGGAAGATTCCACGCCTGCCCAATGGCCGGCCGGACTTCTCCGGCATCTGGCAGACTCTGAGCAACGCCGATGACGACCTGGAGCCTCACTCCACGCGTGCAGATGCGCCTCCGAGCGCCGGGTACGTGGAAGGCGGGTTCATTCCCTACACTCCCGCGGCACTTGAGCAGAAACAGAAGAATTTTGCCGCGCGCGGCACGGATGATCCGCGTCTCAAGTGCTGGACGCTCGGCACACCGCGGGGCATCTATTATCCAGAGCCCTTTGAGATTTTCCAACGGCCGGAAGATCTGACCATCGTTTTCGAGTTTGGGGATTCCGTTCGAACCATTCACACCAACAACACACTGCACCCTGTGGACACCGACAACGAGTTCTGGCTCGGTGACTCCCGTGGTCATTGGGAGGGCGATACCCTGGTGGTCGATGTCAGGGACTTCAATGATGAGACTTGGCTGAGTCGCGCAGGAGATTTCCATGATGAGGCGCTGCATGTCGTCGAACGCTGGAAATACCTGAACGCCAATACGATCGATTACAAGGCGACGCTCGATGATCCCAACATCTTCAGCAGGCCTTGGACGCTCGAGGTGTATCTCTATCGTCATCTGGAAAAGAACTTCCAGATCATAGAGAACTACTGCTACACCTTGCCTTTCGATAAGTACTATCCGTACCCGAAGTCGGAGCAGCCACCGCAGGGCTGACGGGCGCCCACTCAATCCCCTCCGAAAGCTCAACACAAACGGTCGAAATCAATACCATCTGGTTAGATCCTTATGAAAGCCAAAGTCGCCGTACGTCATGCCCTGCAGCTCGCGATTGCAATCTATTCCCTGGCCGCGCTGCCGATCGCCGCCTCTTGGGCGCAGGATGACGGGGCTGCAGCAAGCACTGCTGCCAAAACCGGGCGTCCGCGGCGCGGCGGGGGAGGTATCGACCTGGAGACGAGCTTCCCTCAGATCGCGTCTGGCAAGTGGACGGGCAAGCGCCTGGCGGACGGCCAACCGGACATCGCCGGCGACTGGTCCAATCCCATCGCCAACCATGACAACACCACCGACCCGCAGGGCGGCATTCCGGGCGACCCGACCTCCCACCGGAAATTGGGACCGCGCTCGGAGCGCGCTCCGAGCCGCGTGAGTGATCCGCCAGACGGTCAGTTGCCCTATAAACCTTGGGCACGCGCGGTCCAGCAAGACTTGGAAACGCATTTCTTCAACCCTATCGAGCCCCAATATATCGAGCCGCTGGATCGATGCGCCCCGGCCGGAATTCCCAAGTCCTTCTACTGGCATGGCTATGAGATCCGGCAGTACCCGGGCAAGATTCTGTTCCTGTTCCAGTCCGGGTGGCGCATCATTTATATCGACGACGCGTCCCATCACTTGCCGGCCAATATCAAACTGTGGAATGGCGACTCCCGCGGCCACTGGGAAGGCAACACCCTGGTGGTGGACGTTAGCAACCTCAACTCCAAAGCCCGATTCGGCAGAACCGCGGAGTTCACCACCGACCGGGTACATGTCGTGGAGCGTTACATATTTTCCAACAACGGCAAGCGCTATAACTACGTCGCCACCTTCACCGATCCCACTGCCTTCACGCGACCGTTCACCGTCACCGTCCCGGCACGCCGCTGGACGCTCGCCGATCCTAGAAACGGCTGGCATTTCCCGCTCAAGCCGGCGCACGTCGCCGCTGGCGACCACCGGCTGATTCCCGATTACTACGAGTTTATGTGCATCGAGAACAATGGAGGCTTCGGGCAGCAGTTGGCCATTGGCGGGGCGCCGATTTCGGTATCACAGACGCATTGATGCATGTTGAGCATCCATGAGCTAGCCCAGGCTCTCCAGGACTCGAAGTTTGGGGACACCATAGCGGAGTCGCGCTATCTGTACCCGATCTTCGAGGGGACACACCTGCTGTCGCTGTCCCTTTCCGTGGGGCTTATCTTTCTGACGGACCTGCGTCTGATCGGAGTGTTCTGGCGTCATGTACCCGTGACCGCGGTACTGCACCAGCTCCGGCCCTTCATCCTCAGCGGATTTGCCGTGCTGTTCATATCCGGCGGCCTGGTCTTCTGTTCGGAGGCTGCGACTATCATGGCCAGCCCGCTCTGGACCCTGAAAATGGTGCTGGTGGCGCTTGGTGGCCTGAACGCCCTGTATTTCGAATTCGTCATCGCGAAACGGCCGGAAGTCGTGGAAAACCATCCCGTTCTTCCACGCAGCGTCAAATATGCGGGTTTCGCCTCCTTGACGATTTGGACGTTGGTGATCATGTGCGGCCGGTTGCTCGCCTATGTCCCCCGCGCGGGGTCCTGACAGACTCCAGGAGACATTGACGGTGACAACGACCGAAAAAGTACTGGCCGGCATCCAGAACAGCCTCCCAGGACAGCTGATCGGCAAGGCGAACCACATGGTCATCGCCGTGCTGCAGCTCGTGCACGTGTTCGGCATCCTGCTGCTCCTGACTTCGCTAATACTGATGAGCCTGCGCCTGCTCGGTCTCGCGCTCACAGAGCATAGCCTTCCCAGCCTGGCTCGCGAGCCCGGAAGACTGCTATGGCTCGGTTTGGGCCTGGCAGTCGGGAGTGGCGTGCTGATATTCATCAGTGGGCCGGCACACTACTACTACAACAAGGCATTCGATGTGAAGATGATATTGCTGCTGAGCGCTGTGATCGTGCATGTCCTGGGATTTCGCAGGCTCGCGCAGCGCCAGGCCGTGCGCCCCATTCCAGCCCGGATCGTCGTCACTATCTCCCTGATCCTGTGGTTCAGCGTCGGCATCGCCGGCCGTGCGATCGGCTTCGTCTAGCAGCTCGTGCTACGAATGGGTAAGATCCAATGAAAGCAAAAATCGCCGTACGTCATGCCCTGCAGCTGGGTCTTACAATCTATGCCGTGGCGGCAATACCGATCGCCTCGCACGCGCAGGACGCTGCGGCGCCGGCCGTAACGCCTGCCGCCGCAGCCCAGCGTTCTCAGCGCCGCGGAGGTGGCTTGATCGAATTGGAAACGAGCTACCCTCAGATCGCATCCGGCGAGTGGACAGGCAAGCGCTTGGCGGACGGCCAGCCGGACATCGCCGGCGATTGGTCCAATCCCATCGCCAACCATAACAATGCCACCGACCCGCAGGGCGGCATTCCCGGTGATCCGGCCGCGCGGAACCGCAAGTTCGGGCCGCGCTCGGAACGTGCTCCGAGTCGCATCAGCGACCCCGCAGACGGCCAATTCCCCTATCAGCCCTGGGCGCGCGCCATCCAGCAGGACCTGCTAGCCCATTTCTTCAACCCCATCCGGCCCGAATACATCGAGCCTCTCGATCGATGTGCCCCGGCCGGTGTTCCCAAGTCCTTCTACTGGCTTGGCTATGAGATCCGACAATATCCAGGCAAGATTCTGTTCTTGTTCGGCTCCGGCTGGCGCATCATCTATCTGGAGGATGCGTCTCGTCATCTGCCTGCCGACATCAAGCTCTGGAATGGCGACTCCCGCGGCCACTGGGAAGGCAACACGCTGGTGGTGGACGTAAGCAACCTCAACTCCAAAGCCAGGTTCGGCAGGACGCAGGAGTTCACCACCGACAAGGTCCATGTCGTGGAGCGCTACATCTTCTCCAACGACGGCAAGCGCTATGACTACGTTGCAACGTTCACCGATCCCACCGCCTTCACGCGACCGTTCACCGTCACCGTCCCGGCACGCCGCTGGACGCTCGCCGATCCGCCGAACGGTTGGCATTTCCCGGTTCACGCGGCGCATGTGGCGGACGGTGACCACCGGTTGATTCCAGATCACTACGAGCGTATCTGCTTCGAGAATAACGGTGGCTTCGGCCAGCAGGTGGCTGTGGGGGCAGCGCCGATTCAGGCATCACAGACGCAGCATTGACCGTGACGCTCTCCCTGACCCTGTGGTTCAGCGTCGGCATCGACGGCCGTGCGATCGGCTTCGTCGGCCCGGCGCGGAAAGGGCGCTACGCGAGCGCTGCGTGATCCTCGCGCTCTTCCATCACCGATGCAGCTTCGCAACCCAGCAGCCCGAATCGCTTCAGCTGAGCGCGTACGACGTTGCGCGATACTCCTAGGCACCTCGCGGTATGCACCTGGTTGCCGGAGCAGTATTCGAAGGCCGTCGTCACCAGCAGCCGCTCGACCTTCTCGTAGACTGCGCCGCGCCCGCTCTCCAGCAGGTCCCGCAGGCCCTGCTGCAGCCGGTGCGTCGCTTCGTCCGCGCCCTCGCCGTCCGGCAGATCGGCTCCCATGGCCCGCGCCACCGGTAGATCGCCCGCGTCGAGCACGCCATTGCGGCACATCAGCAGGCCAACCTGCACGGCGTTCTCCAGTTCTCGCACGTTGCCCGGCCACGGATGCGCCTGCAGCACCCGCGCCGCCGAGGGCGACAGCGCTGCACCGCGCAGGCCGAGCTTGCGCGCGTAGGTCTCCAGAAAATGCCGGGCGAGCGGCAGGATATCCACCGGCCGCTCCCGCAGCGGCGGCAAGCACAGCGCGGCGACGTTCAGCCGGTAGTACAGATCGCGCCGGAACTGCCGAGCCTCTACGGCGGCCTCCAGCTCGACGTTGGTCGCGGCGATCACGCGTACATCGACGCCAATCGGCCTGCGCGACCCGATGCGCACGACCTGCTTCTCCTGCAGCACGCGCAATAGCTTCACCTGCAGGTGCATGGGCATGTCACCGATCTCGTCGAGAAACAGCGTGCCACCGTGCGCCGCCTCGAACCAGCCCGCGCGCGCCTGCTGCGCGCCGGTGAAGGCCCCCGCCTCGTGGCCGAAGAATTCCGCGTCCACGAGACTCTCGCTGAAGGCTCCACAGTTGACGGCGACGAACGGGCCGCGCGGCCGGCTGCGCTCGTGGATCTGCCGTGCCACCAGCTCTTTGCCGGTACCGGTCTCCCCGATGATCAGCACGGTCACGTCGCTGGGCGCGATTCGCTCGAGCTGTCGCTGGATCGGAGGCAAGCACGGATCGCGCACCGGATCATCAGCGCGCGCCGCCGGTCGCGCGTCACCGTTGTGCGGAAACGTCAACAGATTGAATGCATGCTCCTGGCTCATCTGAGCTCCTCGGCGCCGTGGCGCTGTAGTCGCTGAGTCGAAGGCTATGAGATGGCTCTCGTAGCGTCGAATAGCGATTTCTCATGCGCCCTAGCGATCCGCTATATAACTGAATTGTCACCAAATAGGCACCGCCGGTGATGCGCCTGTGACGTTGTCATGAAGCACGCAGCGGATATGATCGAGGCATGGCCGCCGCTGTTTCCGGCGGCGCTGAGCATCTTCCAAACTTTCGGCTATGAAGCTCCAGCAGCTGCGCTATCTCGCAGCGATCGTGCAGAACGGTCTGAACATCACCGCCGCAGCCACCAGGCTGCGCACTTCGCAACCGGCGCTCAGCAAACAGATCAAGCTGCTGGAAGACGAGCTCGGCTTCGACATCTTCGTACGCAGCGGCCGCACGCTCACCGACATCACACCGCCGGGACAGCAGGTGGTCGCTCATGCGATGCGCATGCTGCGCGAGGCGCAGAACATCAAGAGCATCAGCAGCGGGGTCAAGGATCGGGACCGGGGATCCCTCTCGATCGGCACCACGCACACCCAGGCCCGTTACGTGCTGCCATCCGTCATCGAGCGCTTCCGCAGCGCCTACCCGCGCATCCAGCTGCATCTGCATCAGGGCACCTCCGAGCAGATCGCCGAGCTGGCGAAGATGCAGCGCCTGGATTTCGCAATTGCGACCGGCTCGAAGGAACTATTCGCGCAGATGGTGCTGCTGCCCTGCTATCGATGGCACCGCCGCATCATCGTGCCGCTGCATCACCCGCTCGCCGAGGTCGGCAGACCGACGCTGGCGCAGTTGGCCGCCTTCCCGATCATCACCTATGTGTTCAGCTTCACAGGGCCCTCCTCGCTGAACGAGCAGTTTGCCGGCGCCGGACTGACGGTCGACGTCGCACTTACGGCGCGCGACGCCGATGTCATCAAGACTTATGTGCGGCTGAATCTGGGCGTCGGCATCGTCGCCGAGATGGCCGTCAATCCTGTCGATGACCCCGATCTGGCGTCGATCGACGCCTCGCATCTGTTCCCCATCCACACGACTTGGATCGGCTTCCCGCGGGGCGCATTACTCCAGCACCACATGTTCGACTTCGTGCAGCTTCTGGCCCCGCACCTGAATCGCCGTCTGGTGGAATTGGCAGCGGACGCCGATGACGCGGAGGCCGTCGAAGCTCTGCTCAAGGATGTGCCCCTGCCGGTGCGCGCAGCGCAGAACACCGCTGGCCGTCCTCGCGGCGATCTGGTCGGCGTGTGAGTGCAGACGCTGTCCCACGGGGCGTTACAGGCGACGTCGCGGCGGCCACCCCCGCACTACGCACGACGCTGCAGCGCACTGCGTGCGGCTCGCCGTCAGCCTGCGCCGGCCGCCCGCAGCGCCCGCGCGACGTCCTCCAATAGGTCGTCCGGATCCTCCAGCCCGATGGACAGCCGCACGGTACCGGGCCCGATGCCCGCCTGGCGCTGCAGCTCCTCGCCCAGATCGCGACTGCCGAGCAGCTGCGGCGGCATCACCAGCGATTCGGTCGAGCCGAGACTCGCCGTGATCGCGAACAGCTCGAGCGCCTCTGC
>JASHSK010000274.1 GCA_030038755.1 Gammaproteobacteria bacterium
GCCTTCTCCCTGCAGTGGAGAAGCGTGGGCCGCGCGCTTCGCGGACTGCGAGGACTGTTCGGAGGCCAGCCACAGCAGCCTTCACCGGTCGGTGCCATCGAGACGCCGATCTCCTGGTTCTTTGCCGGTCAGATCATCTCGCTCATCGCCCTGGCATGGCTCGCCAAGGTCAGCCTCGGCATGCCGATCTGGCAGAGCGCGCTGGCCGTCGTGCTGTCGTTCTTCCTCGCGCTCGTAGCCTGCCGTGTCACCGGGGAGACGGATACGACGCCGGTCGGGGCGATGGGCAAGGTCACGCAGCTCACGTTCGGCGCGCTCAGTCCCGGTAACATGAATATCAACCTGATGAGCGCCAACATCACGGCGGCCGCCGCGGGTTCAGCGGCGGATCTGCTGACGGACCTGAAGAGCGGCTATCTGCTCGGCGCCAACCCGCGCAAGCAGTTTCTCGCGCAGTTCTGCGGCATTTTCATCGGCTCGCTGGCCACTGTGCTGGCATTTCGAGTCATGGTGCCCACGGCGTCGGTGCTGGGCTCCGAGCAGTTCCCCGCTCCTGCCGCGCAAACCTGGCGGGCGGTCGCGCTGGCCCTGAGCCATGGCCTCGAGTCGCTCGGGCCGGTGAAGGTGTGGTCGATCATCATCGGTGCCGCCGTCGGGCTGCTGTTGACGCTGTGGCCCATCTGCTTCCCCAGGCAGGCAAAGTGGGTGCCGTCCGCAGCGGGGATGGGCCTCGCGTGGACATTTCAGTGGTACTACGGGCTGCTGTTCTTCATCGGCGGGCTGATCGGCTGGGCGGTGGAGCGCAGCAGGCCAGCCACGGCCGAGATCTACAACTTCCCGGTCGCCGCGGGCCTGGTCGCGGGCGGCTCGCTGATGGGCGTGTTGCTGATCTTCTGGCAGAACGGCCCCGCGGTGATCCACCAGTTATTCCGGTAGTCGTATTGGCGGCCAGGGCTGGACGTATCTACAATCCGTTGCCATGACATTCGACAGGCGCCGCCCTCACGCAGCGGGCACCCCCATTCCGCCCCGCTCCCCGATTGCCGGCTGCCTCCTCGTCTGCTGCCTGCTCGTCTGCTGCCTCGCAGCTCAGGCCGCCGCGGCCTCATCGCTGACGGCGCCGACGGGCTCTTCCGCCGCCCCCCAAAGCTCGCAGGCGCACGGCGTAGCCGTCCAAACCGCCGGCACGGGCAGCGCCGGTCAGGCAGCGTCGGCTTCCCCCGCTGCCCATGTTCCCGCTGAAGCACCGCCCGCCGAAGCGTACCGATTCACCTTCGATCCCCGCCTCAACGAGCAGGTGCTCGGCGAGGTGCAGATTACGCACGCCAGTCAGGCGGACACCCTGTCCGACATCGCCCGCCGCTTCAGCGTCGGCTACAACGAGATCCAGCGGGCGAATCCCGGCGTGGATATGTGGCTACCAGGGGCTGGCCGCAGGGTCGTGGTGCCCACGCAGTTCGTGCTGCCGAACGCGCCCTATGTGGGCATCGTCGTCAACGTCGCGCAGATGCGGCTCTATTATTTCCCGCCGCGCAAGCCCGGTGGCCCGCAAATCGTCTATACGTACCCGATCGGCATCGGCCGCGTGGACTGGAAGACACCGTCGGGCGTCACGACCGTCGTGCGCAAGGTCAAGAACCCCGTCTGGATACCGCCGGCGGACATCCTCAAGGAACACCGCGAGGAAGGCGACCCGCTGCCGGCCGAGATCCGTCCGGGTCCCGACGATCCGATGGGTAACCGGGCGCTCTACCTCGGCTGGCCTGAGTACGCCATCCATGGCACCAACAAACCCATCGGCGTGGGCATGCGCGTCAGTCACGGGTGCATGCATCTGTATCCCGAGGACATCCTGCAGCTCTACAAGATGGTTCCCGTCGGCACGCAGGTGCGTGTCGTCGATCAGCCGTACGTGTTCGGCTGGTACCGTGGTGAGCTGTATATGGAAGCGTTCGGACCACTGGAGGGAGACCCGCGCGTGGGGCAGCCGGTGACGCAGCAGCTCCTCGAGCAGGCGATGGGTCCGCGCATCCAGCAGCAGTTACGCCGCCGTCACGAGCAGGTGCGCTGGGACCTGGTCATGCAGCTGGCCCGTGATCCGGCGGGCATCCCGGTGGCAATCACGGATCCGAACGCAAGCCTCGGACAGGCCCTCGCGAATGCACCGCAGGTAGAGAATCGGCTACCGGAGGGTGCGGCCTGGGACGGCCGGACCGATCTGCCCATGGACGACAGCACCTTCGAGCGGGCGCTCTCCAAACTCGGTGTCACGAACGCACCTCGCCGCACCAGCCTGCAGCACGACAAATCGAGCGCCGCGGCGGCCAAGACATAGCGGCCCCGGCGCGACGCGGATCCGGCGTCAGCGGATGCAGTCAGTCATTTGGGGGAAGTGGTGCCGGCTGTGGGATTTGAACCTACGACCTATCGCTTACGAAGCGATTGCTCTACCGCTGAGCTAAGCCGGCGCGGGAATGCGAAGCGGGTATGTTAAGCAGCGGCCGCCGATCGTGCCAGTGCGTCGATGGCGTCAGTTCCGTGGGCGCGTCAATTCCAGCCGCGCGCCGATCCCGCCGACGCGCAGCGGCTCAATCGCTGCGGCGGCGCAGGCGGATGACCACGTCGATGCCGGCGACCTCCATGCCGGTGGGCGGCTGCGGCAGGCGGCTGAACTGCACGTCCGCCGGCGCCAGGTCCGTCAGCGTGCCGGTCTGCTCGTCGTGAAAGTGATAGTGCGGGGCGACGTTCGAGTCGAACCAGGCACAATCTCCGTTGATGTTCAGCTGGCGTATCAGGCCGCGCGCGGCGAACAGATTCAGCGTGTTGTAGACGGTGGCCTTGGAGACCTCGGAGCCGCGGCTGCGCAGAGACTCGGTGATCTGCTCGGCGGACAGGTGCTGCGGAGCCGACAGCAGCAGCGCCGCAATGCGCAGGCGCTGTTCCGTGGCGCGGATGCCGCACGCCGCGAGCCTTGCAGCCGCGGTCATCACACGAGCGTCATCACCCGCGACGCTGCAGGTGACCGAGGTATCGGAGCCGATGGACGCCACAGCGGTGCCGCCCTCGGGCGCGGTGGTGTTGCTCATCGCGGATACTTCCCCATCGAACCATTATAGCCCGGCCGGTCGCGGGGCTGTCGGGCTGCCGGCCACGCGCCTGCGCGCCCGGTGCCTGACCTGATAGTTGTTGGCAGCACACGGCTCGCAGCCCCGCCGGCAACGGTGCTTACCGGCGCATCTCGGGCAGCCCGACGCACGCAAACAGGGCACCGGCCACCGGCCTGCTGCACCGGCGCCGAGCCCGGCGAGTGCGCCTCGGCACGCGGAGAGCTTTGGAAATAGCGGTATTTGCAGCATCAGACTGCCAACGCCGAGCGCGTGCCACAGGGGGCACGCAATTTGCAGCTGCAGCAATGAAATGTGCCTCTAGGGTTCCGGTCCGGTAAGCGGACGACTGGTCCGAGAGAGGCAGTCCGAGTCATCGGGACGCGGCCGGGGCCTTTCCTGGCCGAAGCGGGCAGGAGTCGAGCAACGCTCTTCGTTCTGCCGACCGATGCGGATACACGGCGGGACAAAAGCCCGGGAGATCCACACGGGGAGGCATCGTGCCCCCGGGTCGGTCTCCTGCGGACCGAACCCGAACAGCCACGAGCCCTCCCGAACGCAGTGCGGCACGAGAAGGGAGGACGACTCGATGATCCGAAAACCCGCGGCAGGAGAACCTGCCGAGTTGGTGCGCGCCGTGGCACGCCGCATGCGATCCGCATCGCTCGGAGGCCTGCCTTGCGTGACGGCGGCGGTTCTTGCGGCCATGTACGGTGCGGCGGCGGCGGACGAGCCGGCGACATCACCCAACACTCCCCCGCAGGTGGCGGACCTGCAGGTGCCTGCGGCTCATAAGCGGCTGCTGGTTGCCGCCGCCAATACGCAGCCGCTGGCTGCCGCCAGCGCGCAGCAGGCGGTGGCCGTGGATGCGACTTCTTCCCAGGGAGGCGCAGGGGCGCCCGCCCTGCCGGAAGTCACCGTCACGGCCACGCGCCGCGCCGAGTCGGCGCAGAACCTGCCGATGAGCATCACGGCGATCTCCGGTGACAACCTGCAGGCGTCCGGCATCGAGGACATGGCGTCGCTGGCGCAGTCGATGGCCGGCGTGAACTTCACCGATCAGGGGCCATTCAGCGGTGTCAAGGGATCGGGACTGATCATCCGCGGCCTGAACAGCGAGGCCACCGGAGGGCAGCTGGGGCTGGCCACGCCGGTCCAGCCTCCGGTCGCCACCTACGTCGACGACACGCCGATGTACTTCGCGATGCAGCTGATGGACCTCAACCGCGTGGAGATCCTGCCCGGTCCGCAGGGCACGCTGTACGGCGCGGGATCCCTCGGCGGCACGATCCGCTTCGTACAGAACGCTCCGGACCCATCGGGCTTCGACGCCAAGGCCGAACTCGGCGCCAGCGATACCTACCACACCCACGCCCCCAATGAAAACGTCAACGGCATGGTCAACCTGCCGTTCACGGACACCTGGGCAGTGCGCCTGAATGTGGGATACAACTACGATGGCGGTTTCATCAACCAGCCGAATCTGTACGTGCTCAACAACCAGGGCATACCGATATCGGCCGAGCCTGGCGACGTCTTCAGCCCCCCCGTCAAGTACTCACAGGACGGCACCAACTGGTATTACTACCACACGGCCCGCATCGCTACGCTGTGGAAGCCCAACGACGCGTTCCAGGCGGAGCTCAACTTCTATTATCAGCTCGGAGTGGCGGGCGGCTTCCCGTACGTGGCGACCAGCGACGCCGCCTACAATCAGCCGCTCGGTCCGCTGGCCCCCTGCTCGGTTCCCTGCACCAACCCGGCGCCGGTCTCGCAGCTGTACAACGCGCCGGTCCCCGCGGGCGTCGACTCGCTGTCCAACGCCGACAACGCGCTGGACACCGCGCACGATGCCATCGACCTGTTCGCGCTGACCCTCAATTACGATCTGGGCTTCGCCACGCTGACCTCGGACACGTCGTGGGGAATGCACATCAACCATTCGACCGACGATCTCACGTCGCTGTACACCAATTTCCCGTTCTTCCAGAGCATCTACGGCCAGGATCCGCGCGCCTTCGTCGTCGGACGCGACGAGCTTTCCGACAAGCCGTTCTCCCAGGAGCTGCGGCTTGCCTCCAAGCTCGGCGGCTTCTTCGACTGGGTCGGCGGCCTGTTCTTCGAGGATGAGAAACAGAACATCCAGGAGCACGAGTTCTTCCCCGGCTATCTGAACTTCTTCAACGGATGCTCGGCGACCTACGGGGCCGAGACCACCTACCAATACGAGAATGACATCGCTTCCTACTGCGGCGTGGGCGAGACCGCCTACTCGCCCACCTCCACCAACTACGTGGACGGCATTCCGATCATCAAGGACCAGACCTACATCGGCGATTTCGAAACGCACTTCCAGGACATGGCGGTGTTCGGTGAGCTCACCGCGCACGTGACCAAGAACTGGAGCCTGACCGGCGGCACCCGCGTGTTCCGTCAGACCGTCTCCCAGGCGCAGCAGACGGGCCTGCTGTTCGATGGCGGCGGGATCTTCCTCCAGGTCCCTCCGCCGCCGATCGCCAACGAGTCGCTGAGCGACTCCTGGGACAAGGCCATCTGGAAGCTCAATACCTCCTATCAGATCAACTCCACCAACCTGGTCTACGCGACCTGGTTGCAGGGCTTTCGCCGCGGCGGTGTGAACGCACTGCCGCCGGCCGAGCCCGCCGAGAACTACGTGACTCCGGCGGCGCTGACCAAGCTGCAGCCCGACACCGCCGACAACTACGAAGCCGGCTTCAAGGGCACGATTCACGGGCGCTACCAGTACTCCGCGGACGTGTTCTACATCCAGTGGCACAATGTCCAGGAAGGCGTGCAGCTCACGCCGCTGGTGCTGCCGGCTTCGCTGAACGTCGGCGACGCCTTCAGCCGCGGCTTCGAGATGGAGCTCGACGCCCTGTTCACGCGCCACTGGTCCGCGACGGTGGACTACACCTACGATCAGACCCGCATGACGTCGATCAACCCGCTGGACGTCAACGAGTCGGTGCCACCGCCGGTGGTCGGCATGCCGCTGCCCGGGACACCCAAGAACAGTCTCGCCATCGGCCCGGCCTGGCAGACCGAGCTGGGCGCCGGCGTCCTGCGTTACGCGGTCGATGCGCATTATCAGAGCGCGCTGCTGCCGTCGCTGTCCACGACGGTACCGATCGTCCCCGGTTTCACGACGGTCAACATGCGCCTGAGCTACGCATGGTCGCACTGGATGACGACGCTGTACGCCAACAACGTGGGCAACGTTCTGGGCATCACGTCGTATCAGGATCCGTACCTCTACGGCAACCGCGACGAAGCGACCGTCACCACGCCGCGCACCGTGGGGTTCACGTTGGACTATTCCTTCAAGGGGATGTAGGCAGAAGCCATGCGAGCGCGCGGCCACGCCGGGTGAATGAACAGCCTGCAGATACTCGATCGCCTGATCGGCTTCGCCACCGTCAGCTGCGAGCCGAATGTCGCGCTGATCGAGTTCGTGCGGGATTTTCTCGGCGCGCGCGGCGTGGCGTGCCGGCTGTATCGTGACCCGGCCGCGGACAAGGCGAACCTGTACGCCAGCATCGGCCCGCCGGATCGCGGCGGGGTGCTGCTGTCGGGGCACACCGACGTGGTGCCGGTGGACGGGCAGCCGTGGAGCCGCGATCCGTTTCGCCTGCAGCAGCGCGGTGAGCGGCTGTTCGCGCGCGGAGCGGCCGATATGAAGGGCTTTCTGGCCTGCGCGCTGCGGGCGGCGGCGCTCGCCGTTTCCCGCCCGCTGCAGCTGCCGCTGCAGCTGGCGTTCTCCTACGACGAGGAGGTCGGCTGCCTGGGCGTACGCTCGCTGATCGATGACATGCGGCTGTGGGGCGAGCGCCCCCGGTTCTGCATCGTCGGCGAGCCGACCGGACTGCGCACCGCCATCGGACACAAGGGCAAGACCGCTCTGCGCGCCCGTTGCCACGGGCGCGCCGCCCATTCGGCCTACCCGGCGCGCGGCGTCAATGCGATTCACCTCGCCACCGACCTGATCGGCAGGATCCGCCAGCGGCAGGAGTGGATCGCGGGCCAGGGCGCGCGCGACAGCGGCTACGCGGTGCCCTACACGACGCTGCACGTCGGCGTGATCCACGGCGGCACCGCGCTCAACATCGTCCCCGATCACTGCGAGCTGGAGCTCGAAATCCGCAATCTGCCGAGCGATGAGCCGGCGCGTCTCGTGGAGCAGCTGCGTGCAGACGCCGATGCGGTGCTGGCGCAGACGCCGCCCGAGGCACGCGGTCGCATCGACCTCGACGTCATCCAGGGCTATCCCGGCCTCGAGACGCCGGCGGATTCGGCGGTGGTCGAGCTGACCGCCGCCCTGACCGGCAACCGCGAGTGCACCAGGATGGATTTCGGCAGCGAGGCCGGGCTGTTCAGCGGCCAGCTGGGCATTCCCACGGTGGTGTGCGGACCCGGCTCGATCGAGCAGGCCCATCAGCCCGACGAGTTCATTGCGCTGGATCAGCTGCAGCGCTGTGATGCAATGCTGGACGCGCTGCTGGATCGATTGACCTGACGGCCGCGGCGCCGATGAGTCCCGCGCGGCGCCGCGCAGTGCAGCGCCTGGAGCAACTGTCATGATCCGTACCGGCCAGGAGTACCTCGAATCGATCGACGATGGTCGCGAGGTCTACATCAACGGTGAGCGCGTACGCGATCTTGCGCATCATCCGATGTTCAAGCCGCTGATCGATATCCGCGCGCGTATCTATGACATGCAGCACGACGGCGCGACCCGCGACCTGCTCTCGTATCGCGAGAACGACGCGTGGTACGCCATCGCGAACCGCCCGCCGCGCACGCAGCAGGATTGGTGGGCCAAGCGCCGCGCGACCGACACCGTGCTGGAAGCCATCGGTGGCGTGGTCACGCGGATCGGTGACGAGACGGTCGGCGAGATGTGGTCGCTGTTCGACGGGCAGGACGTGCTCAACGAGGTGGACCCACGGTTCTCGACCAACATCCGCCGCCACATCGACGGGGTGCTGGCGCGCGATCCGTTCCACGTCTCGGCCAACACCGACCCGAAGGGGGATCGCTCCAAGCCACCGCAGCAGCAGGATCCGGACATGCTGCTGCACGTCGTCAGGGAGACCGACAGCGGCATCGTCGTGCGCGGCGCCAAGTACGAGACTGCCGCCCCCTATGCCAACCAGGCCTTCACCAAGCCGACCATCGGCAACTGGGGCGACGCGGCGCTGTCGGATTATGCCGTGGGCTTCATCTGCGATCTGGGCTCGCCGCGGCTGAAATTCATCTGCCGCAGCGGCTTCGCCGGGCGCGCCGGCGCCGCCGACTACCCGCTCGCCAACCGCTTCGATGAAGTGGACTCGCTGGTCATCTTCGATGACGTGCTGATCCCATGGGAGAACGTACTGTTTTACCGGCACACGCGCGCGGCGAACTACATCCGCTCGACCCTGCACCGCTACTCGGCCTTCGCCTTCGTACAGCGCAACCTCAAGCTCGCCGACATGCTGATCGGCGCCGCGCTGTTCAACGCCCGTCAGACGGGCCTGGATAAGCAGCAGGCGGTGCAGGAGAAGCTGGCACAGCTCGCCGTGTATCGCGAGGGCATCAACGCGCATCTGACCGCGGCCATCACGCTGGCCGAAAGGAGCCCCGGCGGCCTGCTGATGCCCAATCAGTCGCTGCTGTACAGCGGCCGCGTGCTGGCCTGCTCGCGCCTGCACGAGATGATGCACATCGCGCGTGAGCTGTGCGGAGGGCAGATCTGCATCACGCCCGATAAGGCATCGTTCGACGCACCCGAGACCAGGCCCTGGCTGGACAAGTACTACACGGTGAATGAGGGTTGGGTCGCCGAGGATCGGCGCAGGCTCCTGGCGCTGGCGCGCGACCTGCTCAATTCAGACTACGCCGGCCACCGCCTGACCTTCCAGCTGTTCGCGCAGTCGCCGCCGTTTGCGCACCTGAACGCGGTGTATCGGGCGTTCGACTGGGAGGGGCCCCTGCAGTTCGTGCGCGCGGCCGCCGGTCTGTCCGAGCGGGTGCTGCCGCCGGGCGCGCGCGCGCCGGGTGACGGCGCGGTGGCCCAGTGGTATGTCGAACACAGCGGTGCCTTCCATCAGTGATCGCCGGAGATCGCCTTGCACACGCGTATCCGCAAATTCAACACCCGTGACACCTATCCGGAGCAGAAGCTCGACAATGACCTGTGCCAGGCGGTGGTGGCGCGCGGCCGCATGGTGTTCCTGCGCGGACAGGTCGGACAGGATCTGGACACCGCGGCGAACGTTGGCGTGGGCGATGTCGACGCGCAGACCGAACAGGCCATGCGCAATATCCAGCAGCTGCTGGGCGAGGCCGGTGCGCGCCTGGAGCATATCTGCAAGCTCACGATCTATCTGACCGACCGGCGTTACCGCGAGAGCGTATATCGCACGGTCGGCCGCTGGCTGCGGGGTGTCTATCCGGTGTCCACAGGCCTGGTCGTATCCGGGCTGGCTCGACCGGAATGGCTGGTGGAGATCGACGTGATCGCAGTGATTCCGGAGGAGGCGTGAAGCGTGACATTCTCCATCGTCGCGCGCTCGGCTGACGCGCGGCTCTATGGGGTGGCCATCGCCTCATCCTCTCCCGCCGTGGCGGCGCGCTGCGCGCATGCGCGCGCCGCGGTCGGCGCGGCAGCCACCCAGAACATCACCGATCCGGCCCTCGGACCCCGCCTGCTCGATGCGCTGGCCACCGGGGCCACTGCGGCTCAGGCATTGGAAGATTGCCTGCGGACCACGCCGTTCGGTGCCTATCGGCAGCTGCTGGCGATCGGGCGAAGTGGACAGCCGGCCGTGCACTGCGGAGCCTTTGGGCTCGGCCGTGCCAGCTGCGCCGCCGGTGAGCACGCCGCCGCCGCCGGCAACCTGCTGGCCGACGAGGGCATCCCCGCGGCGATGCTCGCGGCCTTCGACACCGGCAGCGGGCAGCTGGCCACGCGCCTGCTCCGCGCGCTGCGCGCGGCGCTGGCGCTCGGCGGTGAAGCCGGACCCGTCCACTCCGCCGGCCTGCTCGTCGTGCGGGAGCTTTCCTGGCCGATCATCGATCTGCGCGTCGACTGGAACGATGCGGATCCCGTGGCCGCGCTGCACGCGCTCTGGGAGCGCTACGCGCCGCAGGTCGAGGACTACGTGCAGCGCGCGCTCGATCCGACCCGGGCCCCGGGCTTCGGAGTGCCGGGCGGCGCTTCCTCAGCTCCCTGAGCCCAGCTCCAGCGCCGGGGCTGCCAGCTCGAGCAGCACCACCTGCCGACGGCGCGCGAAGGCGTGCAGCGCCCTGCGCAGTGACTCGGCGGAATCGATGAGCCGGTAGGCGTAGCCATACGCAGAGCAGAGCCTGCGCAGCTGCGGGGGCCGCAGGTCCACGCCGCGGGGCGTGATCCCGGCCGCACTCATCGCGGCGCGAATTTCCCCGTAGCCGTGATTGTTCCACACCACGATCGCGATCCAGGCGTGCGTCTCCCGGGGCAGCGCCAGTTCCCCCAGACAGAATTGCAAGCCGCCATCCCCGATCAGGCAGACGATCGGCCGATCGGGGGTGGCCAGCGCGGCGCCGACAGAGGCTGGCAGGGCGTAGCCGAGCGTGCCGTATCCGGTCGCGGCGTTGAACCAGGATCCGGGCGTGCCGGCCGCAAAGGCGAGGTTGCCGGCATAGACCGGCTGGGTCGAGTCGCCGACCAGCACCGCCTCGGGCAAGGCATCGCGTAGCGCCTCGAGCAGTTCCAGATGTCGGCGAGCGGACGCGGGCAGCTGTGTCCGCGCGCCGTCCCGCGCCGCCGCCGCCGCGGCGGCCGCCTCCCAACGCCCGGCAGCCTCGCCGAGGTCGTGCGCGAGCAGCTGCTCCACGGTCACGGCTGCATCTCCACACAGCCCGATGCGCGGCGTGGCGTTGCGGTCCAGCTGGCGCGCATCGATGTCGATGCGAATCAGGTTCGTGGGAGGCGTGAATTCGCTCACCGCGTACATGTCGTAATCGGTGGGACCGATCTCGGTACCCACCGCCAGCACGGCGTCCGCCGCCGCGATCAGTGCGCGCACCGCCTGCAGTGAGGGACTGGCCGCGACGGCGAGCTCATGGCTCGGCGGCAGCAGTCCGCGGGCGTTGGTGGTCATCACCAACGGTGCGCGCAGACGTTCTGCCAGTGTGCGCAGCGCACCGGCGGCGTGCTTCGCGCCTCCTCCGGCCAGCAGCAGCGGCCGGCGCGCGGCGCGCAGCGCCGCCGCCGCGGCCGCGA
>JASHSK010000275.1 GCA_030038755.1 Gammaproteobacteria bacterium
ACGGAGTTTCCGTTGAGCACGGCGCTCCCATTGCTATTGCTCGGCATGCCGATCATCGACACGCTCACGGTGATGATCGAGCGGCTGTGGGCCGGCCGCTCGCCGTTCCTGGCCGATCGCCGCCATATCCATCACCGCCTGCTGGCGCTGGGCTTCGAGCATTGGGAGGCCGTCAGCATCCTGTACCTGCTGCAGGGCTGCCTGTTCGTTGCAGCCTGGTTCATGCGCTACGACACGGATCTGCGGGTGGCGCTGGTCTTCGCCATCTTTGCGCTGCTCGTCGTCGTGCCGCTGCATCTTGCGCAACACTACGGCGTGCGCGTGCGCGCCATGCCGCAAGGCGGGGAGGCGCTGCCCGGGCGTGCCGGGGGCGGCGGCGCTCCCAGGGACGCCGTTGAGCTTTCGGCCACGAAGGTGGGCGCCTGGGTTCGCGCGCCCATGCAGTCAACCGGCGTGATCATGCTGGGCGCCGCGCTCACTGCCTACGCCACCTGGGTTCTGATGACCGGCACTCGCCCCTCGCATGATGTGCAGATTCTGGCGCTGAGCCTGGCAGCTATTCTCGGTGTTGGATTGTTGCTGCGCTGGCGCCGCGACGACGCGGCCTGGACCGACAAGGTAGCTCTGTACTCGGCGGCGGCTCTGGCCATCTTTCTGAGCAGGCACGGGCTGCCCGGCGCACTGCGCACACCTGGCGCCCTCGCCACGCATCCGCATCTGATCGAATACACGCTCTACGCGCTGCTGGCGGGAGCGATGTTGATTTGCATCCGCAGCTCCGGGGAGCGGCCCTTCAAGCTCACGCCGATGGATTTTTTGGTGTTGCTCGTGGTGGCCACAGTCCCAAATCTGCCCAATTCCGTCGCCAGCACGCGCTCACTGGGCCTCGCGGTCGCCGAGCTGGTACTGCTGTTCTATTCACTCGAGGCGTTGAGTCAGGCGGCAGGCAATCGCTGGCGCTGGTTGAGCGGTGCGGCGGCGATTTTTCTGCTCGGCCTGGCGCTGCGTCCCGGCATCTGAGGCGCACAGCGCTGGTGCGGACGGGATCGCCGCGTCGGCGCGGCTCCCGGTGACCTGTAATACCGATGTCACCTGCCACTCCTAAGCTGACGATCGGCACCTACTCGCGTCGGGCTCGGTGGGCAATCCGTGCAGGTGGCCCGCATCGCGCGAACATCCAAATCCGATCGAACCATCGGGACTCCCCGTATGAACAATCCGGTACGCTCGCGATGGCTCATTGGCGTATTGCTCGTTGCAACGGCGCTGCTAGGTGCCTGTGGGAGCGCAGAGTCCCGCAAGGCCGCCTACATCGAGCACGGCAAACGCTACCTGGCGGCCGGGAATTATGACAAAGCGCGCGTGGAGTTCGGCAATGCCTCGCAGATCGACCCGCGCGACGCGGAGGTTCACTACCTGCTTGGAGAAGTGGCCGAGAAGCTGAATGACGCCCGCGGGGCAGTCGGCCAGTACCAGGCAGCGATCGATCAGGATCCCAAGGAGTCCGCGGCGCGTGCAGCGCTCGGGCGGCTCTACGTCTTCGGGGGCCTGTCCGATAAGGCGCTCGAGCTGGTCGAGCCGGGACTGGCCGCCGAGCCGAACAACCCGCAGCTCCTGACGGTGCGCGGCGCGGCGCGCGCGCAGCTCGGCGATGCAAAATCGGCGTTGCAGGATGCCCAGCGTGCCGTGCAGCTGGCACCCGATGATCAGTACGCGATCGCGCTGCTCGCCTCGCTCTATCGCCGACAGTCCCGGTACGATCAGGCGATCGCGGTCGCCCAGACAGGTCTGCAGCACCTGCCGAAGAGCGTCGACCTACGGATCATCCTGTCGGATCTGGAGCTTGCGCAAAATCGCCCGGCCGACGCGGAGGCGCAGCTCAAGCAGGTGATTGCGCTGGAGCCGAAGGTGATCGTGGATCGCTACCGGCTGGCCAGATTTTATCTGCAGCAGAAGAACGTCGATGCCGCGGAGCAGACCCTGCGCGCCGCCGTGAGTGCCTTCCCCACCGACACCGATGCGAAGTCGCAGCTGGTGCAATTCCTGGCGGCGCAACGCGGTCGTGATCGGGCCGTGGCCGAAACCGAGCAGTTCCTCGCCCGCGAGCCGGACAACAACGCCCTGCAGTTGGCGCTTGGCCAGCTCCTGGCGCAGCTGGGACAGTCGGCGCGGGCCGAGAGCACCTTCCGCGCCGTCATCGCGCGCGTGGGTGAAAAGCCCGACGGCCTGGTGGCGCGCGACCGACTGGCCGCGCTGCTGCTGGCGCGCAACGACGTGAGCGGGGCGACCGCACTACTCGCCCAGGTACTGAATGACAGTCCGCACGACAGCGATGCGCTGATGCTGCGCGGTAACCTGTCGCTGTCCGGCGGCGATATCAGCGGCGCGATCACCGACCTGCGCTCGGTCCTGCGTGATCAGCCCGAGTCGGTGCCCGTCATGCGCATGCTGGCGCGCGCGTACCAGGCCAACGGGGAGATCGAGCAGGCCGAGGAGACGCTGCGCAGCGCCGTGCAAATCGCGCCCAATGATGCCGGCGGCCGTTTGGATCTGGCGCAGGTTCTGATCGCGGCCAACAAATCAGACCAGGCGGAAGCGCTGCTGGAGCAATTGGGCAAGGAGCAGCCGACGAATGTGACGGTGCAGGAGGCGCTGTACCGCGCCCAAGCCGAGCAGAAGCACTATGACGAGGCCCGGGCGACGGCACAGGGCATCGAGCGCCTGAATCCTTCGCAGGCGCTCGGCTACTACCTGGAGGGAATGGTTGACGAGTCGGATAACCGGGCGGACGCCGCCGCCAAGGACTACGAGCGGGCCCTGCAGCTGCAGCCCAACGCCGGGGAGCCGCTGACGGCATTGACCCGGTTGGATCTGGCGCAGACGCGCTTTGCTGCAGCGCTGGCGCGCATCGAGACCGTCATCGGTCGATTCCCCATGGATCGCGTGGCTCTGGGTCTCAAAGGCGATTTGCTGCTGACGCAGCGTCAGACGGATGCGGCGATCGCCGCCTATCAGCAGGCGATACAGGTCGCGCCGACCTGGAATAAGGGATACGCCGGGTTGGCGTCCGCGCAAGTCCAGGCCAACCATACCGACGATGCCATCCATACGCTGCAGCTCGGCATCGACAAGACGCAGGGTGATACCGTCCTTCTCACCGTTCTGAGCGACCTATACCAACGCCTCGGGCGGCCCGATGACGCGATCGCGCTGTATCGCGCGGCTTTGACGCGGAATCCGAAGTCCGTGTTCGCCCTCAACAACCTGGCAATGCTGCTGGTGACTTACAAGCACGATGCCAGCAGTCTCGAGCAGGCACAGAAGTTCGCTGATGAGCTTTCGTCGTTGTCTATCGCCACCGTGATCGATACCCGCGGATGGGTGAAGTACAAGACCGGAGATTTCCATGCCGCCGAGTCGCTGCTGCAACAGGCCGTCGACAAGTCGCCGAATCTGCCGGAGCTGCGCTATCACCTCGGCATGGCACAGTTTCGCAGCGGTGAGCCGCAGGCGGCGCAGCAGAATCTCGAATCCGCTCTGCAGTCGGCGCAGCAGTTCGCCGGCCTAAGTGATGCGCGTGCCACGCTGGCGCAGCTGCAGAAGAGCCCGTCCGCCGGCTGACCCGGCACAGCGCTCCAGGAGAGGGTCATGGACCTGCGGTATTGCGGGACTGGTATCGGTGTCGCTGGAATACGAAACGGGGTGGTCAGACAACGCCCCGGCGCGATGCTGGCGCTGGCGGCAGCGCTCGGCTTTGTGATCTCGGGCAGCGCGCGCGCCCAAGCGCTGGTGGATGAGGTGGGGCTGATCGTCAATCCGGCGGTGGCGGCGAATACCACCGTTCCGGGCGCGCAGACCTTCACGATCAGCTCGGCCGGCAGCTATACGGTCACGCTCACCGACCTGCAATCCCCGGTGGCACTCGGCTCGCTGCAGCTCGCGGTGGCCAGCAGCACCGCGAGTCTGGTGCAGATGAGC
>JASHSK010000276.1 GCA_030038755.1 Gammaproteobacteria bacterium
CCATCGCCGGCAGGGCACCCCCGGTGGGCGCCATGCCGGCGGCCAGCGCCGCGGCCACCGCCTCTTCGGGCGTGCGTGCCGCGCGTCGCTTGCGGCGCATCGCCAGACGGTCCAGGTACAGGTACACCACCGGCGTGGTGAACAACGTCATCGCCTGACTGAAGATCAGGCCGCCGACCATGGTCACGCCCAGAGGCTGGCGCAGCTCCGAGCCCGTGCCGTGCCCCAGCGCCAGCGGCAGTGCCCCCAGCAGCGCCGCCATGGTGGTCATCATGATCGGGCGGAAGCGCAGCAGACAGGCCCTGCGGATCGCCGCCTCCGGCGGCAGGCCCTCGTCGCGCTCGGCCGTGAGCGCGAAGTCCACCATCATGATGCCGTTCTTCTTGACGATACCGATCAGCAGCAGGATGCCGACGATACCGAGCACCGACAGATCGAAGTGGAACAGCATCAGCACCAGCAGCGCGCCCACGCCGGCCGACGGCAGCGTCGACAGGATGGTCAGCGGATGGATGTAGCTCTCGTAGAGCATCCCCAGGATGATGTAGACGACCACGATCGCGGCGAGAATCAGGTAGGGCTCGCTCTTCAGCGACGTCTGGAAGGCCTGCGCCGTGCCCTGGAAGCTGCCGGTGATGGTGCTCGGCATGCCGATGGTGGCCGCCGCGCGGTTGATGGCATTCACGGCATCACCGAGCGCTGCGCCGGGGGCCAGGTTGAACGACAACGTCACCGCCGGGAACTGACCCTGGTGATTGATCGACAGGAAGGTCACGTGCTGCGTGTCGTAGTGCACGAAGGTCGACAGCGGCACCATCGCTCCGGTCGCAGCCTTGATGTAGATCTTGTCCAGCGTGTCCGGCCGTTCCTGCAGCGAGGGGGTGATCTCCTCGACCACGAAGTAGCTGTTGAGCTGCGTGAAGTACTGCGTGATATAGGACTGCCCGAACGCATCGGCCAGCGTCGCATCGATCTGCGCCGGCTGGATGCCGAAGCGGGCGGCCGCATCCCGATCGATGACCAGCGACAGCTCGGTGCTGTCATTCTGCTGATCGCTCGCGACATCCCGCAGCAGCGGCAGGGTCTCGAGCTTGGCCAGAAGCCTGGGCGCCCAGGTGTTGAGCTCGTCGAGATTGATGTCCTGCAGCGTGTATTGGTACTCGGTGCGCGACAGGCGTCCGCCGACGTTGATGTCCTGCCGCGATTGCAGGAACATCGTCGCGCCCGGCACCTTGTTGATCTGCTTGCGCATGCGGTCGATGATCTGAGTCGCATTGGCGCCGTCCTTGCGCTGATCGCGCGGCAGCAGCGCCGAGAACACCATGTTGTTGTTGAGCGGGCGGCCGCCGCCGACGAAGGTCACGTAGCCCTGCATGTCCGGCTCGTGCTCGAACACATCGGTCAACCGGTGCATCCGCCGCACCATCTCGTCGAAGCCGATGTCCTGGGGCGCATCGCTCTGGCCGGCGATCTGGCTGGTGTCCTCCTCCGGAAAGAACCCTTTCGGGATCATCACGTACAGCACCACCGTCATCGCCATGGTCACGAAGAACACGTACAGCGTCGGACGCTGATGGCGCAGCACGAAGTCCAGGCCGCGCGTATAGCCCGCGATCAGCGCGTTCAAGCCCCGCTCGATCGTGCGGTAGAACCTGCCATGGCGCGCGTTCTTTTCGTTGCGCACGAACTGCGCCGCCATGGTCGGCGACAGCGTCAGCGCGACGAACGCCGATACGGCGATGGTCAGCGTGACGGTGATGGCGAACTCGCGGAACAGACGGCCGACGATGCCGCCCATCAGCAGCAGCGGAATGAACACCGCCACCAGCGAGATGCTGATCGACAGGATCGTAAAGCCGATCTCGCGCGCGCCCGTCAGCGTCGCCTGCAGCGGCGACAGGCCGTCCTCGATATGACGGTAGATGTTCTCCAGCATCACGATGGCATCGTCGACCACGAACCCCACCGCGATCGTCAGGGCCATCAGCGACAGATTGTCCAGGCTGAAGTGCAGCGCGTACATGACCGCGCACGTGCCGAGCAGCGCCAGCGGCACGGTGACGCCCGGGATGATGGTCGCCCAGGCGTTGCGTAGAAACAGGAAGATCACCATGATCACCAGGCACACGGTGATCAGCAGCGTGACCTCCACGTCATGCAGCGAGGCACGGATGGTGATGGTCCGATCGCCGATCTGATCGACCTGGATCGCCTTGGGGACCGACAGCATCGCCTGGGGCAGCAGCTGCTGGAGGCGCTGGACGTCGTCGATGACGTTCGAGCCGGGCTGCTTGAAGACGATCAGCAGAACGCCGGGCTTGCTGTGCGCCCAGCCCCTGACCCACTGCCAGCCGATCTCCTGGGTGTTCTGCGGACCATCCACCGCGCGGCCGATGTCCTTGATGCGCACCGGAGCGCCGTTGTGGTACGCGACGATGATGTTATTCCAGGGCGCCGCGTTGAGGAGCTGGTCGTTGTCGTAGATGGTGTAGTTGTGGGTCGTGCCGTTGATCGACCCCTTGGGCGCATCGACGGTGGCATTGCCGATCACGCTGGCGACGTCGGTGAGCTGCAGCCCCAGCGCGGCAATCTTGGCCGGGTCGAGCTGGATACGCACCGAGGGCTTCTGCTGGCCGGCGACCATCACCTGCGCGATGCCCGGGATCTGCGAGACCTGCTGTGCCAGCACGTTCTCCGCGTAGTCGTCCACGGTGGTGAGCGGCAATACATCCGAATGCACCGCCAGAATGATGATGGGCGAGTCGGCCGGATTGACCTTGCGATAGGTGGGCGGGGTGGGCAGGTCCTTGGGCAACTGCCCGGCGGCCGCCGAAATCGCCTGCTGAACGTCCCCGGCGGCGCCGTCGATGTTGCGGTCGAGGGCGAACTGCAGCGCGATGGAGGTGCTGCCCAGCACGCTGGTCGAGGTCATCTGCGTGAGGCCCGGGATCTCGGCGAACTGATATTCCAGCGGCTGCGCGACCGAGGAGGCCATGGTCTCGGGGCTGGCCCCGGGCAGGTTGACGCTGACCTGCAGCGTCGGGAAGTCCACCTGCGGCAGCGGCGCCACCGGCAGCAGCGGGAAGGCCACCAGGCCCACCAGCAGGATGCCGCCCATGAGCAGCGAGGTGGCGATGGGACGGCGGACGAACGGTTCGGAAATGCTCATGCTGGCCTACCGGCAGGTGCCTCGTGGGGTTGCCGTCAGGAGATGCTCACGCGGGTGCCCGGCACCAGGCGGAACTGGTTGCTGGTGACCACGCGATCTCCGGGATCCAGACCGTCGCGCACCACCGTCACTCCGCCGCTCTGCTCGCCGATCTTGAGCGCCCGCACCTCGACGGTCGAGTCCTGCCTGACCACGTATGCGAACGGCCCGTCCGGGCCGGTCTGCACCGCGGCGTCGGGCACCGTCAGGACGCCGCGCTGCTGCTGCACGAGCACATGTGCGTTCACGAACTGCCCGGGCCAGAGGGTGTTGCGCGGATTGGGGAAGGTGGCTTTCAGTCGCATGGTGCCCGTGGTGGTGTCGATCTGATTGTCCACCACCGTGAGCGAGCCGGTATCCAGAGCCTTCGAATCGTCCTGCGAATACGCGGCGACGCTGACCTTGCCCGCGTCGAGCGCGGTGTTGATCTGCGGCAGCGCGCTCTCCGGCAACGTGAACACCACCGAGATCGGCTGCATCTGCGTGACGACGACGATGCCATTGGTGTCGGTGGAGTGCACGTTGTTGCCCGGATCGATCAGGCGGATGCCGGTGCGCCCCGTGAACGGCGCGGTGATGGTCGTATAGTCGAGCTCGGTGCGGGCGCTGTCTATCAGCGCACGATCGATCTGCACCTGCGCGGCCAGCTGTGCGACCAGGGCGCGCTGGTCATCCACCTGCTGCTTGCTGGCGAGGTTCTGCGGCGCGAGCGCCACATAGCGCGCCAGATCCTGCCTGGCGCTCTGCAGCTGCGCGGCGTCCTTCGCTTCGGTCGCCACCGCCTGGTCGAGCGCCGCGCGGTAGGGTCGCGGATCGATCTGCGCGAGCAGCTGACCCTTCTTGACCAATTGTCCCTCGGTGAAGTCGACGCTCTGCAGCTGGCCGTTGACCTGCGCCGCCATGGTCGCGGTATAGAACGCCTGCACGGTACCCAGACCCTCGAGATAGATCGGCACGTCCTGGCGCTGCGCCAGCGCTGTCTGCACAGGCACGATCCCCTGGTCCTTGAACTCGTCGGGCCGGGAGGCAGCCGCAGCCGGCCGGTGCACATACCAGATCGAAACGCCGACGATCGCAAGCACCGTGACGCCGCCGAGCCAGAGCCTCGGGCCGTGGGGCCGCACCGTGTCCTGGCCGATCCGCAAATCACTCATGTCGTCCACACTCGCTTGCAGCCGTTCATAACGTCGCCTGTCCCGCCTGCCATCCTCCACCCAGGGCCTGATAGAGCTCGACGAGAGCGGCCAGGTGCTGGTATTGGACCTGCACCAGCTCGTCCTGTGCGGTAAACAACGTCGTCTCAGTGTTAAGAACAGTCAAAATATTGGTCACTCCGGCTGTCATCTGCATCTGCGCGAAGTTATAGGCGCTTTGTGCCTTGTCGGTCGCGTCCTGCTGGCGGCGCATTTGATCGCTCGTCTGCTGCACCGCGACCAGGTCGTTCTCCACATCCTCGAGGGCCGATAGCACCGTCTTGTGGTAATCGGCGAGCAGCTCCGCGTAGCGTGCCTGCGAGTACTGATACTGCCCGCGCAGCGCCCCCCCTTCGAAAATGTCCTGCGTGAGGGTCCCCGACAGCGTGTAGATTGTGCTCTCCGGCGTGATCAGCCGGTTGAGGTAGCTGCTCGCGTAGCCGCCGCTCGCCGTGAGCTCGATATCCGGAAAGAAGGCCGCGCGCGCCACACGGATGTTGGCATTGGCCTCGTGCAGATCGGCCTCCGCCTCGGCAATGTCCGGTCGCCTCACCAGCAGCTGCGAGGGCAATCCCTGCAGCACGGACGGCGCGATGATCTGCGCGAGGCTCGCGTCACGGAACTGCAGCGACTCGGGAGTCCTGCCCAGCAGTACCGCCAGTCCGTTCATGGACTGCCGCAGCTGCTCCTGCAGCGGCGGAATGGTGGCGTTCACCACGGCCACCTCGGCGGCCTGCTGGGCCACGTCGAGCGCCGTGGTCGTGCCGACCTGCTGCTCGAGCGTAAGGCCGTCGAGAATGTGCTGGGCGGCGGCCAGATTGTTCTCGGCGACGCGCACGCGATCGCGCGCCTCCAGTGCCTGGAAGTAATCCGTCGCCACGCTGCTGAGCGTCGTGAGCACCACCGTCTCGCGGTCGTACACGCTCGCCTGTGCCGCCTGCACCGCGGCCTCGCGCGTCGCGCGGTTCTTGCCCCAGAAATCCAGCTCGTAGCTGGCGTTGATCGTGGGCTCGAGGCCTCCGATGACCGGCCCGCCGATCGGCGGTATGAATTCCTTCTCTTTCTCACCGAGCAGCGACGCGTTCAGCGAGGGCAGCAGCGCAGCCCCGGCGATGCGCGCCTGCGCGTCCGCCTCGCGCACACGCGCTACGGCCGCGGCGATGTCGTCGCTCGCCGTCAGGGCCTGTGCGATGTAGTCATCGAGCGTCGTCGAGCCGAACGCGCGCCACCAGTCGGCACTGGGCCAGCCCGCGCTCTGTCCCGCCGCCGCTGCACTCCAGCCCGCGGGCAGCGGGGCCTGCGGACGCCGGTACGCGGGCCCGACGCTGCAGCCGGCGAGCGAGAGCAGCACCGCGAGCAGCACTCCGCTGCGGTGGGGGGATGATTTAGTTGGGGGCATAAGAGGCAGTCGTACGCTACACGACCGGCCGTTAAGTCGAGGTGGCCGGCAAATTAAACTATATTAATCAATCATCGAGCGGCGGCGCTATCACCAGAGAATGGGATCGATGTCACCAGGCAGCGCGCCGGGAAAACGCTCGGCGGCGAGTGCATTGGGGCACCAGCGGAAATCACCACGCGGACGACAGAATCCGCTATAAGCAAAGAGCCGTCAGGTATCGATTGGCAGACCCGCGCTCTTGACCACCGAGCGCAGCACGAAGCTGGAATCCACGCGCGCCACGCCCGGCAATTGGGTCAGCACCTTGCTGTGCAGCCGCTCGAAATCCTCGGCATCGCGCGCGACGACCCGCAGCACGTAATCGGACTCTCCCGTCGTCAGATCGCACTCGGTCACCTCGGGCACGCGCGCGACCGCGTGCTCGAAGGCCCCGAGGTCGTGGTCGGTTTGCGCCCGCAACGTGATGCGGACGATGAAGCTCACCGTCACGCCCACGCGCGAAGCATTGAGCACCGCGGCATAGCGCTCGATGACCCGCGCCTGCTCGAGCTGCCGCACTCGGCGCAGGCAGGCCGACTCGGACAACCCCACCCGCTCGGCCAGCGTTGTGTTGGACAACCGCCCGTCCTGCTGCAGCTCACGCAGAATCCGGCGATCAGCGCGGTCTAGTTGCATATTCCACTGATATCCTCATCAATTTGGCAATTTTATGCGAAATCCAGTGCCTTGGGCAGTCAATTTCGCAAGTCCCTGTCGCGCCCCGCGCCGACAATGAGGGCCCGAGGAGGCTCATCATGCGTATCGGGGTCCCCAGAGAGATCAAGGTTCACGAATACCGTGTCGGCCTGGTACCGGCGGCGGTGCGGGAGCTGTGTTCCGGCGGTCATGAAGTGCTCGTGCAGAGCGGCGCGGGCGCCGGGGTGGGTTGCAGCGACGAGGACTACCGGCAGGCGGGCGCGCGCATCGCGCCGGACGCCGCGCTCGTGTGGGCCGACGCCCAGCTCATCGTCAAGGTCAAGGAGCCGCAGCCGTCCGAGTATGCATCGCTGCGCGCGGGGCAGGTGCTGTTCACCTACCTGCACCTGGCGGCCGACCCCGCGCAGGCAGAAGCCCTGTGCCGCTCACAGTGCGTCGCCATCGCCTACGAGACGGTGACGGCGGAGGATGGCTCTCTGCCGCTGCTCACGCCGATGAGCGAGGTCGCCGGTCGAATGTCGGTGCAGGTCGGCGCCGGTTACCTGCAGAAGTCCATGGGCGGCAGCGGCGTGCTGCTGGGAGGAGTGCCCGGCGTGCCGCCGGCGCGCGTGGTGGTGATCGGCGCGGGAGTCGCAGGCTCGCACGCGATCGAGATGGCCCACGGGCTGCGCGCTGAAGTCACTGCCATCGACCGCTCCATTGCGCAGCTGCGGCGGCTGGATGCCCAGTTTCATGGCACGGTGCGCACGCAGTTCTCGACCCTCGATGCGATTGAGCGCGCCGTGCGCGACGCGGACCTGCTGATCGGAGCGGTGCTGCTACCCGGCGCCTCCGCTCCCAAGCTCGTCAGCGAGGCAATGATTCGCAGCATGCGCCCCGGCTCGGTGGCGGTGGATATCGCCATCGACCAGGGGGGCTGCTTCGAGACCAGCCGGCCAACCACGCACGCGGCACCCACCTATTCGGTCGACGGAGTCATCCACTACTGCGTGACCAACATGCCGGGAGCGGTACCGCGGACCTCCACCCTGGCGCTCAATCATGCGACGCTGGCGTACGTGCGTTCGCTCGCCGAGCGAGGCTGGGAACGAGCCACCCGGGAGAGCCCGGGACTGGCCGCCGGGCTGAACGTCGTGCACGGCCGTATCGTGCACGCGGCCGTAGCGCGCTCGCTGGGTGCGCCTGCCGCCCTCCAGCGCACGCCGACGCCGAGCACGCCGACGCCGAGCACGCCGGCACCGGTGTCCTAGCGGCGCACAGCGCCCGCGCCCCGCGCCCGCCCACGCTCCCGGCGCGTGCCCTCAGCCCGCGCTGATCAGCCGCCGCAGATCCGAGCTGATCGCCGCCGCGCCGTCGCCGCTGTCCGCGAGCAGCCGCACGCGACCGCGCTGATCGAAGATGAACACGGCACTGCTGTGCTCCACGGCGTAGTTGCCGTCGCGGTCGGGCGGGTCGCGATGGTAAGCGACACGATAGCGGTGCGTGAGCGGGATCAACTCGCTGTCCGGCCCGCGCAGGCCGATGACCTGCGGGCCGAAGTACGCGGCGTAGCGCTTCAGGACCGCCGCGCTGTCGCGCTGTGGATCGACGCTGACGAACAGCACGCGCACTTTCGAGGCCGAAGCACCCAATCCGCGCAGCGCCTGTGCGAGCGTGGCCAGGGTGGTGGGGCAGACGTCCGGGCAGTTGCTGTAGCCGAAGTACAGCAGCACGACATCCCCCCGATAGCTTTGCTCGCTCACCGGCGTTCCATTGTCATCGGTGAGCTGGAACTGCAGCGGCGGCAGCAGTCCGGAGATGTTGCGCAATGCGTAAGGGGCCTGGCGAGCGCAGCCCACCAGCATCAGCGCCGTCACGGCAAGCGCGGCCAGAGCGAAGGCCGCGGGAGCCGAAGCCGCGAACGCGCGCCGCGGGGCCGACCCCACCGCACCGTTCATGGCCGGCCCGCCGCGGCCATGGGCAGCTGTCGCGCAGCGCGTATGCGCGCGCTGCGCACGCTTTCCTGACGCTCGGAGTCGTGCAGCATGCGGTTCAGCACCACCAGCACGCCGATCAGCGACATCATGGCCGTGGGGATCCAGGTCAGACAGCCGCCGGTCTGCTGATCCACGATGGGGCTGATGGCCCAGGCCCGTCCGCAGATCGCGTAGACGTTGAACAGCGCCTTGGGGTCCATGACGATGAAGGCGCCCAGGAACAGCTGCAGGAAGCCGCTCACGACCAGCACGGTGATCCGTGGACCATAAGGTATCGCGGCCAGGCCCTGCTCGCGGCGCGGCGTGAGCATCAGCCACCAGAACAGCAGCCCGTCCACCGCCATGCTCCAGTTCATCAGCTTGTAGCGGTTCAAATCGAGCATGGCGGTGAAATGGATCGAGGGAATGAGCCAGAAGTACACCAGCCCGACGAACAGCAGGCCCGCGAGATAGGGATTACGCAGCACGCGCACCAGCAGCGACCAGGCTCCATGCCAGCCGGATCGCTGCGCGAGCAGCCCCAGGCCCCGCCGCAGGCCGGCCGGCACACCCCGCAGCAGCACCGGCCCGGGCGCGGCCATGACCATCGCGAAGGGTGCCAGATGATGCAGGATCAGGTGCTGCAGGCGATGTACCCAGAACATGTGCGAGGCGAGGTAGTCGAAATAGGTCTGCAGGACCCCATAGATCAGCAGCAATCCAAGCAGGAAGAAGCAAGGCCGCCAGAAGCCGCAGCGCACGCCCTCACGGCCGCCCACCACGAGTCCGCGGACGTACACCGCGCCCGTGAGGGCGCACACGCACTCCACCGTGGGCGACCAGTCCCACGGCGCAAGATACGCCAGCCCGGATAGCAGATGATTCAAGGGTGCCTGAACGACTGTCGCGCGGACGCGAAGTTCCCATGATAACCGCAGAGGCCCGCGTGGGCACGGTATACCGCGCGATCACGCCGCGTGCGCTGCGCCGTGGCCGAGCCAGCGCACATCGTGCCGCGGCTTCGCTCGGCTTGCTTCCGGGTTTCGCTCCCGGCTTTGCTGCGGCGTACACTGCGCGCGTGCTGCGGGGGGAAGTGCCAACAAGCGCTGCGGGAGCCCGTCCCGGGCGCGCGCGCGGGCGGCCACGCACGTCGGGCCGGTTCGTTCGTGCGATCGGGCTGCTGGTCTTCTGGCCGCTGGTTTTCATCCTGAAGCTGTGCGGGCAGTGGCCGGCCGCCATGACGCGAATGATGAACCGCGCCATGGGCAGCTTCGGCCCCTATCAACCTGGCGCGCACGATGTCCTGGTGTGCTCGTATTTCAAGAGCGGCACCAACTGGACGATGCACATTGCCGTGCAGATCGCGCATCGCGGCAATGCGCACTTCGAGCACATTCATGACCTGGTCGCCTGGCCGGAAGTGCCCGGACGTTTCGGGCGCGACATCGCCGTGCCGATCGAGGACGAGGCACCGTGGCGCGACGCGCCGACCGGCCTGCGCATCATCAAGACTCATCTGCGCTTCGACCAGCTGCCGTACTGCGAGGCAGCGCGCTACATCTGCGTGGTACGGGATCCGAAGGACGTGTTCGTCTCCAGCTACCACTTCGTGCGCAACTCCATGCTCGGATCGCTCATGCCGTCGAAGCAGCAGTGGCTGCGTACTTTTCTCTCACCCGATGCCGTGTGCGGCCCGTGGGCCGCACACCTGGCGAGCTGCTGGCAGGCGCGGCCGCGGCCCAACGTGCTGCTGCTGACCTATGAAGAGATGAGACACGACCTGCCGGCGGCGGTGCGGCGCATCGCCGCGCTGATGGGCGTGCAGCTGTCAGCCGCGGAGCTCGAGGCCGTGGTGCGCCAGACGGGCTTTGCGCACATGCAGCAGATCGCAGATCGCTTCGAGATCAACCAGCGCGTCCGCGCGGGCCAGCCGCGCGCGACCATGATCCGGCGCGGCGAGGCCGGTGGCTCGGCGGAACTGCTGACGCACGCGGAGCAGCAGCACATCGACGTGCATTGCCGTGCCGAGCTGGCGCGCCTCGGCTGCAATTTCGACTACGACGCTGCGTACGGTGCCTTCAGCCCGCCGCGGCCCGGCCAGCCCGGCCGGAGCACAGCAAAGGTCAGCGCGAACTAGCGCACGCCGAAGGCCAGCACGACGTTGCCCGAATGCGCCTCGCCCGACTGGCCGACCGAGTAGCCGGAGCCCGCGAAGAGCATCCCATCGACGACCGTGATCCCCTGTGAGCCCATCGCCCCGCCGTGGGCTGGAACCTCATTCACCGTATCGAAGCGGCGATCGGTGTCGTAGCTCCAGACGATGCGTCCATCACGGGTCGAAGCGGCGATGATCGAGCCGTCCGAACCGCCCAGGAACACGACGTCGGGAATCGTCGTAGCCGGAGAATCGTACCCGACACGTGCCCCGCCGTAGCCGTCGGCGATCGGGACCTGCCAGAGCCGCTGGCCGTCGGCGATACGAATCGCGGCGAGCCCTCCGCCGACCTTGAGGCCGTAGTAGACGTTGCCGCCGTAGACCGCTCCGCCCCACTGGATACCGGTTTGACGGAAGGCCGCGGGCCCGAATGGCAGCCGCTTGGCGAGCTCGCCGGTCACATTCGTGCGCCACACGAGCTTGCCCTGCTCGTCGGGATCGAAGGCGAGCACGTCGCCGGGTTTGGTGCCGACGACGATCAGTCGTTGGCCGTGAGGCAGGTCATTGATGAGGATCGGGGAATCCGGCACGTCCCAGTCCGGCCCCTCGGTCGGCGGACAATTGTCCGTGGCCGCGTCGCCGTAACAGCCGCCGAGGAAGGCATCGCCACTGGTGATTTGGTAGTGCCACAGCATGCGCCCGGTGCGCATATCGAGAGCCATTACCGAGTCGGACGTGTCCGCGGCGGGCGCGGTGGTCGCATCACCGGTGCCGAAGTAGATCGCGTGCAGCTTCGGATCCACCGCCGGCGTATTCCATACCGAGCCTCCAGCCGGAGCGTATTGCTGCACCCCCCTGGAGTTCCTGCGTGAGGGCTGCGGGCGCTGGGGTATCACATAGGTGTTCCAGAGAATGCGCCCGGTATGCGCATCCAGCGCCACGATCTCGCCGACCGACGTGCAGCAGGGATAGTCCAGCGAGGCGGCCGAAAACTCTTCCCACGAGGAGATCGGCACGAACAGCCGGCCCTGATAGTAAGCCGGCGGCGCGGTCACGCGGTCGGTGTACTGCTGCTCCACGTGCGTGACCCACAGCTGCCGGCCGGTGCGCGCGTCGAGGGCATAGACGTTCGCCTTCAGGTCACCAAACAGCGCCACGTCCCGTCGTTTGCCCTTCACGGTGAGATTTTCGATGCGCAGCGCATTGCGCACTCCCGACTGCGCCAGGAACGACCAGTACACGCATCCGGTGCGCTCGTTCATGGAATAGACGTAGCCGGTATCCGTGCCGATGAACACCCGCCCGCCGACCACCACCGGCTGGCTGTACGAGGAGGTGGAGTTGGGCAGCCCGAAGGCCCATTCGAGCTTCAGGCGCGGCAGCTGCGCGGCCGTCAGCCGCGCGGCGGCGGCGGGCTGAAAGCGCGTGTTGTCGATGTCGTTGCCCCAGCCGTTCCACGACGGCTCCGACGAGGGCCGGGCCATCGGTGGGTTGGCCACGCAGTGGTCGGCCATGTATTTGTAATCGCCCTGGGGCGAGGTGCCGAGCAGCCGTCCCGCGACCGCCTGCGCCACCAGACGACGCTCGTTGTCGGTCAGCTTGCTGCCGACCGCCTTCATCGGGCCGCCGCTGAGCGCCGCGTAGATACGCTCCGGCGAATAAGCTCGTAGCACCGCGGGGGCAGGCGCATTCTTGACGTTCGGATTGCCGTGGCAGGAGAGGCATGTGTTCTGGAAGATCGCAAAACCCTGCTCGGTGCCGGCGGTCAGCCCCTTGTCGGGCGCCGGGGCGGGCCGCTCGGCCGCGGCC
>JASHSK010000277.1 GCA_030038755.1 Gammaproteobacteria bacterium
CCCCGCCCGCCTCGGCGGGAGCCACCGTGAGCGGCGCGTGCGCGCCCAGCGCCGCCGCGGTCCGCGGGGCCGCCAGTGCGCACACCGCCAGGATCGACACACTCGCCAGAAGGATCACGCCTGCGGCCGCCGCCGGGGCGTTGCTTGGATTCGTCCGCATATCAGCCTCGCTCGTCCTAGTGTCCGGTGCCGCCGCCAGCGCCATTGCCTGAGCCATTGCCCGAGCCATTGCCTGCGCCACTGCCATGGCCGCCGCTGCCACCGTTGTTGGTACCACCGTTGCCGCCGCCGCCGTTGTTACCGCCACTGCCACCGCCGCTGCCGCCAGCACTGCTGCCGCCGCCGTCGTTGCCACCACCGTTGCCGCCGCTGCCGGCCGAGCTGACACCGTTCGCGAACAACTTGTTGACGATGTTCTCCAGCACCAGCGCCGACTGCGTGAACGGGATCTGGCTGCCCATGTGCAGGTTCTGCTCGGACGCCCCCGCGGTGATCGCCACATAGTTGGCCCCGAGCAGGCCCGCGGTCTGGATCGCGGCGTTGCTGTCGTCCGGGATCTGCGAGTAGCGCTTGTCGATACCCAGTGTCACCCTGGCGCGGAAGTCCTGCGGATCGATGCCGATGGCATCGACCTCGCCGATGCTCACGCCGGCCATGGTCACCGGCGCACCGACCTTCAGTCCCCCGATGTTGTCGAATTCCGCCGTGACAGTGTAGCGAGGCGTACCCCTGCCCAGTTGTAAGCCGCTGCCGGGCAATTGCGTAGTCAGAAATGCCAGCGCCGCAAAGCCCAGCAGCACGAACAGTCCGGTACCCAGCTCCAGCGAGCGATTAGCCTGTGCCATGGCTCCCAACCCTCTTGAGTTCCTACAGAAATACCGCCGTCAGCACATAGTCGAACAGCAGGATCATCACCGCCGAGTTCACCACGGTGCGCGTGGTGGCAAGGCCGACTCCCTCGGCGGTGGCCTGCGCATGGAAGCCCTCGTAGACCGCGATCAGGCTGCACAGCGCGCCGAACACCACACTCTTGATGAAGCCCTCGTAGACGTCGTGAACCGCGACCGCGCCCTGCATCTGCGACCAGAACGTGCCCGGCTCGGCGCCCATCATCCCCACGCCGATGAGCTGTGTGCCGTAGATGCCGATGCAGTCGAAGATTGCCGTGAGCAATGGCAGCGCGATCAGCCCGCCGAGGAAGCGCGGCGCGACCACGTGCCGCACCGGATCCACCGCCATCATGTCCATCGCGGCCAGCTGGTCCGTGGCGCACATCAGACCGATCTCCGAGGCGAGCGCCGTGCCGGCGCGACCCGCGAACAGCAGCGCCGTGATCACCGGGCCAAGCTCCTTGATCAGCGCCAGCGCGCTGGCCTCCCCCAGGGCCGAGGTCGAGCCGAAACGCTGCAGCAGGTCGAACAGCTGCAGACCCAGCACCATGCCGAGAAACAGTCCGCTCAACATGATGATGACGAGCGAGCGGGCGCCGCTGTTGTAGATCTGGCGCGCCAGCGCGCCCGGGCGGCCGAACGCCAGCACGCTCTGCCCGAGCACGCGCACCAGGAACAGCGCCACGGCGCCGAGCTTGCCGACTCCGCGCAGCACTGCGGGGAAGCCTCGCGCCTCCACCGTCACGGCGGCGACTGCTCCAGCAGCTGCTCATAGTAATCGGGCGCCGGGTAGTGAAACGGCACCGGCCCGTCGGGACTGCCGCTCATGAACTGGCGCACGACCTCGCGCTGCTCGGCCGCGAGCTGCGCGGGGGACCCTTCGGCGACCACGCTGCCGCCCGAGAGCAGATAGCTGTAGTCGGCGATGGTGCCGATCTCGTGCACATCGTGCGAAACCACGATGCTGGTGATGCCCAGGGTGCGATTGAGGGATTCGATCAACCGTCCGATCACGCCCATGGAGATCGGGTCGAGGCCGACGAAGGGCTCATCGTAGATCAGCACTTCCGGATCCATGACGATCGCGCGCGCCAGCGCCACGCGTCGGGCCATGCCGCCGGACAGCTCCGCGGGCATCAATTCGGCAGCCCCTCGCAGCCCGACGGCCTGCAGCTTCATCAGCACCAGCTCGCGCAGCACCGGCTCGGGCAGCCGCGCGTGCTCGCGCACCGGAAAAGCGACATTGTCGTAGACCGACAGGTCCGTCAGCAGTGCGCCGTTCTGGAACAGCATGCCGATGCGCCGGCGCAACGCATACAGCTGCTCGCGCGAGAGCGTGGCGACGTCTTCGCCGAATGCGAGCACGCGGCCGCTGCTGGGCGCGTGTTCGCCCATGATGAGCCGCAGCAACGTGGTCTTGCCCGTGCCGCTCGGTCCCATCACCGCGGTGATCGCTCCGCGGCGCACGCGCAGGTTCAGACCCGAGAAGATCGCCCGTCCGCCGATCGCATAGTGCAGATCCTGCACATCGACGATGGGCTGCGACTCCTGGTCCGCGCCCCTCATGCCGTGCGGCGCCCTGGCCGCTCGAGCCCGCCGCCGTTCAGGCAGCCTGCTGCTCCATGCCCGGCTGGAAGCCGCCGCTGCGTGCCATGCCGTTGAGACGTGCCCACTTGTGAAACTCCTTCTGGCCGGCGCTGAAATTGGCGCTCTTGCCGGACCACGCCGCAAGCGCCGCGTCCTGCAGGGCGCGGCCGTAGCTGAAGGATAACTGCCAGGGCAGTCCCTTGCTGCGATTCATCAGCGACAGGTGGGTGGTGGCTTCCGCCGGCGTCTGGCCCCCGGACAGGAAGGCAATGCCCGGCACGGCCGCCGGCACGTGACGCTTCAGGCAGCGAATCGTGGCGGTCGCGACCTGCTCGGGCGAGGAGCGCACGGGGGATTTTTTCCCCGCGATGACCATGTTCGGCTTGAGGATCATGCCCTCGAGATAGATGCGGTGGGCTGCCAGCTGGTCGAACACGGTGCTGAGCACCGCATCGGTGACTTGCTCGCAACGCTCCAGCGTATGTGCGCCATCCATGAGCACTTCGGGCTCCACGATCGGCACGATGTCCTGTTCCTGGCAGAGCGCGGCGTAGCGCGCGAGCGCGTGGGCATTGGCCTCGATGGCGAAACGGCTCGGAATGCCTTCACCGATATCGATGACTGCGCGCCATTTGGCAAAGCGCGCACCCAGGCGGTGGTAGTCGATGAGCCGCTCGCGCAGACCATCCAGCCCCTCGGTGATCGTCTCGCCGGGGAACTGCGCCAGGGGCTTGGCGCCCTCGTCGACCTTGATGCCCGGGACAATGCCCAGCTTCGTCAGATACTGCGGAAACGGCACACCGTCGCGGGTCTTCTGGCGGATGGTCTCGTCGAACATGATCACGCCGCTGATCCACTGGGCGATGCCCGGAGTGGTGAACAGCAGCTCCCGGTAGGTGCGCCGCTGCTCCTCCGTGGACTCCACGTGAATCTGGTCGAAGCGCTTCTTGATCGTGCCGGTGCTCTCGTCCGCCGCCAGTAGCCCCTTGTCCCGCGCCACCATCGCGGCGGCAACCGCTTCAAGTTCGCTGCGATTCATAAGTCTGCACCTCCGACCAGGATGGGATTGAAAGAGAGCCGGACCGGGCGCCGGCAGGCGGCCGTGCGTACGCGAGCGCCGGATCAGCGGCCGTGGTCCACGAATCAGGAGCGCTGACGACACTGTCGCGCGCCAGCAGCGCCTCACGAGCGGCGCCGCCCGGGCGGCTCCTCGCAGCTGCCGGGGCGCGCAAGGATAGCAAAGCCGCGCGCCAGGGGCTGGCGGTGGCTTTCCATGGACCCGCATATAGAACTAAACTAGTCCCACTTTGAGGGGCACTCGTATGCTGCGCATCAGCAAGTTGACGGACTATGCGACCCTGATCCTCGCCCAGCTGGCGAGCCACCCGGTGCGGCGCGCGACCGCAGCGCAGATCGCCGCACAGACCGGGCTGGCCGTACCCACCGTGTCGAAGCTTCTCAAGCAGCTGCATCGCCAGGGGCTGGTGCAGTCCACGCGGGGGCTGCACGGGGGCTACCTGCTCTCGCGGCCGGCCGCCGAGATCACCGCCGCCAACATCATCGACGCTCTGGAGGGCCCGGTCGCACTGACCGAGTGCGCCGGCCGCGCCAGTCATTGCTGCCTGGAGCCGACCTGCCTGGTCGGGCGCGCCTGGCAGCGCGTGACGCAGGCGATCCGCCGCTCGCTGCAGGAGATCACGCTGCTCGAGCTGGCCGGCCTGGGCGGAACCGCCGGCGCGGGCACGGCATCGCCGCTCGACCGCGGTTTCCCGATGGCGCTGGCGGGCGTGCCGGCGCGCGGCGTCAAGCGCGAGCCGCTGTGAGGCGGCCGTCCGGCCGGTAGGAGCGAATGAGCGACATTCCCACGAGCGCGAACACACCATGAGCAACTCCGCCACCGACACCCTGCCCAAGACCGCCGCCTCGAGCAGCGCGGACGATCTGGCCGCGCTGGTCGGCCGCACCTACCGCCACGGCTTCGTCACCGACATCGAGGCCGATACGGTCGCACCAGGGCTGGACGAGGACGTCGTGCGGCTGATCTCGCGCAAGAAGGGCGAGCCGCAGTTTCTGCTCGACTGGCGGCTGCGCGCGCTCGCCCACTGGCGCACCCAGCGCGAGCCGCACTGGGCGCAGCTGCGCTATGCGCCGATCGACTATGAGGCCATTTCCTACTACTCGGCGCCGCGACAGAACGCCAACGCTCCCAGGAGCCTCGCCGAAGTCGACCCGAAGCTGCTCGCCACCTACGACAAGCTCGGCGTGCCGTTGCACGAGCGAGCGCGCCTCGCCGGCGTCGCCGTCGATGCGGTATTCGACAGCGTCTCGGTGGCCACCACTTTCAAGGAACGGCTCGCGGCCGCCGGGGTGATCTTTTGCCCGTTCTCGGAAGCGGTACAGAAGCATCCGCAGCTGGTGGAGCGCTATCTCGGCTCCGTGGTCCCCTACACCGACAACTTCTACGCGACGCTCAACTCCGCGGTGTTCTCCGACGGCTCGTTCGTGTACGTGCCGCGCGGGGTGCGCTGTCCGATGGAGCTGTCGACCTACTTCCGCATCAACGCCGCCAAGACCGGCCAGTTCGAGCGCACGCTGATCATTGCCGACGAAGGCGCCTACGTCAGCTATCTGGAAGGCTGCCTGCCGGGCGACGAGGAAGTCAGCTACGGCGATGAGCTGCGCTGCGTGCGGGACGTGGCCATCGGTGACACCGTGCTCGATTCCCTCGGCGAGGAAGCGCAGGTCGCGAAGATCATGCGCCGCGGCTACACGGGTGAGCTCGTCGGCATCACGCCCCGAAGCCCGGCGAACCGCTTTTCGGTGACTCCCGAGCACCCGGTGCTGGTGATTGCGCGCGCCGACGTTCAGCGCGGCACACGCGGTCCGGGCAGGCTCGCGGACCTGGACATGGATAGGCTCGCCGGCGCCACACCGCAGTTCGTCGCCGCCGGCCGCCTGCAGGTGGGCGATCTGCTGTGCTATCCGATCAATAAGGTCGAGCGCGACGACCCATCGCTCAGCGATGACCTGCTGCGCCTGCTTGGCTACTACGTCGCGGAAGGCTGCGTCACCCGGTTCAACGACTGCCCGGCGGTCGCATGGTCCTTCGGCGCTCACGAGCCCGACCTGGTGGAGGACGTGTGCCGGCTGGTCGAAAAGCTCACCGGAAAGCGGCCTTCGGTATCCCACGACCGGCGCAAGAACGGCCTGTACGTCGTCACCTGTTCGAAGGAGCTGTGCCACCTCCTGGAGACGCACGGCGGCAGGTACGCCCATGGCAAGCGCTTCAGCAAGGTCGTGATGGATCTGCCGCCGGCGCGTCAGAAGCTGGCGCTCGACACCTGCTACATGGGAGACGGCAGTACCGGCAAACGCGGGCGCCTGCGTGGCATTCGGGCCCTCACCGTCTCGCGCCGACTCGCCTTCCAGCTGCAGGAGATCTGGTCGCGCAACGGTGTCTTCGTATTCATCCATGAGCGCAAGGCTTTCGAAGAGACGCTGTCCGACCGACAGACCATCCGGCACCCTGACGCCTGGGTGCTCTACCACACCGAGGGCGCGCGCAGCCGGCGGGCGATCCGACACGGTGATATGTTGCTCGTGCCGGTGCTGCGCATCGAGCGCACCCCGCACCAGGGCTACGTATACAACTTCGAGACTCGCTCGGAGCCGCATTCCTACCTGGTCAAGGGCTTCGCCGTACACAACTGCACCGCCCCCATGCGCGACGAGAACCAGCTGCACGCCGCCGTGGTGGAGCTGGTCGCACTGGCCGATGCGCAGATCAAGTACTC
>JASHSK010000278.1 GCA_030038755.1 Gammaproteobacteria bacterium
GACGGCGCAATGCCGCGCGGCGTGCCCTGGTCAAACAGCACTAACATCGGCAGACGCGGGCCTCTGCGGCGCAGAATTCTTCAGGCTACGAGCTGCGAAATCCAGTACCGCTTTGATCTGTTCCCGGGTGACGTCGAACTGCTCTGTCAGTTCATCGATCGTCATGCCGTCTTCGAGATTTTCGAACACGGCAGCCACCGGCATGCGGGTGCCACGGAAGACCCACGCACCGCTGACTTTCCCGGAGATGCTCTCTACGGCTGGGCATTGTGACCAATCTAGGGTTGCCATGACTGTCCTACCGCTCGGATATGCAGGTGCGTGTTCAGCTTACTGCCGATCGACTGGGCCGTTCAAGGCGTTAGGCATCGGCTGGGGACCTCAGCTTTGGACACGTGTCAACCAGACCGGGAACGTCGGTTTGGCAATGCCTGTGCGCTGTCGCAGAAATGCATTGGCGGTCTGAAGCGTGCCGACCTTTCCGGCCACCGCCGCCGCGATGAACTGGTTCAGGGACACCCCATCCAGCTTTACGACTTCAGCTGCTGCCGTCTTGATGGAATTCGGTAGCTTCAGGGGGTACGTGCTCCGCGGGGTCTTCATGCTATTCCTGAAATACACATATGATGTGTATAGACTGACGCAAGGATTGACGGGCTTCAACCACGGCGATGATCCGCTGTATCTATGACGGATAGTTGGGTCGCGGTGACAACAGCACGCGGTCAGCCCGCCCGCTGGTACGCCCCGACACTATGGCAGACGATGACGGTTTCGGCGTGGTGGCGACTGCTGCGTGCCGAATGCCTGCACATCGCTCCGAGAAAGGTGCCGTCGGTGGTGGTGACCACGGCCATGACCGCAGGCAATTCCGCACTGGGCCTGCTGCAGTCGGCTTTTTTTGGCCGTAGGGTTCGCGCCGCTGTTATCCAGCCGAACCCGATTTTCATCATCGGGCACTGGCGAACGGGGACCACCCACCTTCATAACCTGCTCGCTCTTGACGAGCGCCTGTCGTATCCGACGACCTTCGAATGCGGTGCCCCACATCACTGCCTTCTGACAAGTCGCCTGTACGCGCGCCTGTTTGCGTGGCTTCTTCCGTCGAGGCGGGTGATGGATGACATGGAGCTGGGGTTTGGTCTGCCGCAAGAGGATGAATGGGCGCTCGTGTCGCTCGGGGCGCCGTCACCGTATTGGTCGCTTGGATTTCCGGAAGATGTTGTGGGGCGCCGGTTTCTCACGCTGACCGATGTGAGTGATCACGAGCGGGAAGGTTGGGAGAATACCTTCCGGCAGTTCTTGCGCATCGTGAGCTTCCGCCACCCTGGGAAGCCGCTCATTCTCAAGTCTCCGCCGCACACCGCTCGGCTCGCGGTGATCGCCCGCATGTTTCCACAAGCGCGATTCCTGCACATCGTGCGTGAGCCCTTTGCCGTGTTTGCTTCCACGGTACGATTGTGGCGCCAGGTTCGGGGCGTAAATGCCCTGACGTCATGGGATCGGCAGCAGCTTGAGCAGGAAGTGCTGGAGACGCTGCCGAAAATGTACCAGGATTTCGAGCGAGTCCGTGCCGCACTTACACCGGAACGATTCCACCAGGTGCGCTATGAGGATCTCGTGCGCGACCCAGTCGCGATGCTCGAGGACTGTTATCGGGCGCTGAAACTGGAGGACTTTTCCGTCGTTCGTCCACATGTAGAGAAGTATCTGGCAGGGCTGCGCGATTATCGCACCAATGAGTACACTGTATCCCCGGAGGGTAAGACGGCGATTCGCGCAGCATGGGGCGCCATCTTCAGGGGCTGGGGCTACGAGATTTGACTACCTTCAGCGACGGAATGATTCGATGTTGGGACGATGTCGCTGGGACTGTTCAGTTCAGTGCCCCGCTAAATATGGCCGCGATTCGCGACCGAGTAGTACTGAATGCCCGGGTGTTGGATCTCGGATGTGGTTATGGGCGGATCACATCTCAATTGCTCTCTGCCGGCTATGAGAACCTTCGCGGCTATGACATATCCGTAAAGATGATTGAGCGGGCGAAGACACGATATCCGCAGCTCGACCTGAAGGTTGCGGACGCAGCGAAGTTGCCAGAAGCGGACAATTCCGTTGACACGGTCGTGGTGTCGGCGCTCTTCACCTCTATCCCGGAATTGCAGCGGCGCCGGGCCGTCGCCGACGAAATTCGGAGAGTGTTGAAGCGCGGCGGCGAGGTGCATGGCGTTGAGTTCCTGCGGGAGCGGGGCGCGGAAAGCGGCGCATTCAAGTCCAAAGCTGGTATCGAAATGTGGCACTTCGAGCCGGAGGAGTTACGTCGGCTATTCACTGGCTTCACCAGGTGGGAGTCGTGGTGCGTGAATGTGCCTTCGTTGTCTGGAAGTCCTTCGGCTGTCCTACAGTTCGTCGCTTATGATTCGGCGTAAGCCATGCGCTCGGCTCCCCGTGTCGGGCAACAGGTGGCTTTGTGCCATGGTGACGCATGTTTGTGCCCTGCTTGTGCGTGCGAGTAATCCTTTGTCGGACCGGTCCGTGAGCGTCAGCTGCAATACGTTATAGTGGCTGCACATGCGGATCGCGGTCCTATTCGGCGGGACGAGTGCGGAACGGGACGTGTCTGTCGCCAGCGCCGCCCAGATCATCCCCGCCCTCAGCGCAGCGGGTCATGAAGTTGTCGCGGTGGACACCGCGAGGGGCCGCTTGCCGGCAGCCGATACCCGCCGGCTTTTGGAGACGGGAGTCGCTCCCGAACCTCCAACGGAGAGGGCAGTCGCCGATGTTCGCGCCAGTGCAGTGACGTTGAGCACTGCCAATTTCGACATCCGGGACGTCGATGTAGTCTTTCTGGCACTTCATGGCGGGGCCGGGGAGGACGGGCGGCTGCAGGCAATGCTCGACCTGGCAGGCTTGCCGTATACGGGCAGCAACCACATCGCCAGTGCTGCAGCGATGGATAAGGACCTGTCGAAGCGTCTGTTTCGGTCGGTGCAGTTGCCTACCCCGGACTGGTTGATGGCACCCGTATCTACCGAGCGGGTCGCTGGAGAGCTTGGTTGGCCGGTGATCGTGAAGCCCAACAAGCAGGGTTCCACTGTCGGCTTGACCCTGGTTCGAAGCGCGGCCGGTCTCGAGCCTGCTGTCGAAGTCGCCTACGGGTTTGACGACGAAGTCATGGTGGAGCGATTCGTCGCCGGCAGAGAGTTCACCGTCGGGATTCTGGAAGCGCGTGCACTGCCGGTTGGCGAGATCATCTCCCCGGGAGAGGTTTTTGATTACGAGGCGAAGTACCAGCCTGAGGTCGCGCGCGAGGTCTTCCCGGCTGACATCCCTGCCGAAGAGACGCGGCGAATTCAGGACTATGCGCTACGAGCGCATAACGCGCTGAAGCTCGGCGTCTATTCGCGAGTGGATTTTCGCCGCGATCGAAACGGCGAATACTGGTGCCTCGAAGCCAATACGCTACCAGGTATGACGGCGACGAGCCTGTTACCTCAAGCTGCCAGGGCGGCGGGGATCGGGTTCCCGGAATTGCTTGATCGCATCTGCCGCGGAGCGGTGAAGGTCACCAGGCCGTAGACAAACCCAGGCGGTTATCCGTCAGGGTCCGACCCAAGTCCGCTCATTGCCCAGGCCGGTCCGCGAAATGAAGGACGTGCGCCCGCTGCAGACGGTCGGCGAGGCCAAATCAGTGCCAGGCGTTGCCGTGGTTCGCTCAGCGGCCCACCAACCTCTGCAAGTGCTCGGGATAGCGCGCCCCCTGGATCGCGATGGTCGAGAGCATGGCGTTGATCCCGGCAAGATCCTCAGGGCTCAGGCTGACGCTCAGGGCGCCGATGTTCTCTTCGAGGCGATGCCGCTTGGTCGTCCCGGGAATCGGCACGATCCAGGGCTTCTGGGCCAGTACCCAGGCGAGCGCGATCTGAGCGCGCGTGGCGGCTTTTCTGGCGGCGATTTGACCAATGAGATCGATCAGGGCCTGATTTGCCCTGCGGGCTTCGGGCGTGAAGCGCGGGACGATATTACGAAAATCGTTGCTCTCGAACCTGGTGTTCTCGTCAATGGCGCCTGTCAGGAAGCCCTTGCCCAGAGGGCTGAACGGGACGAAGCCAATTCCAAGCTCCTCGAGTGTCGGGAGGGTTTCGGCTTCCGGTTCTCGCCACCAGAGCGAGTATTCGCTCTGCAGAGCCGTGACCGGCTGCACGGCGTGCGCACGACGAATCGTTTGTGCCCCGGCTTCGGACAGACCGAAGTGCCTGACTTTGCCCTCGCCGATCAGCTCCTTCACGGCCCCCGCCACTTCCTCGATCGGCACTTCCGGGTCCACGCGGTGCTGGTAGAGAAGGTCGATGCGGTCGGTTCGGAGTCTTTTGAGCGAGGATTCGACGACCTGGCGGATGTGCCCGGGGCGGCTGTTGAGGCCGCGCTGCTGACCGGTGTCGGGATCAATGTCAAAACCGAACTTCGTGGCGATCGTTACCCGATCGCGCACCGGGGCCAGCGCTTCGCCAACCAGCACCTCGTTTGCGAATGGACCATAGACTTCGGCCGTGTCAAAGAATGTGATGCCCTGGTCGACCGCGGCACGAATGAGCGAGATGCCTTCTTCCTTCCCTACAGGTCGGCCGTACCCGAAGCTCAGGCCCATGCAGCCCAGGCCGACGGCCGAGACTTCCAAATGACTTCTTCCGAGCTGGCGCTGCTGCATTAGTGTCTCCAACTGATCAAGGCACCGATGCGGCTACATCGCGTAGCCGGGCTTCTGGTAGAGCCTGGGTGCGTTCTGAACGATGTCGGGCTGGTAAACCTTCTCGGCCCACTCGGCCGCTGGATCTCCAACGCGCAGCAAGGTAATCCTTGTCACACCGTTTGATTAGATGGCAGACTGCGCAAGGGCTTATGAATCCCGTTCATGAATGCCGCACTCCAATCTCGATGATCTGGTTGCCTTCCTGGGAGTCGTGCGCGAGCGCAGCTTCACGCGTGCGGCTGCCAAGCTCGGTGTTTCGCAGTCGGCCCTGAGTCACACCATCCGACGCCTGGAGACAAAGCTGGGCATCCGACTGCTGATGCGCACCACGCGAAGTGTCTCGCCGACCGAGGCGGGCGAGCGCTTGCTCGAGAGACTGGGTCCGCATTTCGAGCAGATCGGAACAGAGCTCGATAATCTCACCGAGCTCCGGGACAAACCGGCGGGAACGATCCGCATCACCACCGGAGAGCATGCGGCGCATGCGGTGCTATGGCCCGCGCTGGCAAAATTTCTGCCGCACTACCCCGACATCAAGGTCGAAGTCATCGTCGAATACGGGCTCACTGACATCGTCGCCCAGCGCTATGACGCAGGCGTGCGGCTCGGCGAGCAGGTCGCGAAAGACATGATTGCCGTGCGGATCGGCCCGGACATGCGCATGTCGGTCGTGGGCGCACCGTCGTACTTTGCGCAGCGATCGCCGCCGAAGAAGCCGCAGGACTTGACGACTCACAACTGCATCAATCTCCGGCTGCCGACGCGCGGCGGACTTTATGCGTGGGAACTGGAGAAAGGCCGCCGTCAGTTGCACGTTCGCGTGGACGGCCAACTCGTTTTCAACAACATTGCGCTGCGGCTCAATGCGGCGCTCGAGGGCCTTGGCATCGCGTTCTTACCGGAGGACGCGGTGCAGCCCTATCTTGCACAGGGCCGTCTCAAGCGGGTGCTGGAGGACTGGTGCCCGGCTTTCCCGGGCTACCATCTGTATTACCCGGGTCGCCGGCAGTCTTCACCGGCCTTTGGGCTTCTCGTGGAGGCGCTGCGATATCGCGCAGCCGCATCCTGACAGGTCGTGCCCGATGGCCGCGGGTCATGGTCGGCAGGAGCGGGCGCCTGGTCTATAGTGCTCACGGCAACTGAACGACGGTCCACGGCAACAGATCTCACGCCTCTTACGCCTGTTTGGTTTCGTGTGGAGGTAGCTATGGAGAGACTGAAGGGCAAACGCGCGCTCATCACCGGCGGCACCACGGGTATCGGGCTGGAAACGGCGCGAGTATTCCTGAGCGAGGGAGCGCGGGTAGCGATCACCGGAACAAACCCCAGGAGTCTCGAAGCCGCGCGCAGGACACTTGGCGGGGAGGTGCTGATCCTCGCTTCCGACATTGGCGATGTCTCCGGCCAGAAAAAGGTTGCCGAAACGATACGTCAGGCGTTCGGCGGATTGGATGCCCTGTTCCTGAATGCCGGGATCGTCGACATGCGGCCTCTGGAGGAATGGGATGAAGCGGGCTTTGAACGCTCGTTCGCCGTCAACGTGAAAGGTCCTTTTTTCCTGGTGCAGGCGCTGTTGCCGGTGTTCGGCAATCCGGCCTCGATCGTGCTGATGACGTCGATCAACTCGCACATCGGAGCGCCGAAATCCAGTGTATACGCTGCCACGAAAGGCGCATTGCTGACATTCGCCCGTAGCCTTTCCGGGGAGCTGATCGGACGTGGGATTCGGGTGAACGCGGTATCGGGCGGTCCGATCGATACACCGCTGTATGGCAAGTTGGGAATGGATCAGAATCAGCTGCAGGGCCTGCAGAAGCAGATTCCGGCCGGCCGTCTCGGGTCGCCAGGGGAGATCGCCGCAGCCGTCGTCTACTTCGCTTCGGACGCTTCGGCTTTCGCTCTCGGCAGCGAGCTGGTCATCGATGGTGGGATGAGCAATCTCTAACGCGCCGGGTAATAGCGCATCGCCGAGCCGTCCTTCTCCTTCCGGATGAGGCCGCGCCTGATCAGCGTATCGCGCAGGCCATCGGACTGCTCTACGTTCAAGAGCCGGTTGAGTTCTGAGGGCCGTATGCCCGGATGCGCTTTGATCAACGCAAGCACCTTCTCCAGCTGCCCTGTCGGGCGGCCCCGTTTCGGGGGCTTGCCCGTAATGGTGCGCCCAGTTCCGCGTGATCGTCGCTTCATCGCAAGATCTCCTTCCAGCCCTGATGCGGCATGGGCGAGTCCGCTCATATGGATTTCACCTCGCCGCCATCCATTCGCAGTGTCGAACCCGTGAGCCATCGGGCGCCGGGCGATACCAGGAATGCCATGAGCTCGGCGATCTCGTCCGGCGATCCGTAACGCGCGATCCCGGCCTCCTTGGGAAACCTCTCAACGGCCTCGGCGACGCTCACGCCGTGCAGCGGTGCCCAGTGCTGCAGGTAGGATTGACGGCGGCCGGTCATGACCGGGCCCGGCAGGACGCTGTTCACCTGTATTCCGTCCTCGATCCCGCGATCGGCGAAGGCTTTGGCGAGGGCGACGATCGCCGCATTGATGGTGCCCACCGCCGCGTAGGGCGCCTTCGGGAAAACCGCCGAATTCCCCGACATCAGGACCACGGATCCTTTGGCCTGTCTGAGGGCTGGCCAGGCGCAGATGGTCAGTCGCCGTGCGCCGTGAAGTTTCAGGGCCAGCCCAGAGTCCCACTGCGCATCGTTCATCTCGAACAGATCGATCTGCGGTACCGCGCCCGCGATATTCAGCAGCGCATCGATCCGGCCAAACCTTGCAAGCGTCTGGCCGACCACCTCCTGTGCCGACGCGGCCTGGCTCAGGTCGGCGTCTATCACCAGCGGCTCGGCACCGGCGCCGTGCACCAATGCCGCCGTCTGTTCCAGGTTGGTCCGGTTGCGCGCAACCAATGCCAATCCCGAGAAATCACGCGCGAGCCGAACGGCGGTCGCCTGACCAATCCCCTGGCTGGCCCCTGTGATGATGGCTACCGAGCTGGTCATCGGTGGTCTCCTTCGGTCGGAACGTCCAGCCTCGCGCTACCGCACCTGGGCCGAGTGGCCGAGAAACTCGCGGATGCTTTCGGCGATATCCGCAGCATGAGTCTCGAGAGCGAAATGCCCGGTGTCGAAGAAGCGCACCGTAGCGCCCGGTATATCGCGCTTGAATGCCTCGGCACCGGCGGGTAGAAAAAACGGATCGTTCTTTCCCCATGATGCCAGGAGCGGCGGCCGATGGGCACGGAAGTAGTCCTGAAATTTCGGGTACAGCGCGACGTTGCTGCGGTAGTCCCGGAACAGGTCGAGCTGCACCTCGGCGACGCCGGGGCGTCCCAGGTAAAAGTTGTCGAGCGAGTAGCCGTCGGGAGATATCGCGTCTGGATCGGGCACCCCGTGCGTGTACTGCCAGATCGTGGTTTCAGGCTTGAGGAACTGGCGCAGGGCGTCGCGGTTGGCCTGGGAGTCGTTTTCCCAATAGGCGCGGATCGGATCCCAGCCGCCGCTCAGGCCTTCCAGGTAGGCGTTGCCGTTCTGCGAGATGATCGCGGTGACGCGCTCGGGGTGTTTGACGGCGAGTCGAAAGCCGGTCGGAGCGCCGTAGTCGAAGACGTAGAGCGCATAGCGATCAAAGCCGATCACCTCGGTGAAGCGATCAATGCTGTGCGCGATTCGATCGAAGGTGAGCCCGCGGCCCGGACAGTCCGACCAACCAAACCCCGGCAAGTCGGGCGCCACGATGTGAAGACGATCCGCCAGCAGCGGAATGAGATCGCGAAACATGTGGCTCGCGGTAGGAAATCCGTGGAGTAGCAGCAGCTTCGGATCCCCGAGAGAACCGGCCTCGCGATAAAAAATGCTCGCGTCGTCGACGGCGACTTTTCGATAACGAGTGGAAGTCATGGACGTCCTCCTGAGGGCTTGCTGATCAGCAACGGGAACCGTTATGAGTGCCACTCGTGACCGCCGTGTCGCAACGTGGCTGACGTTTGCGCGCCGCAACCTCGGCAATTGCCTCGCGAATGACGTCGACCACGATCATCGGCGCGGTCACCATGGGCGTGTGGTCGACCGGATGCGTACGCACGCGGGCTCGCATACGCTGCGCCATGAAGTGCTGCGTCTCGGGCAGGATCAGGTAGTCCTGTTGCGCGACGAGGAACCAACTCGGCAGGTCACGCCAACGCGGGTGTCCCACGCGGGTGCTGATACACGCGGGTGCAATCGGTCGCTGCAGAGCGGCGAGGAGAGCCTGCTGCTCGGTGGTCGCGTTGGGCGCAAATGCTTCGGCGAATGCCGTCTCAGGCAGGTAGATCAGCCCGTGAGCGTCGGGAGAGAGTTTTGGCGCGCGCGCATGGGGTGGCGCTCGATAGAACACATCGGCAACCGTCTCGCCCTCGTCGGGTGCCAGGGCGGCAATGTACGCGAGCGCCTGAACCTGCTCGTTGCGGGCGGCGGCGATCACGGCTCCGGCGTAGGCGTGGGCGACCAGCACGATCGGTCCCGTCACGCGCTCGAGCGTTCGTTCGACCGCCGCCACGTCGGCTTCGAACGACGTCAAGGGCAGTGGTGCCGCCGCGACCCTGTGGCCCGCCCGGATCAGCGGACTCATGACGCCGGCCCAGCTCGATCCGTCTGCCCAGGCGCCGTGCGCCAATACGACGCTCACCTCACCGGTACCCATGCGCCCCCTTCATGCACCGACATAGTAACCGTATTGAGTGCTTTTAAAAGGTTACGATCTTGCGATGTAACCTGTCAAGGGATTATTTTGAGGTTACGATACGATCAGCAGCTTCCGCTCCAGGCTCGTGGTGCAGCAGACCCCCGCAATGCTCATCGCCGGCGATCCGGCACTGGACTTCCTCAATACGGTGGCGACCCCCATCGATGTTCCAGTCGAATGGCTGGACGATGGAGAAGGGTTGCTGACCTGGCTGGGGCAGGCGGAGCTCGTGCCGGCCGCGCTGCTCAAGCGCATGCGGTCGCAGTGGTCGGCCGGCGAGCTGGACAAGGTGGCCGAGCAGGCGCGCAGTCTGCGCGAGTGGTTTCGAGCGTTCGTCGAGAAGCATCGCGGCCGCCCGCTGGCCCGCGACGACCTGAAGAAGCTGGAGCGCCTCAATCGTCTGCTGGAGCGGGATGACTCTTTCAGTCAGGTCGCGACGGCAACGAGCAGCGGGAGCGGCGCTTTTGAATTGCGCGTGATACGTCAATGGCGGTCACCGGAGGCGCTGCTGTTTCCTGTCGCCGAAGCCCTCGCGCGATTCGTCTGCTCGGAAGACTTCAGCTACGTAAAGGCCTGCGAGGGACTCAGGTGCACGCTGTTCTTCATGGATAAGACCCGCAGCCGGGCCCGGCGCTGGTGCAGCATGGCAATGTGCGGAAATCGGGCTAAGCAAACGGCTCATCGGCGCAGGCTCAGGGCAGATCGCTGACGACGCCGGGATGCGCGCGCGGGCACCCAGGCCATGCGGTGTCGGTGCCGTCCTACTATTCCTCGGTGTTGAGCAGTGGGTCGCGGATGGGCGGCTGCGATTTCTGTTAAATCTGCCCTCCGAGGGATAATGGGTCGTGGATCACTGCCGCCGGGTGCCCGCATGAACCGTCTCGCCGCTCAGTTCTGGCCGTTCGAGCAGTTTCGTGACGCCGATCGGGGCACCCCGCTGGAGCGCGCAGCCGCGCAGCGCCATAACCGCGAGCTGGCACGCTCCCTACCGGGTTGCATCAATCGCTGGGCGATGCTCAGCGCCGTGCTGCTGATCCTGTGCCAGGTCTGCCAGGCGCGGCTGGCGCAGTTCTTCGGCGTGCTGTTTTCCGTCTCCTTCTGCGGCGTGGTGCATTTCACCCACGTGTGGGCGTTGCTTCGCCGGCCGGGATAGTCGACCGGGATAGTCGGCCGGGTGCGGCTGACGGGTCGGCCCGACGCCCGCGGCGACGGTGCGCTGCCGCTCAGGTCGCTGTCGGGAAGTGGTACGGTACGTTGCCGTCAGCCTCGAGTTGCGGCCAGCGGGAGGTCACCACCTTGGCGCGCGTATAGAACGCGACCCCCTCGGGGCCGTACACATGACGGTCACCGAACAGCGAATCCCCCCAGCCTCCGAATGAGTAGTAGGCCATCGGCACGGGGATGGGGACGTTGATGCCGATCATGCCGGCCCTGACCCGGCGTTGAAACTCGCGGGCCGCACTGCCGCTGCGGGTGAAGATGGCCGCGCCGTTGCCGTAGGGATTCGCATTGACCAGCTCGATGGCCTCCGTGAGGCTGCGCGCGTGCAGCACGCAGAGCACCGGCCCGAAGATCTCCTCGCGATACACGTCCATGCGCGGCTCGACGCGATCGATCACGGTCGGCCCGACGAAGAAGCCGGCTTCGTGGCCGGGTACCACCACCCCACGTCCATCCAGCGCGATCGCGGCCCCTTGCTCCGGGGCGGAACCGATCAATCTCGTGATGCGCTCGCGCGCCTCGCGCGTCACGACCGGGCCCATCTGGGTGCGCGGATCGCGACCGGGTCCGACCTTGATCGATGCGGCCCTGTCGCTGACCGTTTGAGCAAACGTATCCCCATCAAAACCCACGACCACCGCGGCGGAGATCGCCATGCAGCGCTGCCCTGCGGAGCCGAACGCCGCCGAGGCGAGCTGCTCCGCGGCGAATGCTTCGTCCGCATCGGGTAGCACGATGGCGTGATTCTTCGCGCCGCCCAGGGCCTGCACGCGCTTGCCGGCGGCGGTGCCGCGCTGATGAACGTAGCGCGCAATCGGCGTGGATCCGACGAAGGAAATCGCGGCCACCTGCGGATGCTCCAGCAGCGCATCCACCGCCGCCTTATCGCCGTGCACGACGTTGAACACGCCCTCGGGCAGCCCGGCTTCGGCCCACAGCTGCGCCAGCAGCATCGAGGCGGTGGGATCGCGCTCGCTGGGCTTGAGGACGAAGCTGTTGCCGCAGGCGATGGCCAGCGGAAACATCCACAGCGGCACCATGGCGGGAAAGTTGAACGGAGTGATTCCGGCGACGACGCCCAGCGGTGCTCTGAAGGAGAACAGGTCGATCCCCTGCGAGACCTGATCGGAATAGTCACCCTTGAGCAGGCTCGCAATGCCACAGGCGAAATCCACCACCTCCAGGCCCCGCTGGACTTCACCCAGGGCATCGGGGACGGTCTTGCCGTGCTCGTCCGCGATGGCCTCCGCGATCCGCTGCGCCTGCGAGCGCACGCGTTCGCGGAATGCGAACAGGATCTGCGTGCGTCGTCCGAGGGAGGTCTGCGACCAGGACTCGAACGCCTGCGAGGCCGCCTGGACGGCCTGATCGACCTCGGCGGCTCCGCCCAGCCCCACCCACGCGCGCTGTACGCCCGTGGCGGGGTTCCACACCGCCGATCTGCGCTCCGAGCGCTGCGCGCACGGCCCGCCCGCGATCCAATGAGGGATCGTGTCCACGGCGCTCTCCTCCATGAGGCCCTCCATATCGGTGCCCCTACTTGCGCGTCCAGGGAAACTGCACGGCCGTCACGATGACCCCACAGAGGCCGACGATCACGAGCAGGGCGGCGACGGTGACAACCGCCCGCCCGGCGCTCGCGCGCCGTTCGATGGCGCTCGACCACACCACGCCGCCCACGAATGCCAGCATGGACAGCACTGCCTGCCAGGTCAGCGCAGCGCGACTGGGCGGAGGCCTGGTGGACGGCTCGGGAGCGGGGTTGAAGGCGCGCAATCCATGAAACCACGAGGGCCGCTTGACGGGTGCGCCGCAGCCCACGCACGCCGCCGCCCGATCACTCACGGTCCGCCCGCATTCGCTGCACTTGATCAGTGCCATCGCTGCCCCCGGTTCCATCGGCACGCTCTGCTCGCCGATACACGCTCTGCGCCGATACACGCTCTGGTCGCCGACTATGATACCGGGCACGGCGGCCGACGGCGGCCGGATGCGCGCTCTGCTATAGTTCGCGCCATCTGCGGCGACGCAGGAGCGCCTCATGACCCGAGCAATCACGGTCAACGGCACGAGCGGCACGGACGAGTGCGGCTCGATGGCAGGGCAGCCCACCTCGACGGCTTCGGCTGCTCAACCGGATCTCTCCCGACGAGCCTTCCTGACCGCGAGTCTCGCAACCGGCGGTGGGCTGATGCTGGCGCTCAGTCTGCCGCGGGCCGTGCAGGCGCGCGCCACTGGGGGTGCTGGTGCTGCCGGGGGTGCTGCCGGTGCAACCGATTCGAACGCTGCCGGCGCGGCGGGTACGCAGCTCACGGCGTTCATCCGCATCGCTCCCGACGGCACCGTCACCATCATGGCGAAGAACCCCGAGCTCGGGCAGGGAGTGGCGACCTCTCTGCCGATGATCATCGCCGATGAGCTGGACGTTGCCTGGGAGAGCGTGCGCACCGAGACGGCGCCGCTGGATCCCGCGGCCTTCGGCCCGCAGTTCTCCTACGGCAGCTTCTCTACCCCGTTGAACTGGGATCCGCTGCGCCGGGCGGGAGCGGCCGGGCGGCAGATGCTGCTGACCGCCGCGGCGCACACCTGGAGTGTCCCTGTCTCCGAGTGCGAAACCGCCATGGGCGTTGTGCATCATCGCTCGAGCGGCCGTGCCCTGCGCTACGGCGCGCTGGCCAGACGGGCGGCGCGCCTCCCGGTGCCGGATCTGTCCAGTGTGCCGCTCAAGGACCCCAGGGACTATCACATCATTGGAAGGCCCACGCCGCAGGTGGACGCGGCGCGCGTGCTCGCCGGGGAGCCGTTGTTCGGGATCGATCAGAGCATTCCCGGCATGCTGTACGCGGTGTACGAGAAGGCGCCGGTGTTCGGTGCAGGGGTCGTGGCCGCCAATCTCGACGCGATCCGGGCGCTACCCGGTGTGCGCGACGCTTTCATCGTGCGGGGGGAGCCGGCCGCCGCGGCCCTCATCAATCGGGGTCTCGTCGACGGCGTGGCGATCGTCGCGGACCGCTGGCATCAGGCCAACAGAGCGTTGCAGCGACTGCAGGTGCAATGGGCCGACAGCCCCGCGGCCGCGCAGAGCACCGCCGCGTTCGAGCGCCAGTCCGACGCATTCGCCGCTCAGGCCCCTCAGCAGATCCTGCGGCGCGACGGTGACGTCGACAAGGCGTTCTACGGCGCGACCAGGATCGTCGAGGCCACGTACGCGTATCCGTTTCTCGCGCACGTGGATCTGGAGCCGCAGAATTCCACCGCGTATGCCAGGCCGGACGGCACGCTCGAGATCTGGTCGCCGACGCAGGATCCGGGCGGGGTGCGCAGGCTCATCGCCAGTACCCTCGGGCTCGACCCGAGCCGCATCACCGTGCACATGACGCGCGTGGGCGGCGGTTTCGGGCGCCGCGGCGACAACGACTTCGCGGTCGAGGCGGCCGCGATTTCCTGGCGGATCCGCAAGCCCGTCAAGCTGCTGTGGAACCGCCGTCAGGACATCCAGCACGACTCCTACCGTCCGGCCGGCTTTCATCACTTTCGCGGCGGACTGGATGCGCACGGCAAGCTCATAGCCTTCTCCGATCACTTCGTCACCTTCAGCCACAACGGCGAGGTCGCGCTGTGCGCCGACCTGCCGACGGATATTCCGCCGGCCGCGTTCGTACCGAACCTGCAGTATGGCCAGTCATTGATCCCGCTCGGCCAGCCGACCGGCCATCTGCGTAACCCCGGATACAACGGCCTGGCCTTCGCGTTCGAATCGTTCATCAATGAGCTCGCCGACGCGGCCGGCCGCGACGCGCTCGAGTTCCGACTCGACCTGTTCGGCGCGCCGCGCCGGTTCGACACTCCGCGGCCGGTCCTGGGTATCCACATTCCGGCCTTCGACACCGGACGCGTGCGCGGCGTATTGCAGCTGGTCGCGGAGAAATCCGGCTGGGGCCGCACGTCGCTGCCCAGGGGCACCGGCATGGGGCTCGCCTTCTGCTACAGCCACTTCGGTTATGTGGCCGAGGTCGTCAAGGCGAGCCTCAACGAGCTGGGTGTGCCCCGGATCCACAAGGTATGGGTCGCGGCGGATGTCGGCCGGCAGATCGTCAACCCTTCTGGTGCCTATAACCAGGCACAGGGTGCCGTGCTCGACGGCCTCGGCGTGGCATTGCACGAGGCGCTGACGATCGAGAACGGCGCGGTGGTGAACGCGAATTTCAATACCTTCAGCCCGATGCGTATGCATGAAGCACCGCAGGTCGAAGTGCACTTCCGCATGACCGACAATGCGCCGACCGGCCTGGGCGAGCCGACGCTGCCTCCGGCGCTGCCGGCTCTGACCGCCGCGTTGTTCGCCGCCACCGGCAAGCGCATCCGCCGGCTGCCGATCGACCCGAAGCAGCTCGCGG
>JASHSK010000279.1 GCA_030038755.1 Gammaproteobacteria bacterium
CGTTCTCGGTGAACCTCACGTCCCTGGTGACCGGCAGGCGTGCGGGGTCGTGCGCGACGAGCGCGTCCAGATACTGGTCAACGAAGCTCTCGAGGCAGGCTCGATCACAGCTCGGCGCCGATGCAGCGTTCGCCTGCCGCGGGGCGCTTCCGGCCACGCCGAGCGCCAGCGCCGCAAACACCGCCGCCGCTCGCGCATAAACGAGATGGGTGCGCATCGCGGTACTCCTCGAAGTTGCGCGCGCCGTGACGCAGCTTAATCCTGAGTACGCGCCCGGGGGCGGTCAAGCGCGCTTGCGGCCGGTGGGCCGGCGACATCCGAACGCCGGCGCGTGCGCATCGGCGGCGCGTGCGCATCGCTGCGCCGGTGCAGCAGTTCGATATGCTAGGATCGCGGCCCCGATTGCAGGGGCGGCTGCCGATCCGCTGCCCAGGCAATCTAGAGATTTCAGCTGGTTAGCGATACTTTCTCGCGTCGCTTGGCGCCCAATATCCACCCGTGGCGCCACGGCGCTGCGGTCCGCGGCAGGTCTACGGTGGTCCGCGCCGGTCCCTTCGCGACGACCTACCGTGAACCCCGTCAGGCCCGGAAGGGAGCAGCGGTAACGGGTCGGTCGGGTGCCGAAGTTCGTACTGGCGCGGATCACCTCCCGGGATGCCGCGCGCAATGAGCACCGGGACGCACGCGGACGATACGCGCGAGCTGCCGGACAACGTCCAATACGCCCCCGATGCGCAGTCGTTACACGATCTGCCTCATCGACGAGATGCACATGCGCTCGGCGTATTCCTGCAATGCGCTGCTCAAAAGTTTTGCGCGGTGCTCGAGTTCGTCAAAGCACCAGGAGACATGCCTCAAATCGCTCCTGCGGGTTGCGAACCCACTGGCTGCTGAGAGCTTTTTCTTTTTCACTGGAGAGCCCTAGAATACATTCGGGTTCTCCGCGTCCGCCAAGGAAGTGTGCGTGCGGCAAATCTGCTGCGAACGCACCGTACGATCGGCCATTGACAAGCGATGTAACTGCAGTGGCGCGGGGTTCATAAGAGAAAGGGGGCATGAGGTCACATGCGATTTCGATGGCTTTCAGTTCTGGCTGCGGGTGCGCTGTGTGCGTGGTTCGCGCCGGCCAGCCGCGCGCAGTACACGGTGGGCGACTGGCCGATGTACCGGCACAATCTCGCCGGAGACGGATTCTCTGCGCTGACGCAAATCAACACGCGCAACGTGGCGAATCTGAAAGAAGCCTGGACCTACCAGCTGGCGGCGCCGCACGGCTACTTCAACGCACAACTTCTGCGAAGTGACGAGGTCACGCCTATCGTGGTGAAGGGCGTGATGTACCTGCCCGCCGGCTCGAGGATCGTCGCCCTGGAGGCGGACAGCGGCAAGGAACTGTGGAGCTACGACCGCAGGGGCACGCAACCTTCCACGCGCGGCGTGGCCTATTGGCCTGGTGATGCGAATGATGCGCCGCGCATCATCTTCACCACCTTCGACAACAAGGTCGAGGAACTGGACGCCGCCACCGGAGAGCTGGTGCCGGGTTTCGGTGAGGGCGGCGTCATCACGCTGGACGTCGGCTACGTCGGCGTACCCACGGTGTTTGGCGACGTCATGTACCTCGGAGCCACGGTCGGCGAACTTCCGGTGGGCCCTGCGGGAGATACGCGCGCGCTCGACATCAGGACCGGCCGGATTCTGTGGGTGTTCCACACCGTTCCCCGGCCCGGCGAAGTGGGCCACGGCAGCTGGCTGAACGACGGCTGGAAGGGCCGCTCCGGAACCAACGTCTGGAGCTGGTACATGACCGTCGATCCGAAGACCGACACCTTGTACATGCCCGTGGGCGGTTCTTCGCCGAACTATTACGGCGGCGACCGGCCCGGCAACGATCTGTTCGGTAATTCGCTCGTGGCCGTCGATGCCAGGACCGGCAAGCTGAAGTGGTACTTTCAGACCATCCATCACGGATTGTGGGACCAGGACATGCCCACCGGCGCGGCGCTCTTCACGATCGATCGCGACGGCAAGAAGGTACCCGCGGTCATAGCCATGAACAAATCCGCGTGGATGTTCATCCTCAACAGCGACAGCGGCAAGTCGATCTTCGGAGTGCAGGAGCGCCCGGTGGCCAGGGGCGACGTGCCGGGCGAATGGTATTCGCCGACGCAGCCGTTTCCGCTGCTGCCTCCGCCGCTCGCGCGCGACAGCTACAAGCCTTCCGATATCGTCACTGCGGAAGACACCACGCCCGAGCACGCCGCAGCCTGCCGGGCTCTGGTGGAAAAATCCGGTGGCTTCTACAACGCCGGTCCGTTCACGGCGTGGCTGTATCACAAGGAAGGCACTGCCGTGCACAGCTCCATACAGTTCCCCGGAGGCACTGGCGGCTCGAATTGGGGCGGGGTGGCCGTGGATCCGAGGGACGCGTACGTATTCGTTCACATTCACAATAACGCTTTGATCGGCTGGATCGAAAAGAAGAAGCCCGGCCTGAATTATGGACGCGGCACCGAAGGCTCGACACAGGAGTACGACCGCGCCAGTGTCGTGGGTCCGGGTCCCTACGCGGGGTTCTCTGCGATTGCAAAGGACGCGGATGGCAAGGTTCTGGGCAACTGGCCGTGCCAGAAACCGCCGTGGGGCAAGTTGATCGCCGTCAACGCCAACACCGGAGAAATTGCCTGGTCGGACGTTGCCGGTATCACCAAGGGTCTTGCGCCGGACAAGCAGCACACCGGCAATGGCAGCAGCGCCGGACCGATCGCCACTGCCGGCGGTCTGGTCTTCGACGGTGCCACGACCGACGGCATGTTCCGCGCCTACGATTCGCACACCGGCAGGATGCTGTGGGTCGCGGAACTCGGGGGCAACGGGAACGATCCGATGAGCTATGAGGGCAAGGACGGCAGGCAATACGTGGCCATCACTGCAGGCAACATGCTCCACGTCTTCGCGCTGCCGTAACCACAGCGCGGTTCGTGCGGTGTGGGTTTGAGCCACCGACCACGTGCATGTGATACACCATGGAAGCATAGATCCCGCTGCCGGTCAGCGCCGGCATGGCGGGCGGGGAGGGCGGTTCATGAAACGATCGATCAGTTCCATCACGATGGCAGCCGCGGTGCTGCTGACGGCGCTCGGCCTGCTTGGCGCGAGCCCGACCTTTGCGCAGAGTGATGCCCTGCCCAAGGACGTCAATCCGGATTCGCGTAACCGGCTGCCCTTGCTGAACCCGGCAGACGTAAGCGCGCGCGCGAGGCAGATATACGACAGAAGCATGGCCGGCTTCGCGGGCGCTCCTCCCAAGGGACCGTCGATGCGGCTGCACGGCACCCCGGAGGCTGCGCTGGATCTGCAGATGCTGTCGCCGCTGGGCCTGAATGTGTTACAGATCCCGGTGCTCGTGACGGCACGCGCACTCGATCAACCGTACGAATGGTCGCTGCACGAAATGCAGGGGCTCGCCGTGTCGCTCGATCCGGCCGTCGTCAACGTCATGCGGGACAATCTGCCGCTCACCAGTCTGCCGGCCACGAAGCTCGGGGCCGAGGAGGCCGTCATTATTCAGGTCGGCCGCGAGATCTTTCGCACCCACCAGCTCAGCTCGGCCACGTACGCGCGCGCCCTGCGCGTGCTGGGCGAGAGGAATCTGGTGGATATGGTGGGTGAGATGGCGGACTATGCCAGTACCGGCACATCCTTGAGCGCCTTCAACCAGCAAATGCCTCCGGGCTTCAAGCAGTTTCTGCCGCTGCCGTTCACTCCTCCCAGCGACATCCATCCGGACTCGAGGAACCGCCTGCCCCTGCTTCCGGAGCCTCCCACCAGACCTGGAGTGCTCTACAGCCGTCCGCTGGGGGGGTCGCCGGCCGGTACCGGGCCGCTGCAGATAGGACTCCATGCGCGTGGTGGGCTGAAGGCCCTGGAGGCCGGCGTTGCGCCTCGAGTCATTGACGTGGCGATTCTGGTGACAGCGCGCGAGCACCAGTCGCAGTATGACTGGACGGTCAACGAGCTGGCTGCCGTCAAGGACGGTCTGGAACCCAAGGTCATCGATGTCATCCGTGATCGCGGGCCGACGACGGGGCTGAGCGAGCAAGATGCAAGCCTGATCGAATTCGGCCGGGAGCTGTTCGACAAGCACTACGTAACGGCGGCCACCTACGCGCGGGCACTAAAAGTCTTCGGCGAGCGGGATCTGGTGGGCCTGGTATCGATTATGGGCCAGCATACGGGCGAAGAGGTCCTGCTCGCCGCCTTCGATCAGCAACTGCCCGAGGGCCAGGCCCCGCTGTGCTGCGTCTCAGGGGGAAATTCGCAGAAGATCCATCGGGTGAGGCGCAACGCGGCGACGTGAGAGCATGACCGGGTTCAGTTCCCCGACGCCCCGGCATTGCGCAGCTTGAATACCCACAGCGTGGTGCTGCCGCCCGGATCGGCAATCTCGGGAGTCAGTGCACTGGCAAACGCATCCATCGCGCTGCCGCCGCCGGCCACCACGGCGACATACTGCTCGCCGCCCGCGTCGTACGTGACCGGCGAGGAACTGGGCACGGAGTTCAGTGTCGTCTGCCACAGCAGCTTGCCGGTCGCGGAGGCATAGGCGTGGAACTCGCGATCGTGCGAACCGCTGAATATCACCCCGCCGGCTGACGCCAGCGTCGAGCTCTCGATGGGCGCGCGCTGACGCAGCGTCCAGACGATCTTCCGGGTCTTGAGGTTGATCGCCTCGATACGGCCGAATTGGCCGTCGCTGCCGTGCGGGGGGATCGGCGAGCGGCTTATATCGTCCCCGCCGGCGGCGACCTGCGCGGCATCGCGCGGCACCAGGTGGAAGTTCATGCAGTTATCGAGCAGCGGCACGTACAGGATGTCGGTGGTCGGATCGAACGAGGTCGAGATCCAGTTGCGAGCCCCGTCAGTGCTGGGGCATATGACGTAGTTCTGTCCGGGCTTGGGATTGTCGAACGCCGGATTGACGATCTTGGCGCCGGTCTTGGGGTCGATGCGCGCCACCAGATTCTGCAGGCCGGACTCCTGGGAGAACTCGTATCTGCCGTTGGCACGATCGAGCGCATCGAAGATGGCCAGCTTTCCGCCGGTGACCAGCAGTTTCGTGGGTCGACCGTTCACCGGCAGCGTGAGCAGCGACTGCTCGAACACCCAGTCCATGTCCCAGACGTCGCGGTTCATGTGCTGGTAATACCAGACCAGCTTGCCGGTATCGGGATCCAGCGCCAATGTGGAGTCCGTGTAGAGCGCGTCGTTGGAACCCCCCGACTGGGGATGTGGCAGCAGCAGTGTTCCGGTGTCGTAGGTATTGCCGGTTCCGAAGTACACCAGGTTCAGGTCCGGATCATAGCTTCCGACCGTCCAGACCCCCCCACCATAGCGTTGATCGACGGGGGCCCCGTTCCAGCTGTCACCGCCGGGCTGTCCCGGGCGGGCGATGGTATGGAAGAGCCACAGCTGCCTGCCGGTCTGCCCGTCCAGGCCGACGATGAAGTCACCGCCGGCGGCGTTGAGCGCAAGGCTCACGCCGATGATCACCTTGCCGTCCGCGACGATCGGACCGCCCGAGAGCGTATAGGCATTCCCGCCCACCTCGCCCGCGTGCGTGCCCTGATCTGCCGTTTCGATCGAGGTATCCCAGATCAGCCTGCCGGTCTTGATGTCCAGCGCCACCATGTGGCCATCGGCGGTGGGCGCGTACAGCTTGTCCTGGTAGATCGCGAGGGCCTTCATGTGCGCTTGACGACCGTCGCGCAGCCGGGGCGGCAGCTGGCGCACGTACTGCCACAGCACGCTGCCATCGGTGCCGCTGAGCGCCTCCACGGTGTTGGCACTCTCGACGAACAGCACTCCATCGTGCACCAGCGGGGTGATCTCATTGCCGCTGGCCGGCAGCGTGATGGTCCAGGCCACGCCCAGATCGCCGGCGTTGCGTGCGTTGATCTGCTTGAGTGGGCTGTAGCCGGTGGTACCGTAGGTACCGCGCCACATGAGCCAGTCCGCCGCGGGCGGATTGCGCAGCATCGGCGCGGTGACCGGCGTGAGCCTGTCCACCAGGGCCTCGCGGCGCGCCATGGCCGCCTGATAGGTCGCATCGTGATTGCCGAGAAATCCGTAGCCGCCGGCCGGGCGCGCCGACGACGCAGCCTTGGCAAGCTCGGCAGCCGACAGTGCGCTCGACCCCGCCGTGGCGCCGTTCTGCTGCAGGAGGTAGGCCTCGATATCGGCATAGGTCTGGCTATCCAGACTGTCCGGAGCGGTCGGCGGCATCTTCGTTGCCACCAGGCTGAACAACGCCGCCGCGTTCTGGCCATGCCACAGCGCCCGGAACGTCGGCCCCTTGACCGGCGGCCCGAACTGCCCGTCATCCAGGTTGCCGCCATGGC
>JASHSK010000280.1 GCA_030038755.1 Gammaproteobacteria bacterium
AACCTCACCGGCCAGGTACGTAACATCGCGGAGGTGGCCACGGCCATCGCGCGCGGGGACCTGTCGCGCAAGATCACGGTGGATGTGCGCGGCGAGATCCTGCAGCTCAAGCAGACCATCAACACGATGGTCGATCAGCTCAACGGCTTCGCCGCCGAGGTCACGCGCGTGGCGCGCGAGGTGGGCACCGAGGGCAAGCTCGGCGGCCAGGCGGTCGTGCCCGGCGTCGACGGGACGTGGAAGGACCTGACCGACTCGGTCAACGCGATGGCCACGAACCTCACCGGCCAGGTACGCAACATCGCCGAGGTCACCACCGCGGTGGCGCGCGGTGACCTGTCGCGCAAGATCACCGTGGATGTGCGCGGCGAGATCCTGCAGCTCAAGGAGACCATCAATACGATGGTCGATCAGCTCAACAGCTTCGCCGCCGAGGTCACGCGCGTGGCGCGCGAGGTGGGCACCGAGGGCAAGCTCGGCGGCCAGGCGATCGTGCCGGGAGTGGCCGGCACCTGGAAGGACCTGACGGATAACGTCAACTCCATGGCCGGCAACCTCACCGGCCAGGTGCGCAACATCGCCGAAGTGGCCACCGCCATCGCGCGCGGGGATCTCTCGCGCAAGATCACGGTGGACGTCAAGGGCGAGATCCTGCAGCTCAAGGAGACCATCAATACGATGGTCGATCAGCTCAACAGCTTCGCCGCCGAGGTCACGCGCGTGGCGCGCGAGGTGGGCACCGAGGGCAAGCTCGGCGGCCAGGCGATCGTGCCGGGAGTGGCCGGCACCTGGAAGGACCTGACCGACAACGTCAACGTCATGGCCAATAACCTGACCAACCAGGTGCGCGGCATCGTCAAGGTGGTCACCGCGGTGGCCAACGGAGACCTGCGTCAGCGCCTGACCGTGGAGTCGAAAGGCGAAGTCGCGGCGCTCGCCGACACCATCAACAGCATGACCGACACGCTGGCGATCTTCGCCGATCAGGTGACCACGGTGGCGCGCGAGGTCGGTGTCGAAGGCCGCCTCGGCGGTCAGGCGCACGTGCCGGGAGCGGCCGGTACATGGAAGGATCTGACCGCGAACGTCAACCTGCTGGCCGCGAATCTGACCACCCAGGTGCGCGCCATCGCCGAAGTCGCCACGGCGGTGACCAAGGGTGACCTGACGCGCTCGATCCAGGTGGATACGCGCGGAGAGGTCTCCGATCTGAAGGACAACATCAATGCGATGATCGGCAACCTGCGCGCCACGACCGACCGCAACACCGAGCAGGACTGGCTCAAGACCAACCTCGCCAAGTTCAGCCGCATGATGCAGGGTCAGCGCGACCTGGTGACGGTCGGCCAGATGCTGCTGTCGGAACTGGCGCCGCTGGTCGATGCGCACCAGGGAATCCTGTATGTCATGGACAGCGATGAGGGCGGGCGGCAGCAGCTCACGCAGCTTGCAAGCTTCGCGGACTCCCGCCCCCGGGGCGAGCTGCGCCGCTATGCGGTCGGCGAGGGTCTGGTGGGGCAGTGCGCGCTCGACCGCCAGCGCATGCTCCTCACCGACATTCCCGCAGAGGCGGTGCCGGTGCGCTCCGGACTGGTCTCGGCCACGCCGCGCAATCTCATCGTGCTGCCGGCGCTGTTCGAAGGCCAGGTGCGCGCGGTCATCGAGCTGGCCTCGCTCAAGGAGTTCACGGCCTCGCACCTGGCGTTCCTCGAGCAGCTCACCGGCAGCATCGGTGTGGTGCTCAACACCATCGAGGCCACGATGCGCACCGAGGGGCTGCTCAAGCAATCGCAGCAGCTGGCGGTGGAGCTGCAGATGCAGCAGAAGGAGCTGCAGCAGACCAACGAGGAGCTGGCGACCAAGGCGCGGCTGCTGGCCGAGCAGAACGCCGAGGTGGAGCGCAAGAACCAGGAAATCGAGCTGGCGCGTCGCGCGCTGGAGGAAAAGGCCGCGGAGCTGGCTTTGACTTCGCGCTACAAGTCCGAATTCCTCGCGAACATGTCGCACGAGCTGCGCACGCCGCTCAACAGCATCCTGATCCTCGGCCAGCAGCTGGCCGAGAATCCCGAGGGGAACCTCACGCCACGTCAGGTGGAGTTCGCCAAGACGGTGCACGGCGCGGGCACCGATCTGCTGAACCTGATCAGCGACATCCTCGATCTGTCCAAGATCGAGTCAGGCACCGTCACGGTGGAGTCCGAGGAGCTGCCGTTCACGCAGCTGAAGGAGACGCTGGAGAGAAACTTCCGCCACGAGGCGGAGAACCGCAAGCTCGCCTTCACGAGCCAGTTCGACGTCACGCTCGGCCGCACCATCAGCACCGACTACAAGCGGCTCATGCAGATCCTGAAGAATCTGCTGTCCAACGCCTTCAAGTTCACCGATCACGGCGGGGTGCGCCTGCACGTCGGGGAGGCCAGCGGCGGATGGAACCCCGGCCACCCGGTGCTCAGTCAGGCCCCCAAGGTCATCCACTTTTCCGTCAGCGATACCGGTATCGGCATCCCACCGGAAAAACAGCGCATCATCTTCGAGGCCTTCCAGCAGGCCGATGCCGGCACCGCGCGCAAATACGGCGGCACCGGGCTGGGGCTGGCGATCTCGCGCGAGCTGGCGCACCTGCTGGGAGGCGAGATCCGCCTCACCAGCACCCCGGGCAGCGGCAGCACCTTCACGCTGTACCTGCCGCTGGTATACGCGGGCCCCGCCTACAGCCGCGGCGGCACGACGGCGGCCGCGGACGGCAGCCCCGAGAGCGCCGCGGACGGCACGGCGGCGGCCGCGCTGCCCTACCAGCCGCGCGTCATCAGCGCCGCGCGCGTCGAGGAGATCATCGACGATCGGGCGACGCTGCAACCGGATGAGCCCGCGCTGCTGATCGTCGAGGACGATCCGCACTACGCGCGCGTGCTGCTCAATCTGGCGCGCGACCGGGGCTTTCGCGTGCTGGTCGCGAAGAATGGCGCCGAAGCGCTCGAGCTCGCGCACCATTACAGGCCGAGCGCGGTCACGCTGGACGTATTCCTGCCCGACATGCTCGGCTGGACGGTGCTCAACCAGCTCAAGCGCGATACGGCGACGCGCCACGTGCCCGTGCTGATCCTCACCGTCGAGGAGGAGCGGCAGTACGGTCTGGAGCGCGGGGCCTTCTCCTATATCCGCAAGCCGCTGACCACCGACGGGCTGGAGGCGGCGTTCGATCGCATCAAGACCTTCATCGAGCCGCGTGTGCGGCAACTGCTGGTCATCGAGGACGACCCTGCCGAGCAGCTGAGCATCCGCGAGCTGATCGCGCACAGCGATATCGAGATCACCATGGCGGGCACCGCCGCTGCCGCGCTCGCCCTGCTCGCCGAGCGCAGCTTCGACTGCGTGGTGCTGGACCTGCGGCTGCCGGATATGTCCGGCTTCGAGCTGCTCGACCGCCTGCAGCAGGACGAGGCGCTGCAGGATATGCCGATCGTGGTGTTCACGGGCCGCGAGCTGTCCGAGACCGAGCAGAACGAGATACGCCGCAAGGCCAAGAGCATCGTGCTGAAGGACGTGGAGTCACCCGAGCGCCTGCTGGACGAGACGGCCCTGTTCCTGCATCGCGTGGTTGCCGACCTGCCACCGGCCAAGCAGAAGATGATCGAGCGGTTGCATGAAAGCGACGAGCTGCTCCGCGGCCGCAAGGTACTGGTGGTCGATGACGACATTCGCAACATTTTTGCCCTCAACAGCGTGCTGGAGCGGCACAATATGCAGGTGGTCAGCGCCAACAACGGCGGGGACGCCATCCGCATCATCGAGCGCACCCCGGACCTGGCGCTGGTGCTCATGGACATCATGATGCCCGAGATGGACGGCTACGAGACCATGCGACGCATCCGCGCGAAGAACGAATTTCGCCGCCTGCCCATCATCGCGCTGACTGCCAAGGCCATGAAGGGAGACCGCGAGAAGTGCCTGGAGGCGGGCGCATCGGATTATGTCGCCAAGCCGGTGAATACCGAGCAGCTGCTGTCGCTGGTGCGGATGTGGTTGCACCGCTGAGAGACGCCGCCGCGGGCAAGACCGCGCCTGCGAGCGCGCAGGTGGCGGCCGGCGACAAGGTCAACATCCTGCTGGTGGATGATCAGCCGGCGCGGCTGCTGACCTATGAATCGATCCTGAGCGAGCTGGGGCACAACCTGGTCTCGGCGCGCTCCGGGTCCGAGGCTCTCGAGCGGCTCATGGCCGAGGAATTCGCCGTGGTGCTGCTCGACGTGAACATGCCGGGCATGGACGGCTTCGAAGTCGCCGCCATGATCCATGAACATCCGCGCTTCGAGCGCACTCCGATCATCTTCATCACCGGCGTGCACATCAATGAGCTCGATCGGCTGCGCGGTTACACGCTCGGCGCCGTGGACTACGTGTCGATCCCGGTGGTGCCCGCGATCCTGCGCACCAAGGTGGCCGTGCTGGTGGAGCTGTACTGCCAGCGCCGCGAGCTGCAGAGGCTCAATCGCAGCCTGACCGAGGCCAACGCGCGGCTCGCCGAAGCGCACTCGACCTTGCAGGCGGAAAAGACACGCGAGCTCGAGGAGCTGAACGCGGCGCTGCGCGAAGCCAACCGCAACAAGGACGAGTTCCTGGCGATGCTGGCACACGAGCTGCGCAATCCCCTGGCCTCGATCCACAATGCCGTGCAGCTGATGCGCAATCCGCAGCTGCCCGCCGCACAGCAGGACTGGGCGCGCGACATGATCGAGCGGCAGCTCGGACATCTCACGCGCCTGATCGACGATCTGCTGGACGTGGCGCGTATCACCCGCGGCAAGATCAACCTGTCGCGCGAGCCGGTGCCGCTCGCAACGCTGGTCGCACGCGCCGTGGAGACGGTGCAGCCGCTGCTGTCGCGCCAGCGGCACGACCTGGTGGTGGACGTCGCCGGCGAGGCGCTGTTCATCGATGGCGATCCGACGCGGCTGATCCAGATCGTCGGCAACATCCTCAGCAACGCCGTGAAGTACACGCACCCGGGCGGCCGCATCGAGCTGTCGGCCGGCTCGCGCGACGAGCACGTCGAGATTCGTGTCCGCGACAACGGCATCGGCATCGACCCGGGGCTGATCCCCACCGTGTTCAATCTGTTCGCGCAGGCCTCGCGCAATGAGGCGGGCAACCAGGCGGGACTGGGGATCGGCCTGGCGCTGGTCAAGCGTCTGGTGGAGCTGCACGGCGGTCAGGTCGAGGCCCATAGCGACGGCCTCGGCAAGGGCAGCGAATTCACGGTGAAGTTGCCGCGGCTTGCGCGCGCGCTCGAATCCGACATCGCCGCTTCCGCGAACGGGGCTTCGGCGAACGGGGCCCCGCCGGGTGCGGACTCCCCGGCCGACGCGGCGACCGCCGGGAGCGCTGCAGCCGCGGCGAGCGCCCACCAGCGCCGCATCCTGGTCGCCGACGACAACCGCGATGCGCTCGAGAGCCTCGCGCAGCTGCTGCAGCTGGCCGGCCACGAGGTCTACCAGGCCGCCGACGGCCTGGAGGCGCTGGCGGTCGCCTCCGAGTCGCGGCCGGAGCTGGTGATGCTGGACATCGGCATGCCGGGGCTCGACGGCTACGAGGTCGCGCGCCGCATCCGCGCCGAGCTGTGGGGCCGAAGCATGATGCTCGTGGCGGTGACGGGCTGGGGCCAGGATGCCGACCGGCGCCGTTCGCGCGAGGCGGGCTTCGACTCGCACTGGGTCAAACCGCTGGATGCGCAGAAACTCGCCGCGCTGCTGAGCGTGCTGGAACCGCAGCAGTCTGAACGCGTGGCCCTGGCCGCGACGCTGCCGCGTGGCGACGCCGCCTAGCCGACTGGCAGCAGACGTCGGCCAGTCGCAGCAAACCCGTACGCGGCCAACGCCTCGTCGCCTCTTCCCGGACCTCGCACATGCATCTGGACGCCTCGGTGGCCGCGGTCGTGACCGGCGGCGCCTCGGGGCTCGGGGCCGCCACGGCGCGGCTGCTGGCGGCGAGCGGCGTGCGCGTGGCGCTGTTCGATACGGATGAGGCGCGTGGCGCGGCGCTGGCGGCGCGGATCGGCGCGCTGTTCGCGCGCGTGGACGTGACGGCGCAGGCGAGCGTCGAGCAGGGATTTGCCGCGGCCAGGGCGGCGCACGGTCAGGAGCGCATCCTGGTCAACTGTGCCGGTATCCTCGGCGCGGCGAGGACCGCCGCGCGGCGGCGCGACAGCGGTGCGGTGAGCCCGTTTCCGATCGAGCTGTTCGAGCGCGTCGTGAACGTCAACCTGATCGGCACGTTCCGCTGCCTGTCGCTCGCGGCCGCCGGGATGTTGCTGAACTCTCCCGATGCCGATGGGGAGCGCGGAGTCATCGTCAACACCGCTTCGGTCGCGGCCGAAGAAGGCCAGATCGGGCAGGCGGCGTACGCCGCCTCCAAGGGCGGAGTGCTCGCGCTCAACGTGCCCGTGGCGCGCGATCTGGCCGGGGAGGGCATACGCATCAACGCGATTCTGCCCGGAGTGTTCGACACCGCGATGCTCGGCACCGCACCCGAGGCGGTGCGCGCGGCGCTTTCGGCCGCCGTACCCTTTCCACCGCGAGCCGGACGGCCCGAAGAGTTCGCCTCGCTGGCGCTGGAAATCTGCCGCAACAGCTATCTGAACGGCGCGGCGATCCGATTGGATGGAGCGTTGCGCATGCCGGCGCGCTAGTACGACGTCAGCGCACCTGCTCGCGCCGTTCATGTGAGGCGTAGCCGCTCCCTGCGGTGCAGCAGATGACATGCCACCAGTCCCTGGCGCTCATTACCGGTGGCCGCCGATCGCCTGACGGTCGCGCTAACGGTAGACTCGCCACGCATGACTCTGCGCGACAAGGCCGGCCATGGATGATCTGCGGGCGCGATTGCAGCGGCGCGCGGCCACCGTCGTACCACTGCGGGTGCTGGCCGCGATCGCCATCGGCGCGGTGCTGTACTACGGCCATGCGGCCTTCGTCCCGGTGGCCCTGGCGCTGCTGTTCTGGCTGGTGCTGACGACCCCGGTCGAGGCACTGCACCGGCGCGGCGTGCCGCGCAGCGTGGCGGCCATCCTGATCCTGCTGCTGCTCATCGCCGTGGTGGGCGGCGCCGTGAACCGCATCTGGACACCGGCGCAGAACTGGTGGGCCGCAGCGCCGGGGACGATACACACCATCGAGCGCAAGCTGCGCCCGGTGTCGCGCCTCATGGGGCGCATCGATACGCTGAGCCGTCGGGCGAATCTGTTCTCCGAGGTCCCGACCGTCGAGGCACGCTCCACCGCGGCGCCGCGCGCCGCGCCACCTGCGGTGAGCTCCTCAGGCTCGGATGCGCTCACGGTGCTCGACGTGACGCGCACCGCCCTGGTCGGCCTCGTCACCGTCGTCATCGTCACGCTGTTTCTGCTGGCCGGAGGGCCGCCGATGCTCGCGCGCATGAGCGCGGCGCTGGCGCACGATCTGCCGTCGGCGCACATGCTCAAGGTGATCGATGCCGTGCGCCACGAGGTTGGCCGCTACTACGGCAGCATTGCGCTGATCAACCTGGGCTTGGGGCTGGCGACCGCGGGGGTGATGCTGCTGCTGGGCATGCCCAGCCCGCTGCTGTGGGGAGTGCTCGCCGCGCTGTTCAACTTCGTGCCGTACGTCGGCTCGGCGACCACACTGGTGCTGTTGACGATCGTGGCGTTCGTCTCGTTCGATTCGGTCGGTCGCGTACTGGCGGTACCGGGCGCCTACATCGCGCTCGCCACGATCGAGGGACAGATCGTGCAGCCCCTGGTCGTAGGGCGGCGGCTGGAGCTCAACCCCATCATGGTGTTCCTCGCGTTGTGGTTCGGGGGCTGGTTCTGGGGCATCGCCGGCATCGTGATCGCCATTCCGACGCTCGTGTCGCTCAAGGTGGTGGCCGAGCAGTCGCGCGCGGGCAAGCCGATGCAGGAATTCCTGAGCCCGAACGAGCTGTCGCGCTACCATCCCAAGCAGGTGGGCGCCTCGCTGGGCCTGCTGCGCGGGCGCAAGCCCCTGCCCTGAAGATGCCTGCGCGCGCATCGTCACCCGCCTTGCTCAAGTCCCGCAACCTGCCGACATGCTGAGATGGATCGAGGGGCTCCTCGAGCCCACACAGCGCACGCCCACGGAGCCGCCGAACCGCGGCCTCGGCCGGTTCTACTGGCACTATCTGCGCCAGATCCCCTGGCTGATCGTGGCGCTGTTTGCGACCGGGCTGGTGGTGGCGCTGCTGGATGTCACCATTCCGCTGTTCATCGGACGCGTGGTGACGCTGGTGTCCCAATACCGTCCGGCTCGCCTGCTGGCCGAGGCGGGCCCGCAGCTGCTTGCCATGGCGCTGATCTTCCTGCTGGCCCGGCCGGCGGCGCTGCTGGCACAGTTCCTGGTGACCAACCAGATCATCAATCCCGGCTTCACCAACCTGGTCCGCTGGCAGACGCACTGGCACGTGGTGCGTCAGAGCTGGACGTTCTTTCAGAACGATTTCGCGGGACGCATCGCCAACCGCGTCATCCAGACCGGGCCGGCGCTGCGCGACAGCATGGTGTCGGGCACCAATGCCGTGTGGTACATCCTCGTCTACGGTGGCAGCAGCGTCGCGCTGCTCTCGGCGATGAATTGGCACCTCGCGCTGCCCGTGCTCGGCTGGTTCGCCGCCTATGCCGTGCTGCTCGTGCGCTTCGTGCCGAGACTGCGCGAGCGTTCGCGGGCGATCTCCGAGGCGCGCTCGACGCTCACGGGCCGGGTCGTCGACAGCTACACCAACATCCTGACCGTGAAGCTGTTTGCGCGCGCCCAGGACGAGGATGCGTTCGTGCGCGAGGCGGTCGATCAGCACACCACGGCGTTTCGCGATCAGACCCGCCTCGCGACGGGGTTCACGATGCTGCTGACCCTGCTGAACTCCGCGCTGGTCGTAGGCACGGCTGCGTGCGCGGTGCTGCTGTATCGGTCCGGGCACATCGCGGTCGGCGCGGTGGCCACCGCGTTGCCGATGGTCTGGCAGATCTCCAACATGGCCGGCTGGGTGGCCTCCAACGTCACCAGCATCTTCGAGAATGTCGGAGTGGTGCAGGATGGCACGCGCTCGATCGACGTGCCGCGCCAGATGCCCGATCCGCCGCGCGCGGTGTCGTTGTCGGTGAGCAGCGGGACCATCCGCTTCGAGGATATCCACTTCGATTACGGCCGTGATCGGCACGTGCCGGTCCTGCACGGCATCGATCTGGCCATCGCCGCGGGAGAGCGCGTCGGCGTCGTCGGTCCCTCCGGCGCCGGCAAGTCGACGCTCGTCAATCTGCTGCTGCGGTTCTACGCGCCGGCGCGCGGGCGCATCCTGATCGACGGACAGGACATCGCCACGGTCTCGCAGGAGAGTCTGCGGCGCCAGATCGCCATGGTCACGCAGGACACCGCGCTGCTGCACCGTTCGGTGCGCGATAACATCCGCTACGGCAAGCCGCAGGCCACGCAGGAGATGATCGAGCAGGCCGCACGGCGCGCCGAGGCGCACGAGTTCATCGTGGGGCTGGAGGACTGGCTCGGTCGCCGCGGCTACGAGGCGCACGTCGGGGAGCGCGGCGTCAAGCTGTCGGGTGGACAGCGCCAGCGCGTCGCCATCGCACGCGTGATCCTGAAGAACGCGCCGATCCTGGTGCTCGACGAGGCGACCTCGGCGCTGGATTCAGAGGCCGAAGCCGCGATCCAGGGCCAGCTGGATGCGCTCATGCAGGGTCGCACCGTCATTGCGATTGCGCACCGTCTGTCCACCATCGCACGCATGGATCGACTCATCGTGCTGGATCGCGGCCGCATTCGCGAGATGGGCACGCACGCGCAGCTGCTGGTGGCCGGTGGACTGTATGCACAGCTGTGGCGGCGGCAGTCGGGAGGCTTCCTGGCCGACGCGGCACCGGGTGAGGCGCCGGCCGAGGGGACACCGCGGTGGCAGAGCCGGGCGCACTGAGCGCGGCAGGATTGTCCGAGCCGCGGCTGGCGCGCCTGCGCGCCGGCCTGGCGCGTTACGTGGAGCGCGGCGAGATCACGGGGGCGACCGCGCTGGTGTGCCGCCGCGGGGCGACGCACGTGGAGATCCTCGGCTGGCAGGATCGCGAGCGGCGCGCCCCCATGCGGCGCGATACGCTGTTTCGCATCGCCTCGCTGACCAAGCCCATCGCCGCCGCCGCGGCCATGATCCTGGTGGAGGAGGGCAGGGTTGGGCTCGACGAGCCGCTCGATCCATGGCTGCCGGAGCTCGCCTCGCGGCGCGTGCTCACGCGCATCGACGCACCGCTCGAGGATACGCTGCCGGCCTGGCGGTCGCTGACGCTGCGCGATCTGCTGACCTTCCGTCTGGGCTTCGGGATGCTGCTCGGCCCACCCGATCGTTATCCGATCCAGCGGGCCATCACGCAGCTGCAGCTCTGGGGCCGCAAGCCCTGGCCGCCGCACTCGCCCGATGAATGGCTGCGCCGGCTCGGAACGCTGCCGCTGATGTACCAGCCCGGCGAGCGCTGGCTGTATCACATCGGCGCGGAGGTGCTCGGCGTATTCATCTCCCGGCTCGCAGGTCAGTCGTTCGAAGCCTTTTTGCGCGAGCGGCTGTTCGAGCCGCTCGGCATGCGGGACACCGGCTTCTGGGTGCCGCCGGACAAACTCGAGCGCTTCGCCAGCTGCTACCAGTCCGGCGCACCGGGTGAGCCCCTGGCCCCGTTCGACGATGCACGCGACAGTCAGTGGAGCCACCCGCCGCCCTTTCCGAGCGGCGGCAGCGGTCTGATCTCGACGCTGGATGACTACGCGGCCTTCGCGCACATGATGCTCTCACAGGGGCGCGCGGGCTCACGGCGCGTCCTATCACGCCCAACGGTGCAGGCAATGACCACCGATCAGCTCACAGCTGAGCAGAAGGCGCTGAGCGTCGGGTTCTTTCCGGGGTTCTGGGAGAGCCGCGGCTGGGGGTTCGGGCTCGCCGTCAATACGCGCCGGGACGGCCCCGCGATGCATCCGGGGCGCTTCGGGTGGGACGGCGTGTACGGCACCTCCTGGTACTCGGACCCCGCCGAGGATCTGACGGCCATCCTGATGATTCAGTGCCTGGACTTCGCACCGACCAACCGCGGCATCAACGCCGATTTCCACACGCTCGTCTACCAGGCGATCGACGACTGATCGGCAGCCCACGTGTTGCCCTGGAGCGCATCAGCGAGACTTAGGACGCAAGTCACGCTGTAGGCCTCCCCGGGTCCATAGAATCGGGCGCGGCAGAGCTGCTGCCCGGATCGGATCGCCCCCGCGATTCGCGCAGCAGCCCAGGACGCGACGGACGTCTCAATAACAGGCTGCGCATGGCGACGCTCGAGGAGATACAACTCAAGTTCGGCCAGATCCTGCAGCTGCAAATGGTGCAGCAGGATCAGTCCCGGCTGTATGCAAGGCTGATCGGCTACCTGGTCGATCAGGCGGTGGTGGTCACGATGCCCGCGACGGCCGACCACTCGCTGCCGGTCGACGAAGGAGAGGCGCTCGTCTGTCGAGGCTTTACCGGGCGGACCGCTTTCGGCTTCCAGACCCGCCTCACAAAGGCCGTGCAAACACCCTTCCCGCATTTGTATCTGACGTACCCGAGGGAAGTGGAGTCGGTGGTGGTACGCAAGTCCGCGCGGCTTACGATCCAGCGGCAGGCTGCACTGCTGAAGAACACGGAGCAGGGCGAGCAACGCGAACCCGCGACGGTCGTTGACATCAGCGCCTCGGGAAGCTGCGCCACCGCCAGGGCGGGATTCGCGGCCGTCAAGGAATCGCTGACCTTGCTGTTGCCGGCGCGCACAGCGGAGGAGGCGGAGATCCGTCTCGGGGTCATCGTGCGCAGCGCCCGCGTCAGCGACCCGGGCGCAGCCCAGGGCGCCCTGTGTCAGTACGGCATGGAGTTCGCGGATCTCACCGCCGAGCAAAAGCAGGCGATCGAGAAACTGTTGCAGGAACAGCTGGCGAGCAACCTGTGAGGGTGCGCAACTACCAGCCGGCCATCGCGCCGGAGTGGGGCAGGTAGCGCGCAGTGGGGCTGGTGTGCAGCGCGTCGCTGCGTGAGGGCCGGGAACACCGCCCTGCGGTAAAAAATTCAAGCAGCGCGCGGCACGCCGCCGCGTCAAGCGCTGCGCGCGGTCCTCGCTATACTGCGTGCATGCCGGTCACCGGCCATCACATCCGCCATGTTCTGCCGGTCTGGCTGATGGCGACGCTGAGCGCAGTGACGCTCCCCGTCGTCTGCCACGGCGCCACCCGACCCGGCGCTACCCGACCCCCTTTCAACACGGGTTCAGGCTTTTTTGTCGCAGGCGGCAGGCTGTACGACTACGACGGCAACGAATTTCGTATACGCGGAGTCAACCGATTGCATTGGGATTCGGACTCTGCGGATGGCATCGCTCGCAGTCACGCAAACACCGTACGCTGGGACATCGACTTCGGCCGCAGCGCGGCACTCAACGTCGGCCTGGTGAAGGCTCAGTCGATTGCCCGCCACGAGGTGCCGATCGTGGGCAATTGGGAGGGCACCTGCAGCAGCGATCCTGCCAGGCTCGAGTCCATCGTTTCCACGTGGGTGACCCAGGCACGGCAGTGGCGTCGCCTGGACCGCACCTTCATTCTGAACATCGCCAATGAATGGGGTCCGGCGGACAGCACCGTCTGGCGCGACGCCTACATCGTCGCCGTGAAGCGTCTGCGGGACGCCGGATATCTGGCTCCGCTGCTCATCGATTCCGGTGGCTGCGGGCAGGACATGGACGATCTCGCCAAGTACTCGCGGGCGGTCTTCGACAGTGATCCGCAGCGAAACATCGTATTCGCCATCCATCTCTATGGAAATACGGATGACCACTCTGCTTCGATACGCACTGTCCGGGCAGGCAACCCCACGGTCATCACACTGGACAGCAGCGCGCCGGACCATCCCATGGCGCCGGGCTTCAATGGGCACAACAACAGCTGGTCCGGTCTGAGCGCCTATCAGATCAGCGGCGCACGGGGCATGACGCAGCTCAACGGCGTGCAGCCCGCGCGAGTCAATGTCGGCGGTGTACCGGGAGCCTGGACGGTCACGCTGCAGGTCGACAGCAGTCATTGGTCGCCCTACACCGGCGGTGCAACCCTGGTTGACTACAACGGCAATTACGCGGTGCGCATGGCACGTCTGGCCGCTCTGCGCGACAGCGTGGGCGCAGCCTACATCGTTGGAGAGTTTGGACCCGGCGAGAACATCGGTAGCAGCCCGACGTCGGTGACTCCCGGGGAGCTCATCAAGGCGGCCGAAAGCCACGGCATTGGATGGCTCGCCTGGGCCTGGGATGACATGAATCTGCCTGGTTGCAGTGCGGACGACCACGGATTCAGCATGACCCGCGGTTGTGGCCGCTATCGGGGACCGACGGATCTCACCCGCTTTGGCCATGACGTGGTTCTCAATCCCGAGTACGGGCTCGCAACCAACGCGAGGCCCGCGTCTATCTTTTGAGTGACGTTCGTCCTGCGGGACTCTGCACTGCGACACTCTATTTTCGACGTCTGTAAGTGATCGCCGACAGATTGTCGGTGTATTCCTACATCCATAACATTCCCCGAGCCAGCATTTTCAGCTCGAGAGGGAGGGGCGGATGCGGAGGAATACCTGGGCCGTCCGGGCAGCAGTGATCGGTTTGGTTCTAGCTATCGTCGGTTGCAATGACTCGTCTTCGACCTCGAGCAACGCGGCACAGAGCGCATCTACCAGTCAGTCTCTGGCAATTCAGGGCACTCCACCTGCCACTGTAGTCGCTGGCAGCGCATACCAGATGCAGGTGCAGGTGAGCGCGGCCAAGAAGGCCGTGGTCACCTTCAGCATCCAGAACAAGCCCACCTGGGCCCTGTTCAGCACCTCCACGGGTGGGATGAGCGGTACTCCGACCGTCGCGGACGTCGGTACCTATTCGAACATCATCGTGAGTGCCTCGAACGGCTCTGCAACGGCTTCGCTGCCGGCTTTCTCGGTCACCGTCATGCCCACGAGCTCTGCGGGCACGACAGCGTCCGCGAGCACGACGGGCCCCGCGCCCACGGCCACGCGCCCCTCCTACAACGGCGGCAATGGGTTCTTCGTACTGAACGGCGCGCTATACGACTCGAACGGCAACCTGTTTCATATTCGCGGCGTGAACCGCCTGCATTGGGATTCCAACTCCGCGGCCGGCATTGCGCTGAGCGGTGCCAATACCGTGCGCTGGGACATCGATTTCACCCAGCCCCCGGCCAATAACGTGAGCGAGATCCAGACGCAGGGCATCGCGGATCGCAGCGTGCCCATCGTCGGCAACTGGACCACCACCTGCAGCACGGATCCCAGCACCCTCTCGGCAGCGGTGCAGACCTGGGTATCGCAGGCTGCGAACTGGACAGCGCTCAATCCCTATCTGATCCTGGACGTCGCCAACGAATGGGGACCGGCCGACAGCAGTGTCTGGAGCCAATCCTATATCAGCGCCATCGCCAGCCTGCGCGGCGCCGGCTACACCGGACCCATCCTGGTCGACTCCGGCGGTTGCGGCCAGGACATGCAGGATCTCGAGCAGTATTCGCAGGCTGTGTTCAACAGCGATCCGGAGCAGAACGTCATGTTCGCTCTGCACATGTACGGCAATACCGACAATTACTCCGCCTCGATTCAGAGCGTGCAGCAGGGCAACCCCACGGTCGTCACGCTCGCGAGCGACTCCGCGACTCATCCATTCGCGCCTGGCTACAACGGCACCAACAACAGCTGGAATGGCATCACCGCCTACGAGATCAGCGGCGTGCAGGGCATGACAGAGCTGAACGGCATGCAGCCCTCGGCCGTCAATGTCGGCGGCTCTCCGGGTGCCTGGACCATTACGCTGTCGGTCGACAGCACCAACTGGCCCGCCTATATCGGGGGCGGCACGGTGGTCGATAGCAGCAACTACGCCGTGCTGGCGCAGGATCTGGCCGCCCTCAGCCAACAGACCGGTGCCGTGTACATCATCGGAGAGTTCGGCCCGGGCAATGACATCGGACCCAGCCCGACCATGGTGACGCCCGGCGAGATCATCACTGCCGCGGAGGCCAACGGCGTCGGCTGGCTCGCCTGGGCCTGGGACGATATGGACCTGCCCAATTGCATGGCCGACAACAATTGGTTCGCGATGACCTACAACTGCGGCGTCTACACGCAGCCTTCCGACCTCACGAACTACGGGCAGGACGTGGTGCTCAACCCGACCTACGGGCTGTCGGTCATCGCGAGGCCGGCGTCGATCTTCTGAGCGTCCGGCGGTGGCGCTGACATCATTTCGTCACATTCCCTGCGTAGAACGCGGGCTACCCAGTCCAATCAGCCGCACAGGCCGCGTCGTTCGGGGTTCGCCCACACGCGGCCGGGGAGCGATCGCGTGAAAATTTCGACTTCGACGCCCACCGGCGCCGGGGCGGGCGCCCCGGCCGCCAAGTCCGTCCAGGACTACATCGATGAGCTGCCGGTCTGGTCCGACGGCACGCGGCTGAAGGCGGCGCCCATGACCACCATGCAGTGGCTGATCTGGTCACTGGCCGCGGCCGGCAAGTTCTTCGAGGGCTTCGTGGTATTCATGACGGGGGTGGCGTTGCCGCTGGTGGTGCGCGAGTTCCACATCGGCGCGGCCGAGAAGGGCATCGTCAGCGCCGCAAGTCTCGCGGGCATCCTCTTCGGCGCGGTGCTGCTCGGTGGGCTGTCCGATCACTTCGGACGCAAACGCATGTTCGTCGCCGAGATGGTCATCTTCGTCGCCTTCCTGGCACTGCTGATCCTTTCGACCAGCTTCCTCGCGCTGGCGATCTGCCTGTTCGGGCTCGGACTGGCGCTGGGCTGCGACTACCCGACCGCGCACATGGTGATCTCCGAGAACATCCCGAGCGCCAACCGTGGACGGCTGGTGCTCGGCGCGTTCGGCTTCCAGGCCCTCGGCGCGCTGGCCGGTACCGGCGTGGGCAGCATCGTGCTGATTCTGCATCCGGCGCTGTCGGCCTGGCGCTGGATGTACGCCACCGCGATCGTGCCGGCGCTGGCGATCACGATTGCCCGCTTCTTCGTGGTGGAGAGCGCCAACTGGCTGGCGGTGCGCGGCGACCATGAGCAGGCCGAGCGCTCGGTCACGCGACTGCTGCGCCGCGAGCCGCAATATCCCACCAACATCCGCATCGAGCGCCAGGGTGGCCGCGCCGCGGCCGAAGGGCAGGGCAGACAGTCATTCGGTGCGCTGTTCAATGCGCGTAATCGGCGCGCGACGATCTTCGCCTCGGTGCCCTGGTTCATCCAGGATCTGAGCACCTATGGAATCGGTATCTTCACACCGGTGATCCTCGCGGCAGCGATCGGCGGTGGCCCCGATCATATCCGCAGCCTCAGCGACCTGATCGCCAACGACATCCTGGCCTCCAAGGGCGCCGCGCTGATCGACCTGCTGCTGCTCGTGGGCATCGTGTTCGCCGTGGCGCTGGCCGACCGCGTCGGACGCATCCGGCTGCAGATCTGGGGCTTCATCGGCTGCGCCGTCGGCCTGCTGCTCGCGTCCTTTTCGGCAGACGTCGGCGGTGAGTCGAAGATCGTGCTGATCTTCAGCGGCTTCATGCTGTTCGACTTCATGACGAACATGGGTCCGAATGCGCAGACCTATCTGCTCGCCGGCGAGGTCTTTCCCACCGAGGTGCGCGGCATGGGAGCCGGATTCGCCGCAGCCTTCGCCAAGATCGGCGCGGTGGCCACCGCATTCCTCTTTCCGATCCTGCTCGTCGATATCGGTACGCGCGCGCTGCTCTACGGACTGGTCGTCGCCTCCCTGCTGGGCGCGGTGGTCACGTGGCAGTACCGCATCGAAACCACGGGGGTAAACCTCGATCACGTCGGTCGCGACGCTCCCGATCTGGCGCACGCGCCCGACGGATCGCTTGGTCAACCGCCACAGCGGGTGCCGGTATGAAGCGGCTCGGAAGGGCGCTGGCGCTGGCGGCACTGCTGGGTGCACCCGCGAGCGCGGTGCACGCCGCGGGCGTGGTACTGACCGAGACCGGCTCCACGTTGCTTTATCCGCTGTTTCAACGCTGGGTCGCGGACTTCGCGCGGGTTGCGCCGCAGATTACGCTGCGGACCGCGGCCACCGGGTCGGGTGCCGGGATCGCGGCGGCCATCGCCGGCAGCGCGCAGATCGGGGCCTCCGATGCCTACATGTCGGACGAGCAGGCCGAGCAGAACCGGCAGATCGTGAGCATTCCGGTGGCAATCTCGGCGCAGACGGTGAATTACAACCTGCCGGGGATGAACTCGACCGCGCTCAAGCTCGACGGTCCGACGCTGGCCGGGATCTATTTCGGGCGCATCACCTATTGGGACGCCCCGCAGATCAGCGCGCTCAATCCCGGCCTCGGACTGCCTCACCAGCGGATAGTGCCCATCCGCCGCGCCGACGCCTCCGGCGATTCATTCATTTTCACGCAATTCCTGGATTTCTCGATGCAGGAATGGGAGGACCGCGTCGGTTACGGCACGAGCGTGTCCTGGCCCGCCGTGCCGGGCGAGCGCACTGCCCCCGGCAACGCCGGTGTGGTCCAGACCCTCGCCGCGACGCCGTATGCGATTGCCTATGTCGGGATCAGTTACGCGGCTGAGATCACGCACGCGGGCCTCGGAACGGCGCGCCTCGAGAACCAGAGCGGGCAGTTCCTGCTGCCGAGTCCCGACACGGTGAGCGCGGCTGCGTCCATGCTGGATTCACGCACCCCCCCGGATGAGCGGCTCAGTCTGGTGTTCGCGCCCGGCCCGCGCTCCTACCCACTGATCAGCTATGAGTACGTCATGGTCTCCACCCAGCAGCGCGATGCCGCCAGCGCCGCCGCGCTGCGCCGCTTCCTGCTCTGGACGATCTCTCTCGAAGGCGGGAATGCGCGCACTTACCTCGACCCGGTGGGCTTCATCGCGCTGCCGGATTTCATACGGGGCATGAGCGAGCGCCAGATCGATCTGATCGGCCCCGGTAACCTGCCTGCCGGCTGACGAGCGGCCGTCGGACCGCTCAAAAACAAGCGCGCTCCGGCGCTTCCAATCGACCTCGAATGGTGCGGCTTCAGGTGGCCGCCGCCACGTGCAGCAATCTGTGACCGCAATCTCAGCCGGATAGTCGCGTTGTTTGGGTCGGAATGACCCTCGATTACACTGCGCCGCGGCCCGTGTCACAAATCTGAGGGCGTTCCATGAACATTCTGGGCGTCGGCCACGATCTCAACCGACAGTTCATTGCTCGACCGGATTCCGCCAAGGAAGACATCCTCTTCAAGTGGCCGGACGTGACGATCCGCCGGTTCACGCAGGTGACGGTACAGCCCGATGAGACGGCGCTGTTCGTCAAAGAAGGCAAGATCGTCGGCACGCTTCCGCAGGGCCGCTCGACGCTCGATGGCGCACTGTTTCCGTTCCTCGGCGATATCGTCGACTCGGCGAGCGGCGGGAACATGTATCGGGCGGAGCTGTACTTCATCGGAACACGGGAGTTCGTCGATCTGCCGTTCGGCGGGGCGATCGACAACATCGAAGACCCACAGACGTCGCTCGCCGTCGGCCTGCGCGTGTTCGGCGAATATGCGCTGAGCGTCATCGATCCGCAGGCGCTGATACTGAAGCTCGTCGGAACACGGCAGGCGTCCAACGAACTGATCACCGACTGGAGCAGCGACCAGCTGCTGAAGGCTCTACGTACAGGCGTCGTGAGCAAACTCGGGGCGGAGAAGTGGCCCGTGCTCGGCCTTGCAGCGCGCACCTCCGACATCGAATCGGCCCTGCTCGGCGACGTGGCGCCGATACTGGCGCCCTACGGCATCAGGATCACGCGCCTCGGCAATATGACGATCACCCTGAATCCCGAGGACGAGAAGACGCTGAAGGGGTTGCTCAAGGACACGGCCTATACGCATCTGGCGGGAGGCTTTCGCGAGTATGGGGTTGGAGCAGCCCTCAAGGGGATCGGCGAGGGGGCCGCCAGCGGCGGCAACACCGGGGCTGCGGCGCTGGGTATCGGCATGGGGCTCGGCGGCTTCGTCGGCGGGATCGGCATCGGGCCCGGAGCATCGCCAGCGGGCGCTGCGGGCGGCGGGGGCGGTCAAGCCGGTCCGGGCGGTCCAGGGACCGCGCCTTTGCCGACACGGCCCTCGGGTGCGCCAGCCGTTGCCGTATGCGCAAGCTGTCATATGCCCATTCCACCGGGCGCCAAGTTCTGCCCGAACTGCGGCGCTGCGGCCGTCGCACCGACCACCAGGCAGTGCCCGCAATGCGGCGCAGAGGCGGCCCCGCAGGCACGCTTCTGCGGCGCGTGTGGGGCGACGCTCAAATGAGCTCCCACAGGGCCGGGTGGTACGCGCGCCGAATCGTCCCCCTGGCAGTCGCCATGGCGGGGGAGGCCGCGGCGCGACCAGGCGGAGGCAGCCACAGTGGCTTCGGCGGAGGCTCCCCAAGCTTCGGCCATATAGGAAGCGGCGGGTTCGTCTCCCACAACCCCCAGTACTACAACGGGGGCGGCAACGCTTCGTGGGGATTCTTTCTCTTTGTCTTCATCATCATGGTGGCCATGTGGCTCATCGTTCGGCGTATCCAGCGCCAGCAGCAGGGGGCTCAGGGGCCGCGTGGGCCGCAGGGGCCGACGCAGGATGCCGCGCCGGAACATGCCGCCGCATTGCCCGCACCGATGCGACTGCCACCAGCCGTCGATACGATCCGCTCGCGCGATCCGGGCTTCGAGATGGAGACGTTTCTCCAGCGAGCAGAGATGAGCTTCTTTCTGGTCAAGCGCGGGATGCAGAGAAACGACCCCGCGAATGTTCGCCCATACGTCAATGACGCGCTATTCGCCAATCTTGTGCGCGGTATCAGTCAGAGCAAGGCTCAGCATCGTCATACGCTTCTCGAAGGCCTCAACGTGCGAGGGGCCCACGTCGTGGACGGGAGCTGCGGTGACACCGGACAGACACTGCAGGTCCACTTCGACCTGGTGTATCGCGCCAAGACCCTGGACGATTCCAATCGGGTACTTGCGGACGAGGGTGACGATCATCGGCGCGCAGAGCGCTGGACATTCTTCCGCGCGGCCAACGCACGTACACCGACCATCGGCGATGTGACGGCATCCATCTGTCCCGCCTGTGGCGCTGCGTTACAGCTGACTCTGGAGGGCACGTGCCAGCACTGTCGGGCGAACGTCACCAATGGAAGCATCGATTGGGTGGTCACCGACATGCGCCCCGCGCAGTTCATCGGCTTCGCACTCGAGGGATCGACGACAGCTGCGTTACCGGGAGACGGTATCGCCGCGCTTCGCGTTGCCGACCCCGGCTTCACGTTCGAAGCGTTTCGAGTTCGGGTACGTACGGCCTATGACGCGCTGCGTAAGGCCTGGTGCCAGCAGGACCTGGACAGCGGACGTGGTTTCCTCAGTCCAGGAGCCTACTTCGCCTGGCGCGCTCAGCTCGAAGCGATGGCCGGCGAGGGCCGCCGCAATGTGATGGAGCACTTCATGATGCGCAACATTCAACCTCTGCGCGTCGTGCATGGCCGGGTGTTCGACGATCTTACCGTGCGAATCACTGCCGAGTGCGCCGACTATGAAGTTGATCAGAGCGGCCAGGTCGTGTTTGGTGACCGGACCGTTCGACCCTTCACGGAAGAATGGACGTTCCAGCGCTCGGTGGGGGTTCAGACCACCAACAAGGCAGGCACGCTCGAGTGCACCTGCCCGAACTGCGGCGCTCCTCTGGCTCTGACACAGATCGGCCAATGCCGCTTCTGCAAGGCGGCGGTCACGAGCGGCAGGTTCGATTGGGTCGTGTCGCGCATCGAGCAGGAGGACGCGGACGCGGGAACGACGCGCGAGAGCACCGGCAGCGTCGCGGCCTGATCCCTCTCAAGTAAACTACGCGTGCCAGAGCCTGGCGGTGCCGTCCGGCCCGCCGCTCTACCTTGCACGGTAGGAGAGGCGTTCATGCGGGGGACTCCAGGAATTAACGTTCTGTTCATCGCCGGCTTTGGTCCGATCGTCTGTGACACCGCGCAAAGCCGCAAACTCTACGGCGACGCTCTGGGTATTCGCTTCAAGGAGGAGGGTGGGGAGTACCTCCATACGGAAGCGCTCAGGGGTGCAAAGACCTTTGCGTTGTGGCCACTGTCTCAGGCCGCGCAGTCGTGCTTTGGTACCGACTCCTGGCCTGACGAGGTACCGGTTCCACAGGCATGGCTCGAATTTGACGTCGACAACGTCCAGGAGGCCACCGCGGCCCTTGAATCACGGGGATATCGAATCCTCGTCAAAAGCAAGCAGGAACCGTGGGGGCAAACTGTCAGCCGTTTCATCTCACCGGAAGGACTGCTGGTCGGCATCACCTTCACGCCGGCATTGCGCGCGAAATAACCTGGCTCACAAACGAGCGCACTCCCGGGGGCCATGGGGCCGCAGCTGTCCATCGAGCTTGCACGCCACGGAACTCATGGGATGACGTAATTCATGGAATGACGTTGATCTGCTGGGGAGGATGCGTGGCGCGGACTCGGGTAAATGCTCGTGAAATGTTCGGACTTGCCTCTGAGCGCAGGCGCCCAAAGGGCGCCGTTGAGCCGGCAATGAATCTTGCCTTGGAAGCCATCTGGAACGTCATTGCACGTATTCCTCGAGGGCAGGTCTCGACGTACGGCGATGTCGCGCGCATGGCCGGGCTCCCTGGACGCGCGCGCCAGACCGCTTACGCACTCAGGAATGCGCCCGAGAATATGCATCTGCCGTGGCACCGTGTCCTGGGAGCTGGCGGAAAGATTGTCTTCCCCAAGGGCTCTGCGCACCATCGCGAACAGGCGCGCCGGCTCCGGAGCGACGGCGTGCCGGTCAAAGACGGGAAAGTGCCGCCTGCGCGGCTGATGGACGTCGATAAATTCTAGTCTTACCGCCAGCGGCGAGACGGTGTGCGGGTGGTGGCGGCTTGCGAGGTGTGACGCTCTGCGGCGGGCGCTTGCCGACGGGCACCACTGGACCAGACTTGGTTTTGGGGACCAACTGCACGCGAGGGTTGTGCAGCGTGTCCCCGGGGACTGCGCGGGGCGCGACAGAACCCCCCAGGAGCGGCTACGGTCTACTTCGCATAAGGTATACAAGAAAAAAAACGTGAAGCATTTCAAGGAACTGCAGACTGAACGCTCCGCGGCCTGATAGACTGCCGACATGACCGACAACGTCGAAAACCTGATCCTGGAGCACCTGCGGGGGATACGCGCCGATGTGAGCTCGCTTCGGGAGGATCTGAAGGAAGTCAAAGGACGCCTCACCAATCTGGAAACTGCAGTCGCGGGGCTACGGCGCGAAGTGGCTGACCTGTACGGCGAGGTCGTCACTCAGCACGCGCGTTACGATCGGCTCGTCGAGCGTATTGAGCGCATCGAGAAGCGGCTCGATCTCACCTCGCTGTAGCTCAGAGACTATCAACGCGACAATAGTTTGGCCTGCGAACTTAAGGCGGACGGCCCGCGAAGCGGGCCTTGAGCGCTGCGCGCTCTTCGGAATCGGAAAGGCCCTGCCACGCGGGCGGCGGAGAGCCTCGCTACCGCTGCGCTCTACCGCTGGCCGCGTCCGGGGCGTCGTGCGGTTCCGCAGGGGTTCGGCGTGGAATTTCCTCTGATTGGACCCACCCGATTTCCTCAGTTGGGTACCACCTGATTTCCTGAGTTCGGGACCACCCGATTTCCTCAGTTGGGGACCACCTGGCGGTGCCTGTTCGGGCACCGAGCCCGCATGGGGAGTGGTTCGCCGATGTCGAGATTTGCCACAAGAACATGGTTTTCGGGGGTAGCCGGGGCAAGGGGTGGGGTCGGATCGCCGCTCCAGGGACTTCCGGTGCGGTCGCTTTTTGGGCCGCGAGCTGCAAAACGGCATTTCCGGGCCTCTGAGTCACAGACGCCGGATTGTCGGCCGCATCTGCCGCACCCTTCGTGGGCCACCACGAAGGAGACAGCAGCATGGGGCTTCGGAGCATGACGGTGCATCGGTACGAGGAGATCCGACGGCGACTGGCCGAGGGTCGCAGT
>JASHSK010000281.1 GCA_030038755.1 Gammaproteobacteria bacterium
AATGACGGTCGCGTGACAGTTGGTTCGCAGCCGCAGCCGCGACCCTGGTCCCGCGAATAAACCAGTGGCTGGGATGCACGAGCGCGATGAACGAAACCAACCTGACCCTGCATCGCGCCCGCACGGCCCTGCAGCGGGGTCAGCTTGATCAAACCGCGGAGCTGTGCCGCGGATTACTGGCGCAGGATGCCGACAACGTCGAAGCGCGCTACTTCCTCGGGTTATCCTGCGCCCTCGACGGTGACGTCGACACCGCCATCGGCGAGTGGCGGAGCATCCTGGCCTCCCACCCGGCAGATTTTCGCACGCGCGCCAATCTCGGTGCCGCCTTGCTGCAGCAGGGGCGTGCCGAGGAGGCGATCGCGCACCTGCAGGCCGCCCTGGCACTCGAGCACAGCCACGCGCGACTGCACATCAGTCTCGGTCGCGCGCACGCGCTGATCGGCCAGCCTCGGCACGCCGCCGACAGCTTTGCAAGGGCCGTAGCGTTGGAACCGCACAACGTCGATGCGGCGCTCGGCTGCGCGGCGGCACTCCAGCAAGGCGGTAATCCGCCCGCAGCCATCGACCAGCTGGAGCAGGCCGCGCGCAGGAACCCAACCAGCGCCGACCTGCACTATGCGCTGGCAGTCTGTCGGCACCGCGCCGGCCAGCTTGAAACCGCGCTGATCAGCTACGGACGCGCCCTGGATCTCGTTCCGACTGCAGCATCAGCACTCCGGGACCGCAGCCGCGCGCTCGAGTCGCTGCAGCGGTTGCCGGAGGCTCTGCAGGGCTTCCAGACCGCGCTCGCATACGATGCCGCCGACCCCAGCCTGCTCGCCGGTGCACTCAGTTGCAGCCTGCGCTTGTGCGCCTGGACTCACTTGGCCGACTACATGCAACGTCTGCGGCAAGTGCCTTCCGGCCTCGAATCACTGCACCCCTTCGTCGCGCTGTCCATCGCCGAGGATCCGGACGATCAGCGCCGCTGCGCCGCGGTCCGGGGGCCGGCTGCGACAGCGCCGATACCGACACCGACGCAGGCAGGCGAAGCACGCGCCCACGGCGGCGGCAGCCCGGCGGCTCATGATCGAGACGCTCGCATCCGCATCGCCTACGTTTCCTCCGATCTCGGTGATCATCCCGTCGGCCGGCTGCTATGCAGTCTGATCGAACACCACGATCGTGCGCAGTTCGAGGTGATTGGCGTCGCGCTCGGGACCGATCCGCACAGCAATCCTGAGGCAGCGCGCCTGCGCGCGGCTTTCGAGAGCTATCACGAAGCCGGCCGCCTCGACGATGCCTCCGTCGCGGCGTTGCTGCGCGAGTCGGGTGTCGACATCGCGATCGACCTGAACGGCTATACGAGCGGCGGGCGACCCGCAATCTTTGCGCACCGCGCAGCACCCGTGCAGGTGAATTATCTGGGATACGCCGGCACGCTCGGTGCGGCCTACATCGACTATCTGATCGCCGATGAGGTTGTCATACCGCACGGAGCCGAACAGTGGTATGCCGAGAAAGTCGTGCGGCTGCCGCACTGCTACCTGCCGAGCGATAACCGCCGCGCGCTCGCCGACCCTCCGACGCGCGCCCAGGTGGGGCTGCCGGAGCAGGGATTGGTATGGTGCGCTTTTACCAACAACTACAAGATCAGTCCTTCAGTGTTCGATGTGTGGATGCGCCTGCTCACCGCGGTGCCGGGAAGCGTTCTGTGGCTGCGAGCCGGCCACCCGGTCGCGGCGGAGAATTTGCGACAGGAAGCGCGTGCACGCGGCGTCGAGCCCGATCGGCTGGTATTCGCGCCACCGCTTCCCGGCATGGCCGAGCACCTCGCGCGACAGCGGCTCGCAGATCTGTATCTCGACACGCTACCCTACAACGCACATTCGACCACCTGCGATGCGCTCTGGGCAGGCCTGCCCGTGCTCACCTGTGCGGGCCGCAGCTTTGCCAGCCGGGTAGCCGCCAGTGCCCTCACGGCCGTCGGCCTGCCGGAGCTGATCACGAGCAGCCTCGCGGAGTACGAGCGGCGGGCTCTGGAGCTGACGCAGGAGCCCGGGCGCCTGCAGGCGCTGCGGGCACATCTGGAGCGGCAGCAATCGACGAGTCCGCTGTTCGACTGTGCACGCTATGCGCGCCATCTCGAGTCCGCCTATACGCGGATGCATCAGCGTCGCGTGCGCGGAGAGCCGCCCGAGAGCTTTGCCGTCGCGCCCGACGCCGGCGTGTAAGGCGTCCGCATGGCCGATCCGCTGCGGTCCGCGCCGCCGTCCGCCGCTTCAGCCCGCTTGGGCGACGGGCTCGACGCCCACCGAGTCGGCGACCTTGAGCGCGCCGAAGCCATCTATCGCGAGATACTGACGGCCGACCCGCGCCACGCGGATGCGCTGCATCTGCTGGGCCTCCTGCTCCTGGGACGCGGGCAGCCGGCTGCGGCCGCCGATGCGATTGGCGAGTCCCTGCGCACCAATCCCACCCAACCCGTGGCGCATCTGAACCTGGGCGTGGCACTCCAAAGACTACACCGGCCGGCCGAAGCGACTGCGAGCTTCGAGAGTGCGCTGCGCCTCGCGCCGGACTATGCCGAAGCGCTCAACAACCTCGGCGACGCGCTACTCGAGCTCAGGCGGCCCGAGGAAGCACTCGCGCATCTGACGCGTGCACTGCATCTGCAACCGCGATTTGCCCTGGCCTGGAGCAATCGTGGTAATGCGTTGCGAGCGCTCGATCGGCCCGCCGAGGCATTGGAGAGCTATGAGCAGGCCCTGCGGCTGCAGCCCGATCTGGTACGCGCCTGGAACAATCGCGGCAACGCGCTGCGCGATGTCAATAGAGTGCCGGAGGCGCTCGCCAGCTTTCAGGAAGCGCTGCGGCTGGATCCCGGCTATGCTCAGGCCTTCTACAACCTCGGCAACGCCCTGCTGGAGCTCGAGCGCTACTCGGAGGCGCTGGCGTGCTATGAGCAACTGCTCCGGGGCACGCCGCACGATCACGAGCTTCTGACCAATCGCGGCATCACGCTGCTGGGCATGAAGCGCTTCGATGAGGCCCTCGCGAGCCTGGAGCGCGCGCTTGCCCTGCGGCCTGACTTCGCGTTGGCACACAACAACCGCGGCAACGCCCTGCGCGAGCTCAAGCGTCCCGAGGAGGCGCTCGAATGCTATGCCGAGGCGCTGCGGCTGCTGCCCGATGACCCCGATACCCTCAGCAACCGCGGCAACGCGCTATCGGACCTCAGACGCTACCAGGAGGCGCTGGCGAGTTATGAGGCGGCACTCGAGAGGCGCCGCGATAAAGCCGACATCTACCACAATCGCGGCAACGCGTGGCAAGCGTTGCGGCGCCCCGCGGAAGCGCTCGCCGATTTCGAGCGCGCGCTGGCGCTGAAGCCGCAGCTTTCACATGCGCTGTTCGCGGCCGCGACGGTCTGTCTGAAGCTGCAGCGCTTCGAGGCGGCCTGCGAATACTTCGTCCGCCTGCACCACGCCGATGCGGCTTACCCGTTCGCCGACGGCGTGCATCTGCATGCTCGACTGCTCTGCTGCGACTGGCAGGGGGCCGATGCGCCCCGGCGGCGCGTGCTGGACCAGATCGAGAAAGGCGCGACGGCCGACCAGCCGTTTTCATTTCTGGCGGTCAGCGACGATCCGGAGGCGCAGCTGCGCTGCGCGCGCGCGCTGGCGGCACAGCGGTATCCTCCACCAGGCACCTCGACGCTGCTGGCACCCTGGTCGGCCCGCCGCTACGGCCACTCGCGGGTGCGTGTCGCCTATATCTCCGGGGATCTACGCAACCATGTGGTCTCGCGGCTGCTCGCCGGCGTCTGGGAACAGCACGATCGGCGGCAGTTCGAGATCATCGCCGTAGCACTCAACGAGGAAGACACGAGCCCGTTTGGGCAGCGAGTTCGGGGCGCCTTCGATCGCTACATCGACGCCAGCGGCCTGGGCGACGCGGCGGTGACGCGGCTGCTGCGCGACACCGAGGTCGACATTGCCGTGGATCTGATGGGCTACACGGATGGCCACCGAACCGGGATCTTTGCACCGCGCGCGGCGCCGGTGCAGATCAATTACCTGGGCTTCCCCGGTACATTGGGTGCGGCCTATTTCGACTACCTTCTCGCGGATCGATTCGTGGTGCCGCCGCATTGCCGCGCGCACTACGCCGAACAGGTCGTCTACCTGCCCGATTGCTTTCAGGCCAACGATACGCGGCGCGCCACTCTGGGCGAGGCCCCGTCGCGTACGCAGCTCGGACTGCCCGATGCAGCCTTCGTGTGGTGCTGCCTGAACAGCCCCTTCAAGCTCAACCCGGCGCTGTTCCAGATCTGGATGCGCCTGCTCAGGGAGGTACCGGCAAGCGTACTGTGGCTGCTCGCCGAGTCCCCCTCCACGGAGAACAATCTACGCAGCGCAGCGGTCGCGTCGGGTGTGGATGCGTCGCGATTGGTGTTCGCCGCCCGTGTCGGCTATGAGGAGCACGTCACGCGGCTGGCGCGCGCCGATGTGTTTCTCGATACCCTGCCCTTCAACGCGGGAGCGACCGCCAGCGATGCGCTCTGGGTTGGACTGCCGGTGCTCACGTGTGTCGGTGGGGCGTTCGCCTCACGCATGGCGGGCAGCTTGCTGCAGGCGGTCGGCCTGCCCGAGCTGATCTGCGAGAGTCTGGCCGACTACGAGCAGCGCGCGCTCGAGCTCGCGCGCCGACCGGACAACCTCGCGGCGCTCAAAGACAGGCTGACTCGCCAGCGCCGCAGCGCCCCGCTGTTCGACACGCGTCGCTTCTGCGGCCATCTGGAAGCCGCCTACCTTCATATGTGGCGCCGAAGCGAGGACGGTGAGCCGCCGGCGAGTTTTGCGGTGGAATGAAGTGGCACCGCCCGGTCCGGCCGGCGAGGATCCGGCGGCCGTTGCCGAAGCCTGGGCCCGAAAGGCCGCGGAACAGGCCAGGCAGAGGCGACTTTCCGAGGCGGTCGCGAGCTACGATGCGGCACTCGCTCTGATTCCCGGGCGCAGCGCCTGGTGGCACCTGCGCGGCTCGGCGCTGATGGGGTTACGCCGTTTCAACGCCGCGCTCGCGAGCTTTGAGCACTCCTTGCGGCTGGATCCGGCGCAGCCTGCAACACTCAGCGCGCGCGGCGTGGCTCTCGAGAGTCTCGGCCGCGTGAGCGAAGCGGTCGACTGCTATCGACGCGCGCTCGAGCTCGCGCCGCACTACGCGACCGCGCATTCGAATCTGGGCAGGCTGAAGCGCGAGTCGGGCGATCTGGCCGGCGCGATCGACTCGCTGCGGACCGCCGTGGCCCTTCGCCCCGACTTCGCCATGGCTCACAATAATCTCGGCTGCGCATTCTATGACGTCGGCGAGCTGCAGGCCGCCATCGCGAGCTACCGTCGGGCACTGGCACTCGCGCCGGATCTGGCGGAGTGCGAGTTCGCGCTGGCGCTCGCGCTGTTGAAGGGCGGCGAATTCGCGGCCGGCTGGACGGCATTCGAGGCCCGACTGCGTACCACGCTGTCTGCGCCGCTCACGGCGCCCGCCGGCCTGCGGCGCTGGAGGGGAGAAAGCCTCTCCGGCCGCAGCCTGGTGGTCGTGGCCGAGGGCGGCTACGGCGACATCATTCACTTCAGCCGCTATGGCGCCCTGCTGAATGCGTGCGGCATTCCGCCAACCCTGCAGGCCGACTCCCGGCTGGCGGCCGTCCTGCGAACCAGCGGGTACTTCATCGACATCCGTCCGCCCGGCTCGGATTACGATTCGCAGACGCATGCCTGGTATCCGCTGCAGAGCCTGCCGCTGCATTTCCGCACCGAAGCCGACAGCATCCCCTACCATGGACCCTACCTGCACGCCGATCCGCGCAGAGTGCAGCTCTGGCGGGAGCGTCTGCATGGCATCGAGGGCTTACGCGTCGGCATCGTCTGGCAGGGGCGCGCGGGCGCGGAAGTGGGCTCGCTGCGCGGCCGCTCGATGCCGGCCGGCGAGCTCGAACCTCTGGCGCAGCTGCCCGGCGTGACGTTGATATCGCTGCAGCATGGAGGGGCGGCTGCACAGCTCGCGGCGCTGCCTTCTGCAGCGCGCATCCGCGACTGGACCCGGGAGATGGATATTGGCCCCGACGCCTTCGTCGACACCGCCGCGCTGATCGTCAATCTCGATCTCGTGATCAGCGTCGATACCTCGACCGCTCACCTTGCCGGTGCCCTGGGCGCGCCGGTCTGGCTCGCGCTGCATTTCGCGTCGGACTGGCGCTGGCTGCAAACGCGCACCGACACGCCCTGGTACCCCACCATGCGCCTGTTTCGCCAGCCGCAGCCCGGGGACTGGCCGTCAGTCATCACCCAGATGTGTCGGGAACTGCAGGTGCGTCAGCGCTCACCGCGGGTACTGCCGTCGATCCCGGCGATATTCCCAGACGGTTCAGAATGAACTGCCGCACTTGGAAGAACGCCTGCATGTACTGCTCGTAGCCCTGAACCGAATAGGCAAGCTTGAGCGCATCCATCATGATGAGCTCGGACCCGAATCTTTGCTCGACACGCTCCATCCCCATGGGGTTATAGGCTGTCACGTTCCATCCACGTTCGCTGGCCAGCAGCACCGAGGCCACACGCTCGATGATGAAGACCTTTGCCGGCGCGCTGCCGCCACCATGCGCGATCACCGCGTTCAACAGTTCGGCCAGCTCGCCACTGTGCCCCTCGGCGGCGCGAAAGATGAGCTCGCACTTCTGCAACCAACTGCGCCAAAATGTGCCTTTCGCCACCAGATAGTTGCAGAATACGGTATTGGCGCTGCACATGACCGCGCCGAAGGCGTTGAATCCCGGGGAAATCAGCGACGTGCACTGACGCCATAGCGCCTCATTGAGGCTGGCGTGCGCGACCGTGCAATTTTCCAGACAGTTGAGATAGAAGGCGCTCTGATCGAAGAAGGGCGAGAACAGCAATACGTCGGCCGCCGGCGCGTGTCTGTGCACGAATTCGTGCAGCGTGGCTGAGTCCAGATGGGTCTTGGCGCGAAACTTGGGCGACAGAAACCCGTAGTAATCGGTATCGACAAGCGCTGTATCGAGCAGAAACTTGCGGATGGGCCAGTACTCGCGCCAATCCGGCCGTTCGTTGTCGAGATTGTCCAGCGGGATAAAGCCCGGATCGAGACTGCGCCGACTCTCCTGAGAATAATAGATTTGATAGATGTGAAGACCAGGCACGTCGCACCACACGCACCCGCTCGGCGGCCTGGCCGCCGGGTAAGGTTTGTCGACATGGATGCTGCGGATGTTTTCAGCCGCAGATGACACTCTGATGACAGCACCTGCGTGCGCGGGCGCTCTCGGGGCGGCCGCACCTGCCGCGGCTGGGGCAGGGCCGTAGCATACGGACATCGTTGGCTGCCGCGGGACGCCGCCACATAATAGCCAGAATGCCTGCTGTTTCATGGATTGCGCTGAACCATCGTATGGGGCCACGAACAATCTTTTCGCTCTGGCTTCAGGGATTGGATCAGGCCCCCGAGCTGGTACGCCTGTGCTTTCAGCGCTGGAGAAGCCAGAATCCGACGTACGAGTTGCAGATCCTCGACGCCAGCGACGCGGGGCGGCTGCTGGCGGGCTCGCCAATCCCCCTCGAGCGTATCCCACCACAGGCGCTATCCGACGTCGTACGTGCCTGCGTGCTGGCGTTGCACGGTGGCATCTGGGTCGACGCCGCGGTTCTGCCCGTGCGACCGCTCGACACCTGGTTGCCGGGTTGCTGGGTCGGCGGGTTCTTCGCTTTCGAGAGGCCGCAGCCGGACCGCGCTCTGGCCTCGTGGTTTCTCGCCGCCACCGCCCGCCATCCCCTCATGGAGAAGTGGTGGCATCAGGTGACGCGCTATTGGTCCAAACCGCGCAAGCTGGTGCTCTTCAATGGCAGTCACATTCCTCCCGACCCCGTCTGGGAAGTAGCCCCGGACGGCGGCGCAGTGCATGACCGCTATCCATACTTCTGGTTCCATTACCTGTTCGGCTACCTGCTGCAGGTGGACCCCACGTCCGCGCAACATTGGAGTCTCTGTCCCAAGCTGTCCGCGCAGGCGCCGCACGCTCTCCAGGCCCTATTCTTCCGGGAGCCGGAACCGTCCCCCGACATGATCGCCGCCGCCGCCGCCACTGCGCCGTTGCAGAAGCTGAACTGGCGCCATGCCTATCCATTGCAGGTTCTCGAGCGCCTCTAGCATTTGGAGGGAATTGTCGATGCACGAGAGCGCCCTATTGAATGGCCGTCTTTTCTTTCAGACCTACGTCGTCCCCCTGGGGGCTGTCAGCGTCGTTGACATCGGCAGCCTGAACGTAAACGGCTCGCTGCGAGAGGTCTGCCCGTCGCCTGCTAAATACATCGGGGTCGACTTCGCGGAAGGCAGCGGCGTCGACATGGTGCTCAGCGACCCCTACTCGCTGCCGTTCGAGGCGGCCTCGATCGATGTGGTGGTCAGCTCATCCTGCTTTGAGCATTCGGAGATGTTCTGGTTGAGCTTCGCCGAGGTGATGCGGGTATTACGGCCGACTGGCGTGTTCTTCCTCAGTGCCCCCTCGAACGGAGAGTTTCACCGCTACCCGGTCGACTGCTGGCGCTTCTATCCGGATGCCGGGCGAGCGCTGGTCGGGTGGGCGCGCCGCTGTGGCTTCAACGCCGCGCTGCTGGAATCGTATGTCAGTCGCCAACACCAGAGCTTCTGGAACGACTTCGTGGCAGTGTTTCTCAAGGACGAAAATGAGATCGGCAGGTATCCCCAGCGGATACTCGATGCGTACCGAGGCTTCGAAAATGGAGTAGTGCACGGCCGGGACGAGATTTTGAATCCGATGCGACTGCCGCAGGACATACGCCGACAGCTGGAGCTCGCGACACAGCTGAAAGGACGCGCGCCTCCGACGCATCCTGCGCCGGATCAGGTTCCTGGACTGCGGTAGTCGGTATGCGGGGTAGCGGGGCGCGCCGTGATCGAGTGCCTGGAGCGCGTTTTAGGCCGGGCTTGGGTTCACCGTGAAAGCCTTGTCCGTGAAGCATTCCGGTGCCGCCGGCGACATCATCTACTCGCTTCCGGCGCTGCTGAGCCTCAGATCCGTGCACCAGATCGACCACGTCACCTACTACCTGCAGTTGAACGAGCCGCACGACTATGTAGCTCCCCATCCCCTGGGCAAGGTACTCCTCGACGCGAGCTTCGCAGCGAAGCTCAAGCCGCTGTTGCTCACGCAACCCTACATCGACGCGGTCGAGATCTACTCCGGTCAACCCCTCCAGGTCGACTTCGATCTCGTCCGGCGCATAGGCCTGAATCCATGTACTTACTCGGTTCCGCGGTGGTATTTTCTCTTCGTTGCGGGAACGAACTGGGATGTCGGCAAGCCCTGGCTGCAGGTCGAACCGGATCCGCGCTTTCGCGACTATGCGCTGGTTGGCCGCAACGCCCGCCTGCGTTCCCCGCATATTCGCTACGACTTCATGAACGAATTCGCCGACCGGCTCGTGTTCGTCGGGGTGCAGGAGGAATATGAAGAGTTTCGCGCCCACTGTCCGCGCTGCACCCGCTTCTACGAGGCGCCGGACTTTCTAGAGCTGGCCCGGATCCTGGCGGGCTGCAAGTTTTTCGCCGGCAATCAGGGACTGCTGTACACGCTCGCCGAGGCCTTGAAGATCCCTCGTCTGCTGGAGACCAATCTGTACGCGGCCAACAATATTCCTCAGGGCGGCGAATGCTACGAAGCCCTGTTTCAACAGGGCTTTGAGTTCTGGTGCAGGCGCTTGCTCAGCCGCTAAGGTGCGCGTGAATACGCTGGTCATCAATCTTGCGCACAGCACGGATCGTCTCACCCGCTTCACCAGGGTCAATGGTTTCCTGAGGCATCTCGAGACGTTTCCGGCCGTCGAGGGCGCGCGCGTAGATCGCGAGCGCCTCAAAGCCGCGGGACTCCTGGATCCGCAGCTGGCGTGCAGCGATGGTACGCTCGGATGCGCCCTCTCCCACCTGACGATCTGGCAGCGCGTGCGCGACAGCGGCGCCGCGATCACGGTGTGCGAAGATGACGCCGTACTGAACCGAGGCTTCGAGCCGCAGGCCGAGCGCTTGATCGCGGGCCTGCCCGTGGATTGGGACCTCGTCCTGTGGGGATGGAATTTCGACGCGATGCTGTTCGTCGACCTGTTGCCGGGCGTCAGCCCCAGCGTGATGCAGTTCAGTCAGACCTCAATGCGCCAACAACTGGAACGCTTTCAGGCCCTCGACATCGAGCCGCACCCGCTGCGCCTGCTGAGTGCCTGTGGAACACTGTGCTACGCGGTATCCGCTCGGGGGGCGGACAAGCTGATCAGCGGCTGCACACCGATGAAGCCCATCGTGGTCAGGGACGTCGACGGCGCGTGCACACGTACGGTCGTTTACGGCGTCGACCACGCCATGGCCGAGGTTTATCCACGCATCAAGGCCTACGCCGCCTTTCCACCCCTGGCGGTGAGCGCCAACGACAAACTCGGTTCGACGGTGCAGGCCGGCGAACCATCGTGATCGATCGGCGTTGCATGCCGCACAGTCACATTTATCAGATCTACTACTCCGAGGAGACCCGGGGTCTCCTTGACCCCGGCTTCATTCCGCTGGACAACCTGCGCAACGAGCGGCCGGATTGGCGCGAGTACTGGCCGATCCGCAATTTCCTGCGCAGTGCCACGCTCCTGGACGATCACTATTACGGCTTTTTCTCGCCAAAATTTCACCTCAAGACGCGACTCGGCGCCGCGGCCGTGCACGAGTTCGTACAAAAGTGCGCCAACACGGTGGACGTCATCCTGTTCTCGCCCTTCTTCGAGCAGAGCGCGTACTACATCAACAGCTTCGAGCAGGTCGCCAATGTGCAGCCGGGGCTCGATGCCGCCTGGCGACAATGCGCAATCCTGATCAGACCGGGGCTCGACACATCCCGACTGGTCATGAGCAGCCTGAATGCGGCCTTCTGCAACTTCTTCGTCGCCAAGGCCGCGTTTTGGAGAAGCTGGTTGCAAAAGTGCGAGATGATCTTCGATATCGCCGAGAACCAACACTCCGAGTTGGCCGATACCTTGAATGCACCCATCAGCCACGACGGGCGGCCGGTCCCTGCCAAGGTGTTCGTGATCGAGCGCGTTGCGTCCGTGCTGCTGGCCGGCACAAGGGAGTGGACGGTCAAGGCGCATAACCCCATCGGGATGCAGCGCATCGTCAAAGGCTACGATCTGCAGATGACCGTCCTGGACGCCCTGAAGATCGCTTATACCGTGCAGCACTTCGAGGAGTATATGCATATCTACTCCGAACTGCGCCAGAGCGTTGCCGAGCATCACCAAAAAAGCGGCCGCGGTCCGCGGGAGTAGAGAGCCGAACCCCTCGGTCGCGAGTCACGATCCCCACTTCTCCAGATATTTTTCGTAACCAGCGCGCCAACTCGGCGTGCCGAATGCGCCGCCGCTCTCGTGGATGACCGACAGCGTCCAGGTCCCCATACGCAACTGCCGCAGCTCGGCCTGCCGGCAGAAGTCGAGGTCGTAGAAGTGAAAGTCGAAGCGTTCGTCGAACCGCACGTCCCTCGTCAGCAGGGTCTCGCTTTTGACAGCCAGCATCAGGCCGTCCAGCAGCTTGACCTGCTGGCATGGAGGGCCATAGAAGCTGACGTTCTGCGGAGGAAAAGTGCTGCCGTGGGCGACGACGCCGCTGTAGTTCTCCGGGGCGTCGCGATTCAGCTCCGCGTCCTTGAAGAACCACGACGGTTGCTTCGGCAGCCGGCGTTTGTTGCCGGCCAGTCCCAGAACATCGAACGAGCGTAGGCCCGCGTACAGATGGTTCGGCCAGAAGAAATCGCACAGGAACACGTCGTCATGCACGAATATCAGGGTCGCGGGGTCTGCGACCGCTTCACTTATCGCCGCGTTGTACAGCGCCGGCAGGCCCACTGCGTTGCTCGGAAACAACCTCAGCTCTACGAACGGATACTTGTAGAGTGCCAGCGAGCGGCCGAGCGCCGTCTTGACGGCGAAGTCCTCGCGGCTCTCGCGGCTGGCGCAGACGAACCGGAACTTCACGCTCACGTCCCCTCCCGCAGTGCCGGCGAGCTGATCGCGGCTTCGTAGCCGCATGCCTGCATGGTTGCCGCGAACACCTCGGCGGTGAGGCGGCGCTGCCGCTCCGTCAGCGTGCCACGCCCCTCCTCGCCGCGGCCGGCACGCATGAAGCGCCGGCCCGCCCGGATGCTCGGTTGCAGATAGGGCTTGTAGAAGATACCCACGCGCCGGGCGGCGATATCCGATTCCTCGATGGCGCGCAGCCGTTCAAAGGAAGAAGCCGCGACCGCGCGCGCCACCTCCGCGGCGGTGCGTTGGAGCGCCAGAAATTGCTGCAGGCGCGCCGCCTCTACCATGGGACGCGCCAGTAGATCCTCATAGCGCAGAGTCAGAATGGGGAAGGGTAGTGGCGCGCTGATCCAGCTGCGCACATTTTCATCCCACGTACCCATTCCGAGCTGCCGCCAGCGTGGATCGCCGCGATTGCCGAGAAACTGCTCCACGTAGCGATCGAGTGCGCCGCGCTCGTCCGAGCCTTTGGCGCCGCTGCGTTGCGAGTAGTGGAAGTTCGACAATAGGACGTCGGCTGGATGGCGCACGATGTAGACCGCGCCGGCGGTCTCGGACGCCAACGGCATACGCTCCGAGAACTGGAAATGAGTTTTCATCAGCATCCGCGGGGCCAGCAGCCGTGGCAGCTCGCGCAGCTCGTGCACGTCGGGCGCCAGCTGACTGAACGCCGCTGCCGAATCCTGCGGCCCGAAAAGCAGGTTGCAGGCCAGGAATCGCACCCAGGTGTTGCCGCTCTTGGGATACGAGGCGATCCATATGATGGATTTGTTGTCGGCCGTCATGGCTCACTCGATCCGCTCGCCGGCCACGGCCGCGTGGACGTCGAAGCTCTCCGGAGACAATCCGTGCCGGTGGCGCTTCCACATCTGTCGGTACGCGGCCTCCAGGCCGGCGGTGTAGGCGCGCGTATCGAACAGCGGGGCAAGCTCGCCGTCGCGGCGCGCGGCCTGCAGTCTGCTCCTCAATGCCGCCAGGCGCTGCGGCGATTGCACCAGCTCCAGCCCGCGCTGCTGGTATTGCGCAAGGCTCGTGGTGATCAGCTCCCGCAGGCCCGCTGCAGTCAGTGCACTCGCGGCGATGCGAGCCGCGAAGCTGCGGCCCGCGCAGGTCAGCAGCGGCAGGCCCGCTGCGAGAGCATCGCAGGCCGTCGAGTGGGCGTTGTACGGCAGTGTGTCCAGATACAGATCCGCGAGCTGATAGCGTGCCCAATGTTCCGCGATGACCACCAGACGCGGGGCGAATGCCAGCCGTTCGGCGGCGATTCCGCGCGCCTGCGCCTGGCGACGCAGGTTATCCGCGGCATCCGGATTATCGACCCGCAGCCAGAGGACGCTCCCGGGCGCAGCCGCCAGCAGGCGCATCCAGATATCGAATATGGGTGGGTTGATCTTGTACGCATTGGTGAAAGCGCACAGTACCAGCCCCTGCTGCGGAAGCCCGGCCTGCGCACGCGAGAGCGGCGAGGCGCCCAGCCGGCGCCGGTCATCCGTCGGCAAGCAGCAGTGTGGCAGGCGTACCACCTTCTCGGTGTACCAGGGCTCCTCGCCACGCGGGATGACGATCTCATCGGCGAGCAGGTAGTCGATATAGGGAGCGCCGAGCGTACCGGCATACCCCAGATAATTGACCTGCACGGGGGCGGCCCGGTGGGCGAAGATGCCCAGTCGCATTCCTTGGGTGAAGCCCATGAGATCGACGGCGATATCGACGCGCCGCTCGGCCAGTGTTGCCGCCGCGTCACGATCGCTGCTATCACCAACCTCGAGCCACTGATCGCAGGCGGCGCGCAGGCGCTGCGCGGTTGCGTCCTCGCGGCTGGCGGCGAGCGACACGCCGATGACCTCGAAGTGCCGCCGATCATGGTGCTCGAGGACTCCGACCAGTGCCTGGGATACCGGGTGTTCACCGAAGTCCGCGGAAACGTAGGCGACGCGGATTCTGCGATCAGCGCGCGCATCCGCCCGCATGTCCGGGCCCGTGACGGCGGCCGGGGACATCCGAGCGGGGGCCTGAGGATAGCGCGCAGCGACCAGGGTCTGCGCACACTGCTGCTGCAGCGGCGCTGAATCCAACAGCGGCAGCAGGGACTGCGGATAGCTCACCCGCCGCCCATCTCCGATCAGCTGCCCGACCTGCGTCCGGCGCTGCGCGAGATCGCTCCAGTCGCAGCTGTGCAGGCGCGAGTGCACCAGGCTACCCAGTGCGAAATCGTAGTCGGGCACCCGTTGCAACAGACGTTCCAGCCGATCAGCGGCGGCGGCGTGACGCTGCAGCTCGGCGAGCGCGGCTGCCTGTCCGACCAGGACTTCACTCTCCTCGACGCCGAGCCGTTGCGCCTGCTCGAACGCCTCGAGCGCCTCGGCGGCGCGACCCACCTGCAGCAGCGCCAGAGCGTACCCGAAGCGGGTATCGGCATCATCCGCCATGCCCGGCAGCGCGCGCTCGAAGTCCGCCAGCGCCGCCGCCGGACGCTTCAAATCCAGCAGCACCTGACCGCGATTGCTCTCGGCCAGCGCAAACTCGGGCTGGTGAAGCAGCGCCTGGGAGTAGCTGGCCAGTGCATCGCTCAGATGCCCGAGGTCCCGCAGCACGTTGCCACGGTTGTTAAGCGCCTGCGCGAAGGCCGGCTGCAGCCGCAGCGCCGCGTCATAGCAGGCGAGCGCTTCGCGTGGTCGGCGCATGTCCCGAAGCGCATTGCCGCGGTTGTTGTGAGCTTCCGGATATTCCGGCCTGTAGCGCAACGCCGTGTCGTAGCTGTCGAGGGCTTCCGCGAACCGTTGCAAAGACTGCAGCGCGATCGCGCGATTGTTGTAGATCTCGGCGGCCTGGGGCGCTGCCGCCAGCGAGCGCTCGAAGCAGATCAGCGCCGCCCGTGGCCGCCCGAGTCGCAGCAACCGATTGCCCGCGCGGACAAGGCAAATGGTGAGATCTCCTGGCGCAATACCTGCGGCCGCCCCTGTGCTGTCATGGTCGGCGGATGCGCCGCCGGCCGGGTGGCTCGCGGCCGCAGGTTGCGGCTCCACCTGCATCAGCAGCGTCACGGCTTCTTCCACCCGCCCGCCGTCCAGCGCCAGCAGGCCCAGCAGATACCGCGCGTCGGTATCCTCAGGTGTCTGCGCGAGCACGGCCCGGTACGCCGCCTCGGCGTCCGTGAAACGCCCTTCGCGGTGGCCGGCGAAACCCGCCGCGAGTAGCGCTGCCGGCCCACTACCCGATCGGCCCGTATCCACGATGCCGCTCACTCCACGGCCCCGCTGTGCTGGAACGCCGGGACACTGAAAGTCGCAGGCGGCTCGCCGCGATTGGCACGTCGCCACATCTGCTCGTACGCGGCTTCCAGGTGCCGGCAGAAGCGCCGCGTATCGAACAGCGCCGAGTGGCTGCGATTGGCACGCAGACGGCCCTTCAGCGCACGCAGGCGGCGCGGCTCGCGTGCCAGCTCGAGCGCCCGCCGCTCGTACTCCGCGAGACTGTCGGTGACTAATTCCGACAGCCCGATCGCGTGCAGCAGGCTACCCGCCATGCGGGCCGCAAACGCCTCGCCGACACAGGTCAGCACCGGCACCCCCGCCCACAGTGCATCGCTCGCCGTAGCTCCGGCATTGAACGGCAGCGTGTCCAGAAACAGGTCCGCCAGCGTCAGTCGACCCAGGTGCTGTGCGTACGGCAGGCGCTCGCCGAATACGAGCCGCGCCGGGTCGACGGCGCGATCGGACGCCTCCGACCGCAGGTGCTCGCGCACCGGTGCCTCGTGGCCGAGCAGCCACAGCACGCTGCCGGGCATCGCTGCCAGCAGTCGGCACCAGATATCGAACATCGGCGGATTGAGCTTGTAACTGGCGTTGAAGCAGCACCACACGAATGCCGACTCCGGCAGACCTACCTCGCCGCGCGTAAAGACCGGGCCGGCCGACCGCCGGTCATCGTTGCCCTGAAAACATTCGGGCAGATACGCAATCTGTTCTGCGTAGCACTCGCGCAGCGAATCGGGCACGACGAATGGATCGGCGATGATGTAATCGATGAACTGTGCGCCCATGGTTCCCGGATATCCCAAGTAGTTGACCTGCACGGGGGCCGGGTGTGCGGCGAGAATGGCCAGCCGATTGCCCTCCGTGTGCCCGGACAGATCCACCGCGATATCCACCTCCAGTTCGGCGATCAGCGCCGTAACCTCCGCGTCCGGACGATCGCTGACGTCGATGAAGCGGTCAAAGCCGGCCTTCAGCCGTCGCTCGATCTCGCTGCCATCCGGCGGGGCGAGAGAAATCGCTATGACCTCGAAGCGCTCGCGATCATGCTGCTCCACGACCCCGGCTATCAGGTAGCCGACCACGTGCTCCCGGAAATCCGCCGACAGGTAGGCGATCCGGAGTCGCGAATGTCGATAGCCGGTGCGGCGCGGCGGCGACGCGTGTGCCTGCGCCGATACACCCCCACCCGCGTGAATGCGCGCGCAGCGCAGCTGTAGTGCCGCACAGGACGATACCGACAAAAGGCCGAACGGCATGGCGCTGCGCCGACCCGCCTCGATGTCGATGAGCAGCAAACTCACCGACTCTTCGTATCCTCGCCAGTCGCAGCACTTGAGCTCGCCGTCGAGCGCCGAACCGAGCGCGTAATCGTGAGCAGGCGCGAGCGCCAGCAGTCGGCGGAAGCACTCGGCAGCCTCGCCGTGCCGTCGCAACCTCTGCAACGCCGCGCCACGATTGCGCAAAGTTTCCGGGTGCGCGGGCTCGAGCCGCAAGGCCGCCTCGTAGCTTACGAGCGCCTCCTCGCCGCGCCGCAGATCACTCAGCAAATTGCCGCGGTCGTTCAACGCCTCGATGCTCGAGGGCGCGAGCCGCAGCGCCTGATCGATCCGCTCCAGCGCCTCCTGCGGCCGCCGCAGCTCGCGCAGTGCGATACTCCAGTTGATGAGGGGATCGGGCAGGTCGGGCTTGAGCCGCGCTGCGCGCGCGTAGCAATCGATCGCCTCCAGGTGGCGGCGCCGCTCGCGCAGCGAATTGCCGAGATTGTTGAGGGCCTCCGCGAACTGCGGGTTGAACGCCAGCGCGCGCTCGAAGCTCTCCAGCGCCTCCACCGGACGGCCCAGCGCGCGCAGCGTGCTGCCGCGATTGTTCCACGTCTCGGGGGACCGGGAGTCGAGCTGCAGGGCGCGATCGTAGCTCGCCAGCGCCTCGACCGGCCGCTGCAGCGATGCCAGCGCGTTCCCCTGGTTGTGAAGCGCACCGGGATGGTTGGGCTCGATCCCAAGCAGACGTGTGTAGCAGGTAAGGGCCGCCACCGGTCGGTTGAGCCGCATGAGCACATTGCCGAGCTGATACCACGCGCCGCTCATTTGTGACTCAATCTGCAGCGCGTGCTCGTAGCTCGAGCAGGCCTCCTCGAGCCGACCCAGGTCCGCGAGCGTGTTGCCGCGGTTGTAGAACGCCTCCGCAAAGTGCGGATTCAGGCGCAGTGCCGCCTCGAAGCTTGCGAGCGCCTCGGTCGGCCGTGACAGGTCGCGCAACGCATTGCCCAGGTTCATCAGCGCGCCTGCCTGGTGCGGGTCGACTTGCAGGGATCGTCGGATCAGCTCGACACCCGATTGCACCCGCCGGGACTGAACCTGCAGAACTCCAAACAGATGGAGTGCGTCACGGTGTCGCGGCTCGGCGCGCAGCACTTCGGCGTATAGCAGCCTGGCCCGAGCGAAGTCGCCTTGCTGGTGGCAACGCAGCGCCTGTTCGAGCCGAGCGCTTTGCGGGCCGCCGACCAGCCGCTGTGGCGATCCGCCGCGCGCTCCCGAGCGAACCTCAGGGCTCCTACGCATGACTGTCTCACGACCTCAGAGGTCGGCGCGCTCGCCCGATTGGATGGCGACGCTCTCACTCGACGTGACGGCGAAGGCGGCGGGCGGCTCGCCGCGCTCGGCACGCCGCCACATCTGCTCGTAGGCAGCCTCCAGGTGTCGACAGAAGCGCCGCGTGTCAAACAGCGCCGAGGTGCCACGGTTGACCCCCAGACGCTCCCGCAGCTGCGCCAGCCGCCATGGCTCGCGCGCCAGCTGCAGTGCACGCGCCTCGTACTCCGAAAGACTGCTCGTGATCAGCTCCGGCAGCCCCAGCGTGCGCAGCAGACTGCCCGCCATGCGCCCCGCAAACGCCTCCCCCGCGCAGGTCAATACCGGCACCCCCGCCCACAGCGCATCGCTGGCCGTCGCCCCCGCATTGAACGGCAACGTGTCCAAAAACAAATCCGCCAGCGCCAGCCTCCCCAGGTGCAGCTCATAGGGTAGCCGCGGCGCCATCACCAGCCGCTCGCGCTCGACGCCCCGACGCTGCGCCTCGCGCCACAAATTCTCACAAACCACCTCGCTGCCACTCACCAGCCACAGCACGCTGTCGGGCACCGCCAGCAGCAGTCGGCACCAGATGTCAAACATGCGCGCATTAAGCTTGAAGGAACTGTTGAAGCAGCACCACACCATCCCGGACCGCGGCAGACCCACCTGCTCGCGCCTCGGGATCGGTCCAATCACCCGCCGATCGTCATTGGCCTGAAAACACTCCGGCAGATACACCACCTGCTCGGCATAGTGCTCGCGACTTGCCGGCGGTATCACAAACTCATCGGCCAAAATGTAGTCCATGAAATCCGCGCCCATCGTCCCCGGATATCCCAGATAGCTCACCTGCACCGGAGCCG
>JASHSK010000282.1 GCA_030038755.1 Gammaproteobacteria bacterium
CCGGCTTCGCGAGCGGGCCCGCACCGAGGGTCGCCACGGCCGGCAGGCGCAGGTGCGGGCGCTGCCCCTGCAGCGCCTCGAAGCGCCCGGCAGCGCAGACGAACAGCGCCGGCTCGGCGTCGGCCAGGAAATAACCCAGCTCGGCGGCGGTGTAGGCGCTGTTGAGCGGCACGTAGACGGCGCCGACGCGCAGCACCGCCCAGTACAACAGCACCGCGAGCACGCTCTTGTCGACCTGCACGACCACGCGGTCGCCGGGCCGCACTCCGAGCGCGACCAGGGCATGCGCCAGACGCGCGGAATGCTCGCGCACATCCGCAAACGTCAGAACCTCGCCCGCGGCACTGCGCAGGAATTCCCGGCGCCGGGCCGCATCACCGGGCCACAGCGACGCAAACAGCGCCGCGCTCGGCGTATCGCCCGACTCGTCGCCGCGCGCGCCGCTCACAGCCGCTTCAGCAGGCCGAGCTCCAGGGGCTGGATGAGCAGCTCGTGCCAGGGATAGATGCGGACCTCGTAGGCGTATTGCCCGCTGTCCCGCGGGGCGGCATTGAGCTCGAACACGTGCGAGCCGTCGGAGTCGAGCTCGCCCGTTTCGCGCAGCAGCGAGCGCCAGGTGTCGTCGCGTCGCTCGACGGGCCGGTAGGAAGACAGCAGCGGCAACTCCACGCGCGAGCGCGGCAGCACGCGCTGCGCGACGAACTCGATGCGCACGTCGGCCGGGCTGAGGCCGTTCAGGGCGGCGGCGACGCGCACGACCAGCGTGCCCGCGCGCGGCAGCTCTCGCGGCAGATCGGAAAGTCGCCGCAGACGCACTCCGCTCCAGAGCTCTCGGACCCGCTGCTTCCAGGCGGCGAACGCATTCACGGCGCCGACACCGCCGGCCATGAGATGCGTGTAGTGCCGCACGGCGGGGCGGTACAGGCCGTGCGCGTAGTCCTGCACCACGCGGCCCATGTTGAAGTGCGGAATGACGGTCATGATCGCGCGCTTGCAGCGCTGCACCCAGCGCGGTGAGTAGCCCTGCCCGTTCTGCTGGTAGTAGAGCGGGATGACCTCCTCCTCGAGCGTGTCCAGCACCGCGCCCGCATCCAGGGCATCGCGCCGCTCGGCATCCTGCACGTCCGCGGCCGGAATCCCCCAGCCGTTATCCTGCGCGAACCCTTCCGCCCACCAGCCGTCCAGGATGCTCACGTTCAGCCGGCCATTGATCGCCGCCTTGATGCCGGAGGTGCCGCTGGCCTCCAGCGGCGCAACCGGCGTGTTGAGCCACACGTCCACACCGGTGACCAGCCAGCGCGCCAGCTGCAGGTCATAGTCCTCCAGAAACACCACATGACCCGCGAACTCGGGCGTCAGCGTCAGCAGCTTGATCTCGCGCAACACCTGCTGTCCGGGCTGGTCGGCCGGGTGTGCCTTGCCGGCGAACAGGATCAGCACCGGGCGCTCCTCGTTCTTCAGCAGTCGCGCCAGGCGGGCACGGTCGCGCAGCAGCAGCCAGGCGCGCTTGTAGGTGGCGAAGCGACGTGCGAAGCCCAGCGTCAGCACGCCCGGACGGGCCGGATCGAGCAGCCGCGTGATATGCCGCAGTTGCATCGGCGAGAGGCCCTTGGCCGCGTATTCGCGCGCCAGCCGCGTGCGCACGCCGGCAAGCATGCGCACCTTGACCTGCTGCGCGGTCTGCCAGAACTCGATCTCGGGAATGGGTTCCAGAGCGCGCCAGAACCCGCTGTCCGACATGCGCTCGCGCCACTCGCGCCCCAGCTTGTCATCGAAAAAACGATTCCAGGTCTGCGACAGGAAGGTCGGCACGTGTACCCCGTTGGTGACGTAGCCGACGGGGTTTTCCGCCGGCGGTACCTCGGGCCAATGGTCGGCGAGGAGCCTTCCCGACACCGTACCGTGGATGCGGCTCACGCCATTGATGCCGCGCGCGCCGTTGAGCGCCAGATGCGTCATGTTGAAGAACTGCGGTCCCTGGGCGCCGCGCCCGAGTTCCAGTACGCGCGTGCCCGGCACGCCCAGCTCCACGAAAAAATCCTGGAAGCAATGCAGGAACAGACCGGCATCGAACGCGTCGTGCCCGGCCGCGACGGGAGTGTGCGTGGTGAACACGCACTGCGCCGCGGCCGCCTCGAGCGCCCCCGAGAACTCGAGCCCCTGCTGCGTCACTCCTTCCCGGATCCGCTCGAGAATGAGAAAAGCGGCGTGACCCTCGTTCATGTGCCACACCTGTGGCGCAAGCCCCACGGCGCGCAGCGCACGCACCCCGCCGAGACCGAGGATCATCTCCTGGCGAATGCGCACCGAGGCGTCCCCGCCGTAGAGCCGGTGAGTGATCTCGCGATCCTCCGGCGCGTTCTCCTGACAGTTGGTGTCCAGGAGGTAGACGGATACCCTCCCCACCCGGGCACGCCATAGCCGCGCGACCACTGCGCGGCCCGCGATGCGCACGCTGACCTGCAGCCAGCGTCCCTGCTCATCGCGCAGCGCCTCGACCGGCAGATCGCGCGGGTCGTTCTCGGCGTAGTTGGCGTGCTGCACGCCGTCGTTGTCGACGGTCTGCGAAAAGTAGCCCTGCGTGTACAGCAGTCCCACGGCGACGAAGTTCAGCCGCTCGTCGCTCGCGGCTTTGCAGTGATCGCCGGCGAGAATGCCCAGACCGCCGGAGTAGATCGGGAAGCTCTCGTGGAAGCCGTACTCGGCACAGAAATAGGCGATCAGCGGCTCATCGGCACGCCGCGGAGCCGACAGGTACGCATCGAAGGTCGACACCACCTGGCGGTAGCGCTCCTGATAGACGGAGTCGGTGGCGGCCAGGTCCAGATGTTCCTGGCTCACGCAGCGCAGCATCAGCCGCGGGTTGCCATTGACCTGCTTCCATAGCTCCGGATTCAGGTCCTCGAACAGGGCACGCGTCGGACGGTGCCAGCTGAAGAAAAGATTGCTCGCCAGCTCCGGCAGTCGCCCGATCGCCGACGGGATCACTGAAAAAATTTCAATCAATTGCTTCGACATCCGCACCCCGCGATGGCGCGCCGGCGCGCCAGAGGGGCGGCAGTCTAGCAGCTGCGCTTCGCGACTCTGCGTGCGGTGCTGACGGGATCGCCGGCACCCTCAGGCGGCGCCGCGGGTCGCCCGCCGGATCGTGCGCCCCCGTCCGCTACACTGTCGGTACGCGACTTCGGGAAATGGGCAATGAGATACGGTACCGGGAGATCCCCGTCCACCCCACGGCTCGGCCGCCGCATGCTGCCGCTCGCGCCCGCACTGTGGGCCGCGCTGTTGCTCGCCAGTTCGCGGCTGCCGGCGCAGAGCGCGACCGCAGCAGCCACATCGGGAGCAGCGGCGACATCGGGAGCAGCGGCGACATCGGGAGCGGCCACCCCATCGGCAGCGACTGCCACACCGGCGGCAGCGGCCGCAGGGCCAGCCGCGGGACCGGCGGGGGTGACGGGCGGCCCTGTGGAGGGGTTGCGAGCCGGCTGCCTGCCCTCACACGACGGCTATCTGCGCGCGCGCCTGCGCGGCGCGAGCGACCTGGACATCCGCTGGAGCGACGCGCAGCTGCAGTGTGACGGCGGGCTGCGCCCAAAGGGTGCAGGCATCCTTCTGACTTTCGCCGGACGCACCCGGCAGGGCCGCCATCGGGTGCGCTTCGTGTTCGGGATCGATGCGGCCGCAAAGGCCGGCGTCACGCATGAGCGCGCCACCAACGTGACGGTGATCTTCGAGGGGGAGCGGCGCCTGTATTCCACCGGCGGGGACGGTCGCTGCACCGTGGATCGGCTGCAGGAGACGCCGGCCGCGGGCGCCACGCGCTCACCAACGCTGCGCGTGCAGGCGCGCGGGTTCTGCATCGGGCCCGCCACGGCGCTGGATGGGAACGGCGAGCTGCTGCTCACTCGGTTCGATTTCGTCGGCCTGATCCGCCTCGGCGCCTGACGGCCGCATTGCCTGGGCCGTATCGCCCGCGGTCGTAGCGTCCGGGGCCGTATCGCCTTCCGTCTCGTAGCGCCTGAAGTCGTATCGCCCCCGCAACGCGCGGCCATGGTGCGAGCACGCTCGCCGCTGCACCATGGCCGTGCCCTCCCCCGATGCGACGTAACTCGAACGACTCTCGAAGCTTTGTTTCAACGGTCCAGAGGTGTGAAGTGCATCGCTCCCGGATCATCCGCTGTTGCCCGAACACCACGAGACGCTGTACGCCTCTGTTTGGTCGAGTTATCCTAGCTTCACTAGGAGCAGCTTTGGTCTCAATGCGCAAAGCTCGATTCAGCATTCCACAGAAGCGCGAGAAGAAGTGCTAAGCCATTGCTGCGCAGTCATTGG
>JASHSK010000283.1 GCA_030038755.1 Gammaproteobacteria bacterium
GGCAGCAGCAGCCAGCCCTGCTCGTCGAATCCCTCGCTGTGCCAGCGGATGCTCATCACGCGTGCCGGCAGAGACAGCCCCGCATTGACCCGGGTGACATCGTGCCAGTGGCCGATCGGACCCACCTCGATCTCGGGCGGAGAGGTGAACGTCTCGTGAGTCTGCACGGTCAGGGCACGAGCGCCAGCGCTCCGCGAGCTCGTGCCCCGCGAGCTCGTGCCCCGCGAACTCGTGCCCCGCGAACTCGTGCCCCGCTCGTCGGCGCCCCGACCGCCGACACAGGCGAGCGCGTTCACCTCGCCGAAGCCGCCGAGGGATTCCTGTCCGCTCCACAGCAGTCGCGGGGCGGCCGCGCCGCGCACATGCCCCAGCGATACGATCTGCGTCTGGTCACCCTTGAGCAGCTTCACGAGCAGCGCGCCGTCGCAGCCCCACTCGAGCGCCGTGGCAGAAGCGCGAAGATCCGGGGTCACGTCGCGCACCGTGCCACTGGCCAGGTCGAGCGCGTAGACGTCGCCGCCCGTGGATATGAAATCGCTCATCAGCCCGGCGACGAACACGACCGTGCGGCCGTCCGGCGACACGCTGGGCACGGCCAGCTGCTGACCTGCGCCGGTCGGGGCATAGATCACACGCGCTGCGCCGTCACCGCGCTGAAAGGCATAGAGCTTCGCAGTCCACCAATTGTCGTCTCCGTCTCCGGGTGCCGCCGTGCCCACGAAGCCCTGCCCGTTCGGAAGCCAGTCGTACTCGTAGACAAACAGCCCCGGCGGTGAAATCCACTGCAGCCTGGCATTGGCAGCCGCTGAAGCATCGGGGCCGGCTGCCGCGCCCGCCGCGCCGGCGTCGAGAACTGCAATACGCTGCTCGGGTGGCGGAGCATCCAGATCGCCCGAGACGGGAGCTCCGGCCTGGGTGGCGCCGACCTCCTTATCCGCGCCCTGCACCGCCAGCACGGCGAGAGTTCCGTCAGGAGAATACTTCAGGTCCTGAAGGGTACCGGTGAAGGCAAGCACCCTGCGCGGATCCTGTCCGTCCCGACCGACGCTGTAGAGAGCGTAGTCGTGGCTGCCGGGGGTGCGCACCGTGAAGGCCAGACGCCGCCCGTCCGGTGTCCACGCCAGTGAGCCTGGCCAGCATTGCGGGACACGCCCGCAGGGCAGCGCGACGCGTACCTCGGCGGCAGGCTCCGTCGCACGCAGCATTCGGATGACCAGATCGCGCACGTCGGGATCGAAGCCGCCGGGCGGAGAATCCCCCTCCACGGTCGCGACTCGCGTGCCGTCGGGAGAAAGGCGCATCTCCAGATAGCGATGCACGGGTCGCGTGGGCGCCGGCGCGGCTGCGACTGCGACTGCGGCTGCCGGCGTTGGCGCGGCTGCGACTGCGGACCCCGCCACGAGCGCCAGGCCTGGCAGCGCGGCCATCAGCAGCAGCGCGCAGTCAAAGGGCCGTGCAGCTATACGCATGGGTTACGTAGGGAAAGGCAATCTGTGTGCGCCCGCGCAGCCGGGCGTGCGTCTCGATGAGGTCCTGCAGGCGTCGGCGCACGCGCACCTGCTCGTCGGCGGGTAATGCGGCAACAAAGCTGACCGATAAAAAGCGCTCGATGATGACGTGCTCCGGCGAGCCGCCTGCCTCGTGGGGCCAGGTGATCCGCTGCGGTTCGGAGAATAGCGCACGTGCCTGCGGCTGTGCGAATACCTCCCGCCAGCGTCCCGAGGTGAAGCGCGGCGCATCCGCTTCATAAGGTGCGAGGATCGCAGTGATCGCGGCGACCCAATCAATCGATTCGTCGCGCACGTTCCACACCAACCCCAGTCGACCGCCCGGACGCAGGACGCGATGGATCTCCCGCAGCGTTTCGTGCGTGGCGAACCAATGAAACGCCTGGGCGCACACGACGGCATCCGCAGCGCCACCTCGCAGCGGGATGGCCTCGGCCATCCCGGCGGCCATGAGCACCGGCGCAGACGCATGTGACAAGGGCCCCGCGAACTGCGAGCGCATCGCCGCGACCGGCTCGACGGCGACGATGCTCGCACCGGTGCGCGCCAGCAGCGCCGTGAACTTGCCGGTGCCCGCGCCCAGATCCACCGCCGTGGTGCCGATGCGCAGCTGCAGCGTGCCGCGCAGCCAGTCGAGCAAGGCTTCGGGATAGTCCGGCCGTCCACGCACGTAGGTCGCGGCTCCAGCGGAGAAACCGGCGCTGGCGGCGGGGTGTAGATCAGGCGGGTCGCTCATGTCCGGTACCACTGGTCGCCAGGTTGATCGTGGGTGCTGCCCGCGAGAGCCGCAACTCAGCATTGCTGCGCCGCATCAGGTCGCGTGGCCGGCCGCCTTCATGGCGAGGCGCGCTAAGATGCCTGTCGACGGGTCGGGGGACACCAGATGGCCGGTCGCACCATCGACATCACCGCGCTGATCGACGCTCGCAAGCTCAGCGCATTCAACTACAAGCTGATCGTGCTGTCGTGGTTGATCACCGTGTTCGACGGGTTCGACATGATGACGATCAGCTACACGGCCCCTTACCTGCGAGACCAGTTCCACCTCGACCCGATCATGCTCGGTCACATCTTCTCGGCCGGAACGACCGGGATGCTGCTGGGTGGGTTCCTGTTCACCTGGCTGGGTGATTGGATCGGCCGGCGGCCCACCATCGTGCTGACGGGCTTCAGCTTCGGGTTGCTGACGGTTCTGACCGGCTT
>JASHSK010000284.1 GCA_030038755.1 Gammaproteobacteria bacterium
TCGGCCAGGCCGAGCTCCCAGGGGGTGCCGGCGTATTTGATCGAGGAGAGCGGACTGGCGCCGGTCCCGCCGTCGTGCCCCGAAATGGTGATGAGATCGGCGTACGCCTTGGCGACCCCGGCGGCCACGGTGCCCACGCCCGGCTCGGCCACCAGCTTCACCGACACCAGCGCGCGCGGATTGACCTGCTTCAGATCGAAGATCAGCTGCGCCAGATCCTCGATCGAGTAGATGTCGTGATGCGGCGGCGGAGAAATCAGTCCCACGCCCGGGCGCGCAAAGCGCAGCCGCGCGATCATCTCGTTGACCTTGTGTCCGGGCAGCTGTCCGCCCTCGCCGGGCTTGGCGCCCTGCGCGATCTTGATCTGCAGCACTTCGGCGTTGATCAGGTATTCGGGCGTGACGCCGAAGCGCCCCGAGGCGACCTGCTTGATCTTGGAGTTGCGCTCGGTGCCGTAGCGCGCCGGATCCTCGCCGCCCTCGCCGGAGTTCGAGCGGCCACCGAGGCGGTTGAGAGCGATGGCGAGCGACTCGTGCGCCTCGGGCGAGAGCGCTCCGAGTGACATGCCGGCGCCGTCGAAGCGCGCCAGCACCGCCTCCAGCGGCTCGACCTCCTCGAGCGGCACCGGCGCGCCGTTCGGGCCGCCCGGGCCGGCGAGCCGCAGCGCCAGCAGATCGCGCAGCGCCGAGGCGGGCCGCTCGTTGACCAGCCGCGCGAACAGGCGATAGCGCTCGTAGTCGCCCGACACCGCGGCGGCCTGCAGCGCCGCCACCACGTCGGGGTTGTACATGTGGTATTCGCCGCCGTGCACGTATTTGTAGATGCCGCCCTGCTCCACCGAGACACGCGGATTCCAGGCGCGCATCGCCAGATACCGCACGTCGCCCTCGAGATCCTCGAAGTCCGCGCCCTGCACGCGGCTCACGCTGTGCCGGAAGCACAGCTGCACCACCTCCTGCGACAGGCCGACGATCTCGAACAGCTGCGCGCCGCGGTAGCTGGCAATCGTGGAGATGCCCATCTTGGACATGATCTTGTAGAGGCCCTTGCGGATGCCGTGGCGGTAGCTGCGACCGAGCTGGCGGCGCTCCTCATAGCCGAGCTTGACCTGGCCCTTGCGCATCATCTCGTAGAGCGTCTGGTAGGCCATGTAGGGGTAGACCGCGGTCGCCCCGTAGCCGATCAGGCAGGCGAAGTGGTGCGCATCGCGCGTGGTGCCGGTCTCCACCAGGATGTTGCATTTGCAGCGCAGGCCGCAGTCCACCAGGCGGTGATGCACGGCGCCGGTGGCCAGCAGCGCGTGGATCGGCAGCTTGCCCTGCACGAGGTAGCGGTCGGAGAGCATCAGCACCAGCTTGCCCTCGCGGACCGCCGCCTCCGCCTGATCGCAGATGCGCAGGATCGCCGCGCGCAGCCCCTCCGCGGGGTCGTACTGCAGGTCGAGGAATTCGTTCGCCTCCACCACCTCCTCGGAGGCGAGGATCTGACGCAGCTTGCGCTGCGAGAGGATCGGGGAGTTCAGCACGATGCGGCGCGCGTGCTCGGCCACCGGCACGAACACGTTGCACTCCGGCCCGATGGAGGTCGACAGCGACATCACGATCGACTCGCGGATGGGGTCGATCGGCGGGTTGGTGACCTGCGCGAACTGCTGGCGGAAGTAGTCGTACAGCGAGCGGATCTTGTGCGACATGACGGCGGCGGGCGTGTCATCGCCCATCGAGCCGACCGCCTCGCTCTCGTCCTCCGCGAGCACGCGGATGATCTCGTCGCGCTCCTCGGCGCTGACGCCGAACATCTTCTGATAGATGGGCAGCGTCTCGCGATCCATCGGCTCGGCGGCCAGCCGCGGGTCGATGAGATCGGACTCCAGATACTGCACGCCCTTCTTCAGCCACGCCTTGTAGGGATAGCGCGTCTTGAGCATGTCATCGATCGCGCGCGTCTCGAGCAGCGTGCCGGTCGAGAGGTCCAGGGCCACGATCTCGCCCGGGCCGAGCTTGCCCTTGCGCACCACGTCCTCGGGGGCGTAGTCCCACACGCCGGTCTCCGAGGCGATCGTCAGGTGGCGGTTGCGGGTGATGACGAAGCGCGCGGGACGCAGGCCGTTGCGATCCAGCGCGCAGGCCGCATAACGCCCGTCGGTGAGCACCAGCCCCGCCGGCCCGTCCCACGGCTCCATGTGCGCCGAGTAGTACTCGTAGAAGGCGCGCAGGTCCGCGTCCAGTGTGTCCACCGCCTGCCAGGCCGGCGGGATCAGCAGCCGCAGCGCGTGCGGCACGTCCAGGCCGCCGAGCAGCAGCACCTCGAGCATGTTGTCCAGACTCTGCGAATCCGAGCCGGTGAGCGACACCAGCGGCAGCACATCCTGCAGCTCGGGCAGCACCGGCGAGCGCAGGATCGGCCCGCGTGCCAGCGCCCACTGGCGGTTGCCCTCGATGGTGTTGATCTCGCCGTTGTGCGCGACGTAGCGGAACGGATGCGCCAGGCGCCACTGCGGCAGCGTGTTGGTGGAGAAGCGCTGGTGAAACACCGCCACCGATGCCTCCAGCCGCGCATCGCCCAGGTCCGGGTAGAACTCGGCGAGGTGCTGGGGCATGACCATGCCCTTGTAGACGATGGTGCTGGCCGACAGGCTCGGGCAGTAGAACATGGGATCGGCGGCGAGCTGGTTCTCGGCGCGCCGGCGCGCCAGGAACAGCTTGCGGTTGAAGCTCGCCTCGTCGAGGTCGGCGTTGCGGCCGTTGACGAACAGCTGGTCGATCAGCGGCAGCGTCTTGAGCGCCTCGGCGCCGCAGGCGCCCGGGTCGGTCGGCACGCGCCGCCAGCCCGCGAGCGCGAGCCCCTCGCGCTCGAGCTCCGTCTTGAGCACGGCGCGCGCCGCCTCGGCGCGCGCGGCCTGCGGGTTGAGAAACACCAGGCCCGCCGCGAACCGCGGACTGAGGCGGATGCGCGCGTCGCGCGCGAGCGCGCGCAGGAAACGCTCGGGGCGCTTGAGCAGCAGCCCGCAGCCGTCCCCGGTCTTGCCGTCGGTGGCGATCGCTCCGCGGTGAGTGAGCCGATTGAGCGAGGCAATGGCGGTCTGCACCAGCCAGTGGCTCGGCTTGTCGTCGAGGCTCGCGATCAGTCCGAACCCGCAGCTATCGCGCTCGTATTCCTCGCGGAACAGCCCGCGGCCTGTGTGCATGCTCATGCTATCGCTCCGTCAAGGCGAGCCACACCGACGCCACACCGACGCCACACCGGCGCCTCACCGACGCCTCACCGGCGCCCACACCGGCGCCTCACCGACGCCCGCGGAACCAACCGGGCACCGCGCGCGGCGCGTATCCGCGCTGTACGGTGCAAGATTCGTACGCTGTCTGGTGGCTGCTGGCATCTCGCGCGAGCCTTGAGACCGGGCGCCCTGTCCGCTGCCCGGCGCACCGCTGCCCGGCACGCGCCGAGGCTCCCGATCCAGCGCCGCGATCCCACGGCGTCTCGCCAGCGACCTTTCAATATACCGAGGGCACCGCGACGGTCAACGAAATTTGCTCCCGGCCCCGCGCGCGCGGCTCGAGCGTCGCGCGTGCGCGACGCTTGGATTCAGCACCGATTCATACGCGCAGACGTATGTTCACGCTCAAGGCGCCTTGGTGGCCGGAAGACTCCCAGCGACCCTTTTGCCGCTCGGATTTGAGCCCCCCTCCACCCGGGCGCCCGCGCTCTCGGAAGGCCGTCGAGCCTGCAGCACCGATTGGCTGCACGCTCGACGGCCTTCTGCTGTCAGCCGCTCTGAGCGCTCGGCCGCCCCGCGTCGTTTGCGGGCTATTGAACCTCAAACGGATCAATAAGCGGAAAATCCACGGCAATTGGTGTGTTTCTGGCGTAAGTGCCCGGCCGTCATCCTCGCGGCCGCCGCTGACGGCACGCGCGCCGCGATCCGCTCGAGACCGATCCGCACCCGGGCGCCCGGCGCACGCCACGGCGCACCACGACGTATCACGAGGTACCACGACGCACCAGGATCGGATGCAGGCGGTTGCAGGCGGTCCCCGTCAGAGGGCCAGGTACTGCGCGCCCGGGAACTCGCTGCGCCACTCGCTCTCGCCTTCCGCATCGGCTCGCCCGAGCACCCGGTTGCGGTGAGGGAAGCGGCCGAAGCGGGCGATGAGATCGCGGTGCAACTGCGCCGAGCGCAGCGAAGACTCGAAGTAGCCGCGCAGCTCCGGCGGCGCCTCCTCGAGCAGGCGGCGGTAGGCGGCGAGCGACTCTTCCTGCACATCCAGCGACTCGGTGTGCATCAGCGGCATGTAGAAGAAGATCCGCTCCACGGGATCGAGTGCCCCGTCGGCCCCGAACTGCATGCCCGAGACCGCCAGTGCCAGAGCCTTCGCGTCCTGGCCGCAGGCAGCGCTCGTGCCCCGGTGCACATGGCGGGGGAATTGATCCAGCAACAGGATCAGCGCCAGGCGTCGGCGCGGGCTTGACTCCCAGGCGACGAGCTCGTCGCGCGCGGCCGCGGCCATGAGCTCACCGAAGCGCTCCTCGATCAGCTCGTCGATCTGCGGTCCGAGCTCGGGGGCGCTCGCTTCGCCAAACCACAGACGGGCGCGCTGCGCCACCTGTGCCGCTGCGTGCGGCCTGGGGCCGAACCAGAACAGCAGTACTTCCTGGGCGCGCGGCAGCCGCGCGGCTCCAGGGGGGACGTCGCGCGGTGCGGGGCTCAGAGGGGCCGCGGGGTGCCGGAGGAATTCATTCGCACAGACCCTCGAGGTAGCTCTGAGCGACCGAGGAGAGGCGCTTGCGCGCGAGCGCGCGGGCCTTCGGGTGATCGACGAGCTCTTCCAGGGGACCGGTCACGAGCATGCGCCGCACGGCCGGATCCTTGGCCGACACGCGTGCCATCTTGTTCAGCACCGTGAATCCTCGGTAGATCTTGTCGCGTGGCGCCCGATTGCTTTCGATCGTTCGGGCGAGATAGCGGCCAAAGCGGCTGTAGAGGAAATAGTCGTCGTTGCCGACTTGGAAACGGACTTCTGCGAAGAAGTCGGGAAAGTTCTTTTCCAGATAACGATTGACGTGTTGAAGACGGGGCCCAGGTTCGCTGGTCGCGGACGCTTTGAGCTTGTTCATTTCTTTTCCAGAACACCTCCGGTGGTCCAGACATCCATCGCTGGACGTCACGAGCGGTACCACACCTCGCAACGCGCGCGCAACTTAAGACACCTGAGCGCTCGATGCAATAGATTTGTGTCGCGATTTTGCGCAGACGTCGGTGACAGCGCCGAGGCGCTGCCCGACGCAGGCGCCGCAGGCCGGGGCGGTGAGTCGATGCGCCGCCGCCGCGGCCTCTTCTGATGCCGCTGTCGCAGCGCCTGTCATAACCAATCCGCGCAGATGTGCGTAGGCCTCGGGAGGATACGTGGCCAACGTATCCTCCCGAGGCCTACCCACATCTACGCGGACTGACTACGTCAGCCACGGCGGCGGCACCGCGGCGCTCAGGAGAACGCCGGCGCCGCCAGGGTCGTCTCGTGCAGCGCCCCCAGCTGCGCCAGCTCCGAGCGCACCTGCGCCGCATCCCCGATCAGCGCGATGGCGACGTCATCGGGATCGGGGAAGGCGGCGGCGGTGACCTCGCGCACCTGGGCCGCATCCACCCGCTGCAGCGCCGGCTCGTATTCGTCGATATAGCTCTGCGCAAGCCCGTACAGATCCAGGTCGCCGAGCGCGGCAGCCCAGTCCGCCGCGGTCTCGAAGCCCAGCGGATACTGCCCGAGGATGTAGTTGCGCGCCGAGGCGATCGCCTCGCCGGCGGCACCGCGGCGCTTGAGCGCGGTCAGCGTCCCCAGCGCGATGTCCAGCGCGCGCGCCGTGCTCGCGGTCTGCGTGAACGAGTGGATCGCGAACTCCCCCGGGACGCTGCCGCGCCGGAAGCCGGAGTAGGCCGAGTAGGTCAGTCCGGTGCGCACGCGCAGCGCTTGCATCAGCATCGAGCCGAAGCTGCCGCCGAAGGCGGTATTGGTGACGTCCAGCGCGGCGCGCAGCGGATAGCCGCGAGCGACGCCGACATTGGCGATCCAGAAGTAGCTCTGCCCGGATCCGGGGGAATCAATCATCAGAACGCGTCGGCCCCGCACGCGCGCGGCAGCCGCCAGCGGCGGCAGTGCCGCCCCGGCCCCGCCCCAGGACTCGAAGCGCCGCGCCACCGCGGCGGCGAGCCACTGCGGGTCGAAGTCCCCGGCGAACACCAGCGTGAGGCGCTCCGCGCCGAAGTGCTCGCGGTACAGCCGCAGCACATCCTCGCGCCCGATCGCCGCCAGGCTGGTCTCGCTGCCGCCGCCGGGCTTGGCGAAGGGATGCTCGCCGAACAGCAGGCCGCGGCCGTAGGTATCGAGCAGGCTCTGCGGATCGGAGTCCTTCGCCGCGCGGATGCTCTCGATACGCCGCTCACGCACCTTGTCCAGCTCGCTCGCATCGAAGTGCGGGCTGAGCAGCGCATCGGACAGCAGCTCGAGCAGCAGCTCCCGATCGCGCGCCAGAAACTGACCGTGCACGATGATCGCTTCGCGATGTGCCTCGGCATCGAGGCTGCCGCCGGAGCCCTCGACGGCGTCCGCGAAGGCATACGCGTCGCGCGGGCCGGCCCCGTAGGTCAGCAGCTCCGCGGTGAGCGCGGCGACGCCCTCGCGGCCGCCCGGGTCGAGTCGCGAGCCGCCGCGCACGACCGCCTCGAAGGCGATCAGCGGCACCTCCTGGGTCGGCAGCAGCAGCAGGCGCACGCCGTTGGGCAGCGTGAGGCGCTCGTGCGGCGGTACTCTCATGCGCCGTGCGGATCGGCCGCGCCGTGCGAATCGCCCGCGGCGCGCGAATCGCCCACGCCGTGCGAATCGCCCGCACCGTGAGAATCGCCCGCGGCGCAGGGCTCGCCGCCCAGCGGCTGCAGCACGCCAACGGTGCGCTGCGTTGGTTGGAATACGGCGCGGGCCACCGCCAGCACATCCTCGCGCGTCACGCCCTCGTAGGCCCCGG
>JASHSK010000285.1 GCA_030038755.1 Gammaproteobacteria bacterium
ACTCGTGCTGCTTGCAGCCGCAGTCGTGTTCAGCAACACCGAGCGCACAGTGCGCCTTGCGGCATCGAATGTGACGGTGGCCACCGCTGAGCGCGGGGCCTTCCATGATCTCATGTCGCTCAATGGAACCGTGGTTGCGCTCAACACCGTTTATGTCGATGCCCTGGAGGGCGGTCGCGTGCAGCATCTGCTCGCACAGGCCGGGGATTGGGTGACAGCCGGGCAGCCGCTCGTCGATCTGTCGAATACGCAGCTGGAGCTCGACGTGCTCGATAGGGAAGGCCGACTGATCGAGTCGATTACCGAGCTCCAGACCTATCAGACGCAGCTCGAGCAGAATCGGGTCGCCAACGAGAAGGCACTCGCGCAGATCGATTACGGCACTATCACGGCTCGTCGCGCCCTCGATCGCCGCAAGGTGCTGCTTGCAGAGAACTCGGTGGCACAGGAGACGGTCGATCAGCTTCAGGACCAACTCGACTACGACGTCAAGCTACGACCCATGCAGGAGGCGAGCAATCGGACGCAAGAGCAGCTCCGAGTGCAGCAGTTGCCGCAGATTCACCGTCAACTGAAAACGCTGGAGCAGGACGTGAAAATCACTCACGGCACTCTCGATGACCTGATCGTGCGTGCGCCCGTATCGGGTCGTCTCACGGCCATGGATCTCAAGGTCGGCCAGAGTCTCGCCAGTAACGAGCGTGTCGCGGTGATCACCCCCGGCACCGAATACAAACTCTCCGCGGCAATCGACGAGTATTACCTGGGTCGCGTACAGACGGGACAAATCGCGAGGATCCAGATCGACGACAAAGGCTGGCCGCTACGGGTCACTCGAGTCTATCCGCAGGTGACTGACGGCACCTTTACCGTGGATCTCGCCTTCACCGGCGCGCAGCCACCGGGTCTGCTTCCGGGTCAGACTCTGGAGGGAAAGCTCACGTTGGGTGCGGACCTGCCGGCAACCATCATCCCGGCCGGCGCGTTCCTGGAGACTACCGCCGGAGACTGGATCTTCGTGCTGAGCAAGGATGGCCGCTCGGCCCAGCGGCGCGCCATCAAGATCGGGCGCCGCAACGCCGAGCAGGTGGAGCTCCTGAGTGGTCTTGCCCCGGGCGAACGCGTCATCATTTCAGACTACACCGGACTGGACCGGATCGATCGGATAGATCTGCGGTAGCCGCGCCGCGCCGACACCTTCAGTCCGCGAGCGCGGATCACGTCACCGGTGCAGTGCGCCCGGCCGCAGCCGCGGCGCTCATTGCAGCGGCGCCCGCGCTCGACGGCTCACGTTCTCCCCCGACACGCTCACGCCCGAGCTGCGCCCGCTCCACATCCAGGCTCAGCAGACTCGCCAGTGCATGCGAGGCATCGGCGAGCAGTGCCCGATAGCCGGTGATCGAACGGGTAAATCCGTTGTAGATCAGTACCGCGGGCACCGCGGCCGCCAGGCCCATCGCCGTGGTGAGCAGTGCCTCGGCGATGCCGGGGGCGACCACCACCAGATTGGTGGCCTGCGAGCGCGCGATGCCGATGAAGCTGTCCATGATGCCCCAGACCGTACCGAACAGCCCGACGAACGGAGCCGTGGAGCCGACCGAGGCGATGAGATTGATGCCGCGGGTCATGCGGCGCGCCAGCTCGGTTTCCGCGCTCAGCAGGCGCACGGTAGCGCGCTCCTTGAGCCCCTCGGCACAGGCCGGCACGCGCAGATCCCCCGCCCGCGCCATCTCGGCGCGCACGCCTTCGGCCAGCGTGACCGCCGCGATGCCCGTGAGCTGCCCAAGCCCCTGCAGCGAGGGGCTGCGCTCGAGCAGTTCCAGATCGCTGCCGAGCTCGCGCCGCGCACGCCGCAGCTCGCGTATCTTGGCGATCCAAACGGTCCAGGTCGCCAGTGACGCGAGCACCAACAGCGCCAGCACGCTCTTCACCACCACGTCGGTGCCGGCGAGCAGGCCCAGGAGCGTAAAATTACTGGTCGACTGCAGAACTGGCGCCATGGATGCGGATCTCCTGAGAAGCCGAGGGGCCCGTCGGGGCAAAGAACGACAGTAGAGTTATGCGTCGCGCCGGCATCTAACGCTCTGAGTGCTCAGGGCTGGGCGTGCTTGGGGCTGGGCGCGCTCAGGTGACGACTTAGCGTGCACTCCCGCCGCTCCTGGCCTATCCAGCAATACCCCTGCAGGGTCTGGTTGTCCGGCGACAGCACCAGATCGAAATGCACGGCGCTCAAATCATCGCTGCCCAATGGATGAGAGCCCGCAGCCTGATCGGAACTGCGACTGATCGTCAGGGAAATGCGCCTGCCCGCCACCTGCAGCTCACTGACGCTGTAGGAGATCGTCTGTTGAACCGGGCCGCTCGGCTGTACCTGGCCCGCGAATCCGGCTTGCGTTGTCGCTGCAATCCCGAGGATGGGCGGGGTACAGATATGCGTCGAACAATCTGCACCATCCCCGGGAAAGCCATGCTGGGCCGCGATCGCCTCCTGCTGCGTGGCTTGCGGCAGGGCGTTGTCCGCGGCCATGTTTGCCAGAGCCTTGGTTATCGCGTCGCCCGCATTCTTGGCGCCCTGGTAAGAGCCCCGAAGGATCTGAGACAGATCGCTGACGGTCGTGACGTAAGTCGGATCACAAAGCTGGGCCTGGTAGCTCTGCCCGGACTGGGTGATGTAGATGCACTCATCCGGCGGCAGCGGTACGGGTAGATTCCAGCTGCTGCTCGGGAAAATCGCAGTCCCGCGGACCACTGCCTCGGCGAGATTCTGCTGTGCCTCGGCGGCCAGAGCCTGCTGCCGCAGATGCGGCACCTGGGCGTTGAAGCCGCCAGCGAGCTGGTTGAACGACAGGATGGCTGCATCGCCAAGTTTTACCGCGGTCTGAGCGAGCTGCGCACGCTGATCGTTGGCAAGCCCGCGCTGCGGCGCCGTGGCGGCCAGATCGGCCTGCCGCAGGCAGGCGACGTAGGTGCGTACCGCGGCCTGATAGCCGATCAGCTGCCGGCGAAATGATGACGCGCCCTCGGCGGAAAGGGTGGCCTGCGGGGCCCGTAGGACAGGGGGCGGCGTGCAGGCGGCATAGATCTGGGCGGCAAGCGCCTCGGCCTGCCGCTGGCGGTCCTGCTGTGCCTGCAGTGCCTGTGCCTGCGCCTTGGCCTCGAATACGCGCGCCTGGGTATTGAAGTCATCGACCATCGAGTGAAGCTGCTGTGTCAGCGTGTCGCGCAGGGCCAGCGTGGGCGCTTCCCGTACCTGACTCAAACACGCGAGCTGGTTGCCGCTCGCGGCCAAATACTGATTGAGGCTCTCCCGATAAGCGCGCATCTGCTCCAGCGTCGCTATCGATCCCGCCGGCGCGGGTCCGGGGCTGGGCGCAGCCGTGCAGCTGGCCAGCGTCGGTGGGGGGGGCGGCGCCGCCTTCGGTTTGCTCTGGGCACCGCCCCCTTTGGGGCAACCCGATTCGCCGCAGAGAAGGTTAGGCATGAAGTCTAGGGAGAACTGGACCGGCACGGTCAACACGATGGCGTCGGGTAGCTGCGATGGCGGCTTGGGCATGGAACCCGCGAGCCGCAGCATCTGTTGGACTTCCTGCTCGAGGGCCGGGTAGTGGTGCGTGCTGTCGATGCGGGAGTACGTCACCTGCCCAGCGTGGTCGACCGAGATTTGCAGCATCACGGTATCCTGCTGCATTTGCTGCAGGGCGCTGTCCGGGTATTCCTTGTAGCTCGCCAGCCGGGCCACGATCTCATCCTCCCATAGCTGCAGGTCCGGGTCCGAGGCACCGGAGGCGTCGAGGTCGGACGACTCTACCGGCGCACTCGTCGTACCGGCGTCAGCCACGGGCGCCGCGTTTGAGGGTACGGCATCCGGCTGCGGGATTGATTGCATTCGGCCCAGAGGCCGCACGGGACTCACAGCCGCGAGCTGCGCACGCGTTGCCTGCGCCTGCCTCGTCTGTAGCTGCGACCTCGTCTGTCCTGTGGACGACGATGCAGCAGGCGAGGCTGCCGATGGCATGGAAGCCAACTCGACATCCAACCCGGCGGGAGAGGCCCCCAGCGACGACGGCGGCGGTGGCCAATGGATGTAAAGGATCAGCACGGCCGCGGGGACGAGGTGCACCAGCAGCGCGGCCAGGGCACTGCCGGCCCACAACCGCACCTGTTCGGGCTCCCGTCCGGCGGCAATTGCGTTCACGGTGTTGCGGTCGGATCAGAGGGCTCCCCCACCCCTCAGAACACTCGATTGTGGAATTATAAGTCGTTCTTATGCGCGGCGCCGGACTTGCGTTGGCGGTGACGCCCCGGAGCCGGCGCTCATTCGAGCGGCGCGTAACGGCTCAAATACACACCACTGCCCACCGCAAGCATCACCGATTCGACGCCCGGCTGACGGCGGACGCGCGCCCGGTAGGCGGTGGCCGCGGGCCGGGAAATTTCCGGCTGTAACATGTTGTCGGCGACGATCATCGCACCCACGGCGAGCCGTGGGATGAGCAGCTCGAAGCAGGCGACGTACAGATCCTTCCACAGGTCTATGAGCACGAACTCGATCGGCTCCGCCATCTGCGCGAGCAGCGCGAGCGCGTCGCCGGTACGAAACTCGACGTAGGGGGCAAGCCCCGCGCGCTCCAGCATGCTGCGCGCGTAATCCTGTTTGTAACGCGCCAGATCCAGTGTGATCACGCGCCCGCCGATGGCGCGTGCCGCCTCGGCCAGCCACACGGTCGAATAGCCGTAAGAGGTGCCGACCTCCACGATGTTGCGGGCGCGCCCGGCCTTCACGAGCAGATTCATCAACCGACCCGTTTCCGGTCCGACCGGCAGCAGCAGCTTGTCGCGGCGCTCGTCGGTGATCCATCCCGACGCCATGAGCGCACTCTCGCTGGCGATGCGCTGGTGGTACTCGGCGAGCACCGCGCAGACGCGCTCATCCATCTCATCGCTCATGCCCGACCTCCTGGCCGGCGGCCGCACCCGCCTCGACCGCGGCTGCTTCGCCGGCGCTGGCGGCATGCCTGGCTCAGGCGGCATGCCTGGCTCAGGACTGCGGGGGCTTGCGACGTCGCTGCCATTCCTCGATGGTCAGCTGGCGCGAGCGCGCCAGCGTCAGCTTGCCGGCGGGAGCGTCCGCGGTGATGGTCGAGCCCGCACCGATGGTCGCACCCGCGCCGATTGCCACCGGCGCCACCAGCATCGAGCCCGAGCCAATGAAGGCGCCGTCACCGATCTGCGTGCGCCACTTGTTCGCGCCGTCGTAGTTGCAGGTGATCGTGCCTGCCCCGACGTTGACATCGCTGCCGACCGTCGTGTCGCCGACGTAGCTCAGGTGGTTGATCTTGCTGCGCGGCCCTACCTCGCTGTTCTTGATCTCCACGAAATTGCCGGCGTGCACTACATCCCCCAGGCGCGCGCCGGGCCGCAGGCGCGTAAACGGACCGATCTGGCAATCCGCTCCGATGTCAGCGTTCTGCACGACGCAGTTGGCATACAACACGGTGCGCGCCCCGATCGAGGTGTTCTGCACGACGCAGTTCGGGCCGATGCGCACGCCCGCCCCGAGCCGCACCGGCCCTTCGAGCACCACATTCACGTCCAGCAGCACGTCGCTATCCACCTCCACCGGGCCGCGCACATCCAGACGCGCGGGATCGATCACGGTCACGCCGCGCTCCATCAGCTCGCGCGAGCGCCGCCGCCGATATTCGGCCTCGGCCTCGGCGAGCTGCAGGCGGTCGTTGACTCCCAGCACCTCGCCACGGTCCGTCGTCACCAGCGAATCCACCACGAGCCCCTCGCGCGCTGCCATGGCCACGACATCGGTGAGATAGTACTCGCCCTGCTCATTGCGCGGCCGCAGCGCGCGCAGCCAGCGGCGCAGCGCCCGCGCGGGCGCGACCATGACGCCGGTGTTGACCTCGCGGATGGATCGCTCGGCAGAGGTTGCATCGCGGTGCTCCACGATGCGGCGGATGCGTCGACCGCGATCGCGTATCACGCGTCCGTATCCCGCGGGGTCCGCCAGCAGCGCAGTCAACAGGGCAACGCCACGGTCACCTGCGGCTGTGATCAGCGCGTGCAACGTCTGACTGCGTAGCAGCGGCACATCTGCATACAGCACCAGCACCCGATGCTCCTCCGGCACCGCGGGCATCGCCTGCTCGAGCGCGTGACCCGTGCCGAGCTGCTCGGCCTGCCGCACCCACTGCAGCGCGGGCCGCGCGCCCGCCGCCGGGGCGCTCGGGGCTGCTGCGGCCCCCTCGGCGGCGAAGTACTCGCGCACGCGCTCGCCGCCATGGCCGTAGACGACGTGAATGGCTGCGGGGTCGAGGCTGCGCGCCAGCTCGAGCACGTGTGAGAGCAGCGGCCGTCCCGCCAGCGGCTGCAATACCTTGGGCAGCGCCGAGCGCATCCGTGTGCCCTGTCCGGCAGCGAGGATGACGATCGATAGCGGGACGGCAGCACCCACGGCGGTGGCCGGCGCGCGGCGCCGTGCCCTCGGCCCGGAGCGTGCCGTCGGGCGCGTCTTAGTGCGCGCCATGATTGCTCACACCGGCCATCGGCGAATTGTATCAGCCCGCAGGCCGCCGTCCCGCCGATGTCCGGGCGCGGGCAAATTCGCCGGCGCGCGGGCAGCTCACCAGGGCGGCGCGGATCAGGCGCGCACTTCTGCGCGCGGCGCCGCGAACTGCGCTGCCTCGGCGAAAAGCCACGCCTTGAACGCTGCGACGCTCGCCAGCGAACGCACGCGCCGAGGATAGACGAACCAGTAGGACTCGTGGAAAACCACCGGCTTGCGGCAGGCGAGCACCAGCGTGCCGTCGGCGACCTCGTCGGCCACCAGGCTCCAGCGCGCCAGGGCGAGGCCATGACCACGCATCGCCGAGCGCACGATCACCGTGGAATCATCGAACTGCGCCGCGGGTACGTCGGCGACATTGACGGTCTCTGCCGAATCACGTGTGCGCCACAGACTCCAGGGCTCCGAGTCGCTGTGCAGCAGCGTATAGCGCTCCAGGTTCTTCGGGTCATCGACGGGGCCGTGCCTGCGCAGCAGTGCGGGCGTGCAGACCGGCACCAGCCACTCTTCGAGGAGCTTTTCCGATTCGACGCCGGGCCAGCTTGGCCCGCGTCCCAGGCGGATGGCGAGCTGGTGCTCGCTGTGCACGAAATCGACCATGTCGACCGAGGTGTGCAGATAGAGTCTGATACCCGGGTGCGCCGCGTGAAAGCGCGGTATACGCGGCAGCAGCCACTGCTGCAGGAACGAGGCAAGCATCGACACACGCAGGATGCCGGCGCCGCGCTCGGCGCGCACGTCGTCGAGGGCGGCCTCCAGATCCTCGAGGGAGCGTCGCACGCGCGGCAGCAGGGCGGCACCTTCCTCGGTGAGGTGCACGTGGCGGCCGTCGCGCCGGAGCAGCGAACGGCCCAGATACTCCTCGAGCACACGGATCTGCAGACTCGCGGCGCTTACACTGACACCGAGGGCCTCGGCCGCGCGGGTGAAATTGAGATGCTCAGCGACGGACACGAACACTCGCAGACTGCCGAGCGGCAGTCTGCGGATCATCCGGATCGAGCCGGCGGACCGGCGCGCGGCGCGCCGGCGCGGTGACGGTGTCTTCGGCGATGTCCTTGCCGGTGCCTTTGCCGATGTCTTCGTGGCGATCTGGCCGCCTCCCTACTCCCCGGCGCTGGTCAGCCGCCCCGCCGAGGCCATCAGACGCCCCTCCTGGCGCTCATGGTACGCCGTGAGCAGCGGGCTATCCACGCGACGCACCGCCGTCGCGATGGCCTGCTCGAAGCAGCTGCGCCAGGCGGCCGATGGGATCAGGCTGCCCGACACCTGGTACGGCGCGCAGACCTCGCCGGCGGCACGGCGGATGCGGCCGTAGAGAATGCGCGCCCCCTGCGCAGTGCTCAGATCCAGATCCTGGAAGCGCACGACCTGCGTCGGCACGCCGGGCCCGGAGTCGGCCTGCGCAAGTGGAGATAAGGCCAGTGTGCCGAGCAGGCAGGTGCCCAGAACCAGGGCCAACCCATGCGATGATTTCATGACACTCTCCTCGAGAGCGGTGACGGCGTCATTGCCTGTCGACATCATGACGTCCGCCCGGCGGAGCGCATTTCGAACTGCTCAGCGTATGTGAAGTTGCGCTTAACGCCGCGCCGCACCGCGCCGCACCGCGCTGCTCTGCGCTGCTCTGCGCTGCGCCCAGAGGGTACGGGCGCCAGGTTCAGGCTTTGAGTTTGCGCAGCTTCTGGATGAGTTTCAGCTGTGCGATGGCGCGCGCGAGCTCGGCGCGCGCTTCCGCGTAGGAGATCTTGTCGAGTCGGCTGGCGAGCGCCTCCTCGGCGCGCTGCTTGGCCGCGAGCGCGGCGGCCTCGTCGAGATCACGGCCACGCGCCGCGGTATCGGCGAGCACGGTGACGTGGTTGGGCTGAATCTCCAGCGCACCGCCGCCGACGTAGAAGGAATGCTCGGCCCCATCGGGGCCCTGCACACGCACCTCTCCGGGCCGCAGCATCGTCAGCAGCGGTGCGTGGCGCGGATAGACTCCCACCTCACCCTCCTGGGCGGGCAGAAACACCACGCGCGCGGGGCCCGCGAAGATCTCCCCTTCGGCGCTGACGATATCGACCTGAATGGTATCCATGGCTTGCGTCGTGACGGTGAGGCGCAGCGCCGCTACTGCAGGGTCTTCGCCTTCTCGACCGCTTCCTCGATGGTGCCGACCATGTAGAAGGCCTGCTCGGGCAGCGCATCGAATTCACCGGCGAGGATGCCCCTGAAACCGCGGATCGTATCCTTCAGCGCGACGATCTTGCCGTCCTGCCCCGTGAACACCTTGGCGACGTTGAACGGCTGCGACAGGAAGCGCTGGATCTTGCGCGCTCGGTACACGGTGAGCTTGTCCTCCTCGGACAGCTCGTCCATGCCGAGGATCGCGATGATGTCCTGCAGCTCCTTGTACCGCTGCAGCACCGCCTGTACACCGCGCGCGGTGCTGTAGTGCTCGTCTCCGACCACCAGGGGATCGAGCTGCCGGCTGGTGGAATCCAGTGGATTGACGGCCGGGTAGATGCCCAGCGCGGCGATCTGCCGATCGAGCACGACGGTGGCATCCAGGTGCGCGAACGTGGTCGCGGGCGAGGGATCCGTCAAATCGTCCGCCGGCACGTACACCGCCTGAATCGAGGTGATCGAGCCGGTCTTGGTCGAGGTGATGCGCTCCTGCAGCACACCCATCTCCTCCGCGAGCGTGGGCTGGTAGCCCACGGCCGAAGGCATGCGGCCCAGCAGCGCCGAGACTTCCGTGCCCGCCAGCGTGTAGCGGTAGATATTGTCGACGAAGAACAGGATGTCGCGGCCACGGCCGTTGGCCTGGATCTCGTCGCGGAAGTACTCGGCGATCGTCAGGCCGGTGAGCGCCACGCGCAGGCGGTTGCCCGGCGGCTCGTTCATCTGCCCGTACACCATCGCCACCTTGGAGTTGGGAAGATTGTTCAGATCGATGACCTGCGACTCGATCATCTCGTGGTAGAAGTCGTTGCCCTCGCGCGTGCGCTCGCCCACCCCGGCAAACACCGACAGGCCCGAGTACTGCTTGGCGATGTTGTTGATCAGCTCGAGCATGTTGACGGTCTTGCCCACGCCGGCGCCGCCGAACAGCCCGACCTTGCCGCCCTTGGAGAACGGTACCAGCAGGTCGATGACCTTGATGCCCGTGACCAGCAGCTCCTGGCCGCCGGCCTGCTCGTCGAATGCCGGCGCGGGCCGGTGAATCGGCCAGTGGTCGCGCGTCTTGACCGGGCCGCGGTTGTCCTGCGGAGCGCCCAGCACGTCCATGATGCGCCCGAGCGTGCCCTCGCCGACCGGCACGGTGATCGGGGCGCCGGTCGCCTCGACCG
>JASHSK010000035.1 GCA_030038755.1 Gammaproteobacteria bacterium
GCCCCGCGTGCGCAGGGTACGCGGCAGGCCGAAGATCACGTGCTCTTCCTGGCCGGGGAGCTCGGCCGGCGCCTGTGCGCCCCAGCTGCGCAGCCGCTCGATGACCTGCTGCACCAGCAGCTCGGGAGCGGAAGCGCCGGCGGTCACACCGATGGCCTGGCGACCTGCGAGCCACTCGCGCTTCAGGTCGTCGGCCCCGTCGACCAAGTATCCGGGGATGCCAGCACGATCGGCGAGCTCACGCAGCCGGTTGGAATTGGAGCTGGTGCGCGAGCCGACCACGATCAGCAGATCACACTGCCCGAGCAGCTGCTTGACCGCATCCTGGCGGTTCTGCGTCGCATAGCAGATGTCCTCGCGCCGCGGGGCCGTGAGGCCGGGGAAGCGCGCGCGCAGCGCCTCCACGATCGTCGCGGTGTCATCGACCGACAGCGTCGTCTGCGTCACGAACGCCAGCTTTTCGGGATCGCGCACCTCGAGATGCGCGACGTCCTCGAGGTCCTGTATCAGGTAGATGCGCCCGCCCTGACTGGTATCGAATCGGCCGAGCGTGCCCTCGACCTCGGGATGCCCGGCGTGACCGATGAGGATGACCTCGCGGCCCTCGCGCGCGTGGCGCGCCACCTCCATGTGCACCTTGGTCACCAGCGGGCAGGTGGCATCGAACACCTGCAGGCCGCGTCCCGCGGCCTCGTGCTCCACCGCCGAGGACACGCCGTGCGCCGAAAACACCACGGTGGCGCCGGCCGGCACTTCCGCGAGCTCTTCCACGAACACCGCCCCCAGATCCCGCAGCCGCTCGACCACGTGGCGGTTGTGCACCACCTCGTGGCGCACGTAGATCGGCGCTCCGAACATCTGCAGGGCGCGCTCCACGATCTCGATCGCCCGATCGACGCCGGCGCAGAAACCGCGGGGATTGGCCAGCAGTACACGCATCGGGGCCATCTTACCGGGCTTTTCGCCGGGCATCGAGCCAGGTGTCCAGCAGCCACAGCGCCACGCCGACCGTGATCGCCGAGTCGGCCACGTTGAAGGTCGGGAAGTAGTGCACTCCCCAGTGCACATTGACGAAGTCGACGACCCGCCCGGCGCGCAGGCGATCGATGAGATTGCCGACCGCTCCGCCCAGAATCAGGGCGAAGCCGCTGGCCGTCAGCCATGCGCGGCGCGGCAGCTGCCGCAGCGTCACCAGCAGTACCAGGCTCACGATGACCGCCAGCGCCGCGAACACCCAGCGCTGCCAGCCCGAGGCTCCGTTCAGAAAGCTGAAGGCGGCTCCGCGGTTGTAGACGTGCGTGATCTCCAGAACCGGCAGCACGACGATGGCGCGATACAGCGCCAGGTGGGCGACGATCCACGCCTTGCTCGCCTGGTCGAGCAGCACGATCAGCACCGACAGCCACACGTACGGCAATGCGCTGCGGCTCTGACCGTCCGCGGCGGCGGCGGCAGCGCCATGGCCGGGCGTCGCCGGCTCGGGCTCGGGCTGCGGGTGGGACTGCGGCGGGGATTGCGGCGGGGACATCAGCTGAACCTCCGCGTCTCGCCGGGCAGCTGCAGGTTGGTGATGCAGCGTGCGCACAGCTGCGGATGCTCGCCGCTCGCGCCCACATCGGCGCGGTGCTGCCAGCAGCGCACGCACTTCTCCCGCGTCGAGGGCTGCACGCGGATCCATACCCCGGGAGCCGCCAGCGCCGGTACCGCATCATGCGGCACGCCGGCCGGCGAGCGGGCCACGTCCGCGGACAGCGCGACGGCCTGCTCGGTCGTGACGCGGTGAACTCGCGCCTCGGACGTGATCATGAAGAAGCGCAGCTCCTCGCCGAACGGCGCCAGCCGCGCGTAGGCATCCGGAGTGCACCACAGATCCAGTTCCGCATCGAGCGGCGCGCCGATCACCCCGCCGACGCGCAGGCGCTCGAGCTCACGCGCCACGTCGGTGCGCAGCGCGATCAGCGCCTCCCAATCGATGAACGCCGCCGGCGTCTCGACAGCCCGCGCCGGCGGCGCGGGCAACTCATGCCACAGCGCCAGGAACACCGATTCGGCACGCCCCGGCGCCGGCGCCGCCGGCAGGTGGCGCCACATTTCTTCTGCGGTGAACGGCAGGATCGGGGCCAGCCAGCGCACCATGCTCTCGGCGATGTGCCACAGCGCCGTCTGCGCCGAGCGGCGCGCGCGACTCGCCGCCGGCGTCGTGTACAGGCGGTCCTTGAGGATGTCCAGATACAGCGCCCCCAGGTCCACCACGCAGAAGTTGTGCACCTTCTGGTAGATGACATGGAAAGCGAAACCGCGATACGCCTCCACCACTTCCAGCTGCAGCGCGCGCGCACGCGCGATCGCCCAGCGATCCAGCGCCACCAGCTCCTCGCCCGCCAGCGCGTCGCGCGCGGGGTCGAAACCGTCGAGGTTGCCCAGCAGGAAGCGCACCGTGTTGCGCATGCGCCGATAGGAATCCGTGATACGCCGCAGGATCTCCTGGGACAGGCTCATCTCGTGGCCGTAGTCGGTGGCCGCGACCCACAGCCGCAGCACGTCGGCGCCGAGCGTGCGCAGGATGTCCTGCGGCTCGATGCCGTTGCCGAGCGACTTGGACATCTTGCGGCCCTGCTCGTCGACCGTGAAGCCGTGTGTCAGCACGGCGCGGTAGGGTGCGCGCGCGTACAGCGCCTCGGACATCAGCAGCGAGCTGTGAAACCAGCCGCGATGCTGGTCGGAGCCCTCCAGGTACAGATCCACGGGCGCGCGGAAATCCGGCCGCAGCGCCGCCACGCACTCGAACGACAGCCCCGAGTCCGCCCACACGTCCATGACGTCCTGCAGCTTGTCGTACTCGGCCGCCTCCGCGCCGAGCAGCTCCGCGGGATCCAGTGCGAACCACGCATCGATACCGCCGCGCTCGACGCGCGCGGCGACCTGCTCGATGAGCTCCTGGGTGCGCGGATGCAGCGCGGCCGTCTGCTTGTGCACGAACAGCGTCAGCGGCACGCCCCAGGTGCGCTGGCGCGAGATGCACCAGTCGGGACGCTCCGCGATCATGCTGGTGATGCGCTGCTCGCCCCACGAGGGCGTCCACTGCACCAGGCGGATGTCGCGCAGCGCGTGCTCGCGCAGTCCCTGCTGATCCATGCTGATGAACCACTGTGGCGTGGCCCGGAATATCAGCGGCGAGTGATGGCGCCAGCAATGTGGATAGCTGTGGCGCAGCGGCTCCTGATGCAGCAGCGCGCCGCGTCGGGCGAGCTCCGCGATGATCACCGGATTGGCCCCGGAGACCGACAGGGCGCCGACGAGCGGGGTGTCTTCGGCGAAGCGACCGTCCGGGCCGACGGGATTGACGACCGGGAGGCCGTAGCGCACACCGGCGAGGTAGTCCTCCTGGCCGTGCGCCGGCGCGGTGTGCACCGCGCCCGTGCCGGTATCCAGCGTCACATGCTCGGCCAGGATCAGTGGCACCTGTCGCGTGAGCCACGGGTGCTGCAGCAGCAGACCCTCGAGCACGCGGCCCGGAAAGCTGCCGAGCGTCGTGGCGCCCTCGGCGAGACCATAGCGCTCGAGGCAGCGCTCCTTGAGCGCCGCGGCGAGCACCAGCACGCGCGGTGCGGACGCCCCAGCACCGCCAGGCGCAGCGCCGTGCACCGCCACCGCAACGTAGTCGGCGTCGGCGCGCAGCGCCACGGCCTCGTTGGCCGGCAGCGTCCAGGGCGTCGTGGTCCAGATGACGACGGCCGCGGTCGGGCCCACGCGCGCAGCGTCGATGCCGGCGCGCTGCGCGAACCCTGCGACGTCCACGATGCCGAAGGCGACATCGATCGCGGGTGAAACCGCTTCCTCATATTCCACTTCCGCCTCGGCGAGCGCCGAGCGGCAATCCAGGCACCAGTGCACCGGCTTGGCGCCGCGGTAGAGATGGCCGTTGCGGATGATCTGGCCGAGCGCGCGGATCTGCTGCGCCTCGTAGCGCGGATCCATGGTGAGGTAGGGGTGCTCCCAGTCGCCGAACACCCCGAGACGCTGGAAATCCGCGCGCTGCGCATTGATCTGCGCGGTCGCGAAGGCGCGGCAGGCGGCGCGGAACGCGACCGCATCGAGCTTCTGGCCGGGCTTGCCGTGTTTTTTCTCCACCGCCAGCTCGATCGGCAGGCCATGGCAATCCCAGCCGGGGATGTAGGGCGCATCCTGGCCGTCGAGGCCGCGGGATTTGACGATGATGTCCTTCAGGACCTTGTTGACCGCGTGTCCGAGGTGGATCGCACCGTTGGCATAGGGGGGGCCATCGTGCAGCACGAACGGCGGCCGACCGCTCGCCGCAGCGCGCATACGAGCGTAGATGCCCAGCTCGTTCCAGCGCTGCAGCTGTTCGGGCTCGCGCCGCGCCAGATCCGCCTTCATGGGGAACTGCGTCTGCGGCAGGTTCACCGTTTTTCTGTAATCCGTCACTCGCTACCTCGAATCCGTCACTCGCCGCCGCGCGGCGGGACTCCCGGCACCGCAGCCGGCGCCGCGCCCGGCGCCACGCTCGGCGCCACGCCCGGCTCAGCTCCCAGCACGCGACGCGCCTGCGCCGCGTCGCGCTGCATCTGCAGCACCATCGCCGCCATCGACTCGAACGTCCGCTCATCGCGCAGTCGGCAGACAAATTCCACCGACAGCTCGCAACCGTACAGCTCGCCGTCGAAGTCGAACAGATGCACCTCGAGCAGCATGGGCCCGCCTCCCACCATGGGACGGGTGCCGAGATTCGCCACGCCCGGCAACGGCCGCTCCACCCCGGGGATACCGGTCACCCGTACTGCGAACACACCCTGCAGCGGCGCGCGCCGGCGCTTGATCGCGATGTTCGCGGTCGGAAAGCCGAGCGTGCGGCCCAGCCGGTTGCCGGAGCGCACGCGGCCGCGCATCCCATAGGGACGGCCGAGCAGCCGCCGCGCTCTGGCGAAATCCGCGGTTCCCACCGCGTCACGCACCCGGCCGCTGCTGACCCGCTCGCCATCGATCTGCACCGCCTCCACGATATCCACCTCGAAGCCGAAGGCCGCGGCGTGCGTCGCGCACCACTGCGCGCTCGCCTCCCCGCCGCGCCCGAAATGAAAGTCATGACCGACCACGACCACGCGCACACCGGCCGCGGCGAGCAGCTGCATGAACTGCAGGCTCGAGGACACCCGCAGCGCCTCGTCGAAGTGCAGCAGGTACAGCCGCTCGATACCGCAGTCCTGCAGCAGACGCCAGCGTTCACGCAGATTTGTCAGCCGTGCGGGCGGATCGTCCGGCTGCAGGAATTCGCGCGGCAGCGGCTCGAAGGTCAGCAGCATAGCCGGCAGCGCGAGCCGTCGCGCGTGCCACAGCAGCCGTTCGATCAGCGCCCGATGGCCCAGGTGGATGCCATCGAAGCTGCCGATTGTCACGACGCAGTCGCCCTGCGGGCCTGGGCTGGGACGGCGGATGAGCTCCATGATCCATAATGCAGTGGAAGCCATTGAGTATAAGTGGATTCGTCCGCGCGCTCGATCCGCGCGGCGGCCCGGCAAGGCCGTCCGCGGGGCGGCCGCGCCCCTGCGCAGGCTCTCGTTGACAAGCCCCGGCACGCTGGGCAGACTTCACGGCCCTTTGGCGGGCCGCCCGGTGCGGGTGCCCGCCCCGATGGGCAAGCACGGCGGAGCAGACCTTGGCGAACATCAAATCGGCGGAAAAGGCCGCACGGCAGGCCGAAAAGCACCGCGCACGCAACGTCGCGCTGCGCTCGCGCATGCGCACGGCCGTGCGCCGCGTCAACGACGCCCTTGCCAGCGGCAAAGTCGAGGAGGCCCGGCAGCGCTATCAGGCCGCCGTGCCACTGATCGATACGCTGGTGAACAAGCACATCGTCCATCGCAACAAGGCCGACCGCCACAAGAGCCGTCTTGCGGCGCGCCTCAAGGCGCTGGCCGGATCGGCTCAGTCGGCGCGCTCGTAATCCTCCAGCGCCAGCAGCAGCGAGAGCCGCTCGTCACCGCGAGCCACCTCGCGCCAGTGCCGCCCCTCGGGCCACGGCTCCAGCGCGCCCGCGAGTGCCCACAGGGTGTTCAGCGACGACGTCTCCCCGGCTCGCTTCAGCTCGAAGAAGGTGCGCACGGCGCCGCGGCGCCGCAGCTCCTCGGCGCTGTGAACGCCGATGTGTCCGAGCATGTGCTCGGAGCGAGCCCCCAGATTGCGCAGATCGCGGATCCGCAGCCGCAGCTTGCCGGCCGCGATGCGCGCGCGCACTTTGCTGTTGCGCATGCTGCATTGTCGCCCAAAGGGCGCATCATCCAAACTCCCGCCCGCGTGGCGCGCGGTCCGCGGCAGCGGCCTCCTCGAGCGCGCTCATCACCGCCTGCGCGAGCTCCCGCGTGCCCCGGCCGGTGGCCGCCGAGATCAGGAAGCGCGGTCCGCGCCAGCGCAGACGGCGCGCGATTTCCGCCGCTCTGCGCTCCGCCTCCTCGTCCGGCAGCAGGTCACGCTTGTTGATCACGAGCCAACGCGGCTTGGCCGCGAGCGCGCGGCTGAACTTGCGCAGCTCCGCGACGATCGCGCGCGCATCGCGCACCGGATCGGCCTCCGGATCCGGGGGTAACAAATCCACCAGGTGCAGCAGCACCCGCGTGCGCTGCAGGTGCTTGAGAAAGCGGATACCGAGGCCCGCGCCTTCGGCCGCGCCCTCGATCAGGCCGGGGATATCGGCCATCACGAAGCTGCGGTGCTCGCCGCAGTCGACCACTCCCAGATTCGGGTAGAGCGTCGTGAACGGATAGTCGGCCACCTTGGGCCGCGCGGCCGACAGTGCACGGATCAGCGTGGACTTGCCGGCGTTGGGCAGTCCGAGCAGGCCGACGTCGGCGATCAGCTTGAGCTCGAGCGCGAGCGTGCGCCGCTCGCCCGGCAACCCCGAGCCGAACTGCCGCGGCGCGCGGTTGGTGCTGGACTTGAAGCGCGTGTTCCCGTAGCCGCCCTTGCCGCCCTCCGCGACCTTCAGCAGCTGGCCGGCCAGCGTCAGGTCCCCGAGCTCCTCGCTCGTGTCCGCGTCGCGTACCGCGGTGCCGACCGGCACGGTGATGTAGAGATCCTCCCCGCTGCGGCCCGTGCAGCCATTGCCCGAGCCCGGCTGACCGGCCGCGGCCTTGAAGGTGCGCTCGATGCGAAAGTCGGCCAGGGTATTGATGCCGTCCGCGGCGCGCAGCCACACCGCCGCGCCATGGCCGCCATCGCCGCCGTCCGGGCCGCCGAACGGCACGAATTTCTCGCGCCGGAAGCTCACGCAGCCGCGACCGCCGTGCCCCGCCTGCACGCGTACGATGGCCTCATCAACGAATTTCACGCCGCGCCCCTTGCGGGCTGGGCCGCGGCCGCAGGACCAGGCGCCGCCGGCAGAGTGGCCCGCGGCGTGCGGGCGCGACTACCTGCCGGCCGCGCTGCT
>JASHSK010000286.1 GCA_030038755.1 Gammaproteobacteria bacterium
CGGCGGTCCGCCGAACCCGGGTATCGCGTTCGGGCCTCCGGGGGTCCCCGGCGCGGCCCCCGGCAGCGCGCCGGCCGTGGACCCCGCGCCGCCAGGCTCATGGCAGTAGCTGCCGGCGCTGGCCAGCTGGGCGGCGAAGTTGCCGCCACCGAGCCCCTGCGCCTGGATGGGTGCGATGTCGAAGGCGCCCGACATGAAGATCACGCCGATGACCCCCACGCCCCCTGGGCCCCACACCTCGGGCCGGCCGATGTAGGTGCCGAGTGGCCCGTTTCCAGCCGAATGCGCCCAGATGATCATGCGATGGGCGTCGCCGTGGTACTGCGCGACGTGATCCTGCACCCATTGGATCATGCTGGAGATGTCGCGAGCGCCGCCGTCCCAGGTGCGGCTGAAGTGCCGCTGCATGGTGACGACCACCATGCCGTTCTCGGTACCCCAGCGGCCGATGTTGTCATAGAAGGCGTTGGCGGCCTTGTCCTGGATCTCGATCTTGTTACCGGCGCCGCCGGGCACGTAGATCAACACCGGCCGTGAGCCGCCACCGCGATCGCCCCAGAAGACGTCGACGGCGTCGTCCGGGTTGGACCCGAAGGACTGGTTGCGCGCGATGTTGACGCCCGGATACAGCGGCGTCACGTCGCTGGTGATGTCGTTCTTCGGCATCAGCGGACGGTAAAGATCCGCCGTACATGCCGGGTCCACGATCGGCCCGATGGCGCGCAGCGCGGTCTCGATGTTGGGTGGAACCTGCGCGAGTGCCACCCCGGTAAACAGTGAACCCAGCAGCAGCGCGGCGAGCGAGCGCGACAGATGCGCCCGACGACCTCGCGTGGGCGCGCCGGCGGCGCCGGCGGTGACTCGGAGTTTCACGTTGACCCCCTCGATGATCACGGCACGGTGCGGCGCCGTTGTCCTGCCGCCGAGTGTAGCGCAGGCCATAACGCCGCGCACCCGGCGGCCACCTGGCGCGCGGCGCTACTTGCGCCAGAACGTGGGGGTGAGCAGCACGGCGAAGGTGATGATCTCGATGCGCCCGAGGAACATGGCGGCGATGCATACCCAGCTCTGGAAATCGTCCAGCCCTGCGTAGGTGTGCGCCGGCCCGACGCTGCCGAGGCCCGGCCCCACGTTGTTGATGCAGGCGACGATCGCCGAGATCGAGGAGGTCAGGTCCAGCCCCGAGATCAGCAATGCGAACGTCAGCGTCGCGATGGTCATCAGGTACAGGAACAGAAACGCCAATACCGCGGACACCACGCCGTTCGGCACCACCTGGCCGGAAATCTTCAGCGGCGAGACCGCCTGCGGATGCACCAGTGTGAACATTTCGCGCAGCGGTTGCTTGAACAGGATCAGCGCCCTGAACATCTTGATGCCGCCGCCCGTGGAACCGGTATTGGCACACAGACAGCTCAGGAACAGCATCCACATGGGCGCGAAGATCGGCCAGGAGCCAAAGTCGCTGCTGAAGAAGCCGCCGCCGGTGGCGTACGACACCACGTTGAAGGCGCCGAAGCGAAACGCCGTGAAGTAGTCGCCGAACACGCCGTGCAGATCCAGGAACAGCGCGATCACGACACAGCTCACGATCACCAGCAGCAGCATCCAGCGCGCTTCCGGATCACGCCGATAGGCGGACAGGTCGCCACGGCGCAGGGCGGCGAAATGCGTGGCGAAGTTGACCGCGGCGATCAGCATGAACAGCGCCATCACCAGCTCGATCATCGGCGAGTGGAAGTAGGCGACATTGGCGTCGTGAGTGGAGAAGCCGCCCAGCGCGAGCGTGGAGAATGCGTGACAGATCGCATCGAACAGCGACATGCCCGACGCCCACAGCGCCAGCGTGCAGGCGGCCGTGAGGCCGGCGTACACGTACCACAGCACACGCGCGGTCTCGGTGATGCGTGGGGCGAGCTTGGCATCCTTGACCGTGCCCGGAGCCCCGGCGCGATACAGCTGCATGCCGCCCACGCCCAGCAGCGGCAGGATCGCCACGGCCAGCACGATGATGCCCATGCCGCCGAGCCAGCTGAGCGCCGCGCGCCACAGATTCAGGCAGTGTGGCAGGCTGTCCAGGCCGCGCAGCATGGTCGCGCCCGTGGTCGACAGGCCCGACATCGTCTCGAAGTAGGCGCGCGTGAAGGACAGTCCCGGCAGATCGATCAGCAGCGGCACGGTGGCCACCGCGGCGATCGTCAGCCAGCCGACGCTGACCAGCAGGTAGGCGTCACGGGCCTTGAGGTCGTAGCGGTGCCCACGCGTGGCCAGCTGCAGAGCGAATCCGCCGAGCGCTGCCAGCGCCCCTCCGGCCAGGAATCCGCGCAGCGCCGCGAATTCACCGTACAGGAGCCCCGTGAGGATCGGCAGCAGGAAATACAGCGCGAACCACGCCAGCAGTGTGCCGAAGACGTTCAGTACGCCGAGCAGCGAGCGCATCGCGCACCGCGCCTTCAGGGCTCGTGCTGGAACAGGCGCTCGACCGCGTCGATGTGACGGCGGTCGGACAGGAAGATGATGAGGTGGTCCTCGGGCTCGATCTGCGTGTCGTGATGCGCCATGATGACGCTCTCGGCACGCACCACCGCCACGATACTCGCCCCCTGCGGCAGGGTGATCTGATCCAGCCGCCGCCCGGCCAGCGGCGAGCGCCCCTGCGAGTCGTGCACCACTGCCTCGATGGCCTCGGCCGCGCCCCGCCGCAGCGAATGTACGCGTGCCACATCGCCGCGCCGCACGTGCGCGAGCAGCGCGCCGATCGTGACGGTCTGGGGTGAGACCACGATGTCGATGTTGTGGTTCTCCATGAGCTCGCCGTAGGAGGGGCGGTTGATGAGCGCCATGACCCGTCGCGCGCCCAGCCGCTTGGCGAGCATCGCGGACAGCACGTTCGCCTCCTCCGAGTTCGTCAGCGCCGCGAATACGTCGGCACTGTCGATGTTCTCCTCGACCAGCAGCTCCTCGTCGGCGGCGTCGCCGGCGAGCACGATGGTGTTCTCCAGCGTCTCGGAGATGCGGCGCGCACGCCGGGCATCGCGCTCGATCAGCTTCACCTGGTTGCTCTTCTCCAGAGTGTGCGCGAGGCGGAAGCCGATGTTGCCTCCCCCGGCGATCACCAGGCGGCGCACGGGATCCTCACTGCGCCGGATCTCGGCCATCACGCGCCGCAGATCGTCGGAGGCGGCCACGAAGAAGATCTCGTCGTGCTCCTCGATCACGGTACTGCCCGCCGGCTGCACCAGCCGATCGTTGCGATAGATCGCGGCGATGCGCGCCTCGATGTCCGGCAGGTGCTCGCGCAGCGTGCGCAGCTCGCGCCCGACCAGCAGCCCGTCGCGCCGCGCGCGCACACCGACCAGCTGCACGCGGCCGTCGGCGAAGTCCACGACCTGCAGCGCTCCCGGATAGGACAGCAGCCGCGCGATATACTCGGTCACCAGCTGCTCGGGGCTGATCCAGAAGTCCACCGCGAGCGCCCCTTCCACGAACAGCGGCGCGCGGCTGGTGTACTCGGCGGCGCGGATGCGCGCGATCTTGGTCGGCGTGCGATACAGCGTGTAGGCGATCTCGCAGGCCATGACGTTGACCTCGTCGCTGCTGGTGAGTGCCACGAGGATGTCGGTATCGGCAATGCCCGCGGCTTCGAGCACCGCGGGGTAGGAAGCGTGTCCGGCTACCGCGCGGATGTCCAGCCGGTCCTGCAGCTCGCGCAGCGTATCCTCGTTGGTATCCACGACGGTCACTTCATTGGCCGGCTCGCGCGACAGGTGATAAGCCGCCGTGCGACCGACCTGACCGGCACCCAGAATCAGGATCTTCATCGACGCCTGCGCTCGCTGCTGCCGCCCATGCTCTGCCGCTCCGGGGCCCCGCGGTCGCTCATACCACTTCCAGATTGGCGTACTGGAGCATGAGCCACTTGGAGCCCTGCCGCTCGAAATTCACCTGCACGCGCGCGTGCGCGCCCTGCCCTTCGATGGTCAGCACCACGCCCTCGCCGAACTTGCCGTGACGCACGCGCGAGCCCAGCCGCATGCCGCCGGCGAGTGCCTCGGCGAGAGCGCCTCCGCCCGCAACACCCCGGCTGCCCGGGCCGGCACCGGCACCGCGACCGTCGCGTGACCCGCGGCCGCCGGCGCCGAAGCTCTCGCCGACCCCGAAGCCCTCACCGCCACGCGCGTGATACGCGCTCGGGTGCTGGGCGAGGCGGATGCGCGGGCGCACCTCCTCGAGCAGTGCCGGCGGGATCTCGCGGATGAATCTCGAGGGCGCATTGTACGTGTCCGTGCCGTGCAGCCGGCGCTGCTCGGCATACGTGAGATACAGCTGCCGCATGGCACGCGTCATGCCGACGTAGCACAGCCGGCGCTCTTCCTCCAGGCCTTCCAGATCGCTCTGCGAGCGCTGATGCGGAAACAGCCCGTCCTCCATGCCGCACATGAACACCAGCGGAAACTCCAGCCCCTTGGCACTGTGCAGGGTCATCATCTGCACACAGTCCTCGAAGGGCTCGGCTTGTGTTTCACCCGACTCGAGCACGGCGTGCGCGAGAAACGCATCGAGGGGCGGCAGCTCGCCCTCGGTGAGGAAGCCGCGCGCGGCACTGACCAGCTCCTCGAGGTTCTCGACGCGCGCCTCGCCGCGGTCGGCGCGCTCCTTCTGATAGTGCGCCACCAGGCCGCTGCCCTGGATGACGCGATCGACGATCTCGTGCAGCGGCCGCCCGCGCGTCTCGGCGGCCAGCCGCTCGATGAGCGCGCCGAACGCTTGCAATGCTCCGGCCGCGCGGGCACCCGACTCGGCGCCGCCCGCGTATGCCGCACCCCACAGCGAGCTGCCGCTACTGCGCGCGGCCCCGCGCACCGCGTCCAGCGTGCGCGCGCCGATGCCGCGCGGCGGCAGGTTGACGACGCGCTCGAAGGAGGCGTCGTCATCACGGTTGACGATCAGGCGCAGGTACGCGAGGGCATCCTTGATTTCGGCGCGCTCGAAGAAGCGCAGCCCGCCGTACACGCGGTACGGCACGCGCGCCATGATGAGCGCCTCCTCGAACATGCGTGACTGCGCGTTGGAGCGGTACAGGATGGCCGTCTCGGCGCGCGCGCCGCCGCGTTGCACCCACTCGAGCACGCGTGTCACGACGAACTCGGCCTCGTCGCGCTCATTGAAGGCGGCGTACAGCTTCACGGGCTCGCCCTGCGCGCCGCGCGTCCACAGCGTCTTGCCCAGACGGCTGGCGTTGTTGGCGATCAGCGCATTGGCGGCGGCGAGGATCGCGCCCGAGGAGCGATAGTTCTGCTCGAGGCGGATCATCTGCGACTGTGGGAAGTCCACGCGGAAGCGATGCAGATGTTCGATGCGCGCCCCGCGCCAGCGGTAGATGGAGTTATGGGTGAAAAGTCCATTGGCGATGAAGTTGTGGGTCTTATCGACGTTCAGATCGTAGACTTCGGTGTCACCGAGCCGCTCCTCGATGCGTTCGACAACGTCGAAGCCTGCACCATCTGTCGCCATCACCATACCGGACCGGATGCTCGAAGCTGTGATGAACGGCAGCGAGCGGTTCAGCATGCGGCCCTTCAGAATATAGTGGCCATCGAGCCGCACGCGGATACGTCCGGCAATGGCCATCAGTTCGCCGAAATCGGCGCGCGCGGTCTCGAAACGCCAGCTCCTGCCGCTCGATTTCGCGCGCCTCACGTGGAGGCCCAGGCCTTCGAGCAGAGCACGGTCGCCCGGATCGACGCCCACGATCGAAATACAGTGCATCGGATTGGCGCCGCGCTGATCTGCGCACAGCGTGATGACGATGTTGCGGCGACATGAGTTTCGCCCTCGGGGCCGATGGTGGGGACGCTCGATGTCCAGCCCGCAGTCCTCGAGCAGTCGGGCGGCCGCATCAGCCGTAGCCATGGTCTCGAAGACCCTGCGGATGTAGCGCGGGTCGTGCACCAGGCCGTTGCGGCTGGCGCCCTTGCGGGGGGAAAACGGCAAGGTTGGTAGGGCGTACCGCAACGAGGTGACCATCTCGTCGAAGCGGGCTTCATTCTCGTCGGGGTGTGTGCGGATGATCCAGGTGGCATCCGCATGCTCCTGAATCGCGCGCAGCTTGAAGCCGACCATCGGCTTGACCTGCCCCTGGGTGTAAACCTGGCTGGTACCCAGGCGGTAGCCGAACCCTTCCTTGTACATCAGATACAGGAAGTGGGTCTGGGGGGTCTCGCCGAGCACGTATCCGGCGAAGTGGGTGTGCTCGGGCGTGCTCTCGAGGATCCTACCCGAGCGCATATGCAGGCGCAGCATGCGGCCGGATCGCAGCCGCGCGAACCGATCCGTCACGGTGGCGGGCCGGAGATTGCCGCTGCCGTAGCTGGACAGCACCTGCTCACCGGCTTGCACCGACTCGATGGGTTTGCTCGTGCCATCGCTCATCGTCACCAGGGTCCCCGCCGCCAGGCACTGATCGTCGTCGCCGACCACGAACGGCGCGCCGCTGGATCCCACCAGCAGACGGATCCACTCATACTGGATCGCGTTGGTGTCCTGGAACTCATCGACCAGCACGTGCCGGAAGCGCGCGCGATAGTGAGCAAGCAGCGTGGGCTGGTCGCGCCACAGCTCGTACGCCCGCAGCAGCAGCTCGGCGAAATCGATGACGCCGGTGCGCGCGCACACCGCCTCGTATTCCGTATACAGCTTGAGCATCTGCGCGGAGGTCTGATCGGCGCCCGCCCGCACCTGACCCGGGCGGCGGCCCTCGTCCTTGTGCTTGTTGATGAAATGCTGCACGTCCTTCGGTGCCCAGCCGCTCTCGTCCAGGCCCATGGCCTTGAGCACCTTCCTGATCAGCCGCAGCTGATCCTCGGAGTCGAGAATCTGAAAGCCCTGCGCGAGGCCGGCCTCGCGCCAGTGCAGCCGCAGCAGCCGGTGCGCCAGGCCGTGAAACGTGCCGAGCCACAAGCCGGTGCCGGGAACACCCAGCAGCCCCTCGACACGCGCGCGCATCTCGGCGGCGGCCTTGTTGGTGAAGGTCACGGCGAGGATGCCGTGCGGCGAGACGCCCTCGGTCTGGATCAGCCACGCGATGCGGTGGGTCAGCACACGCGTCTTGCCGCTGCCCGCACCGGCCAGCACCAGCACCGGACCCACCGGGGCGCTGACGGCGGCGCGCTGCGCATCGTTCAGGGAATTGAGGATCGCCGACAGGTCCATGAGGGCCGCGGATTCTATCAGCTGCGGGCGGCTACCAGCGGTTGCGCAGCTCGCGCAGCGCGAGGAACACCTCTCTGGGGGTAGGATCGCGGCGCGCGCCCGCGGGCGCGCCCACGTCCGCGCCCGGACCCGTGCCCACGTCCGCGCCCGGACCCGTGCCTGCGCGCGCCCCTGGAGCCGCGAGTGCGCCCGCGCGCCGCAGCCCCTCGATGATCGCGGGACTTTGCAGGCGCATGAATACGTTGATCTCGCGCTCCTCGGCGAGCGTCAGGATCGGCATGACCTCCCCGCCGAGCGCTGCGCAGCGCTGTGCCAGGGCCCGCGCGGGCGCGTTGTCCGGCTCGCGATCGAGCGTGAAGCTCAGGTTTCGCACCAGGTAGTCGTGACCGGGCAGCACGCGCGTGTCGGCCGGCAGATGCGCGAGCGTGCCGGTGAAGCTGTCGAACAGCAGCTGCGGGTCACCGCCGTGCAGGCAGTTGCCCGCGCCGGCGTTGAACAGCGTGTCGCCGGAGAACAGCGCCGGCGCGCGGCTGTCCGAGCCCGCCGCGTACAGGCACAGGTGCGCACGCGTGTGTCCGGGCGTGTCCAGGCAGCGCAGCTGCACGCTGCGGCCCACGCGCACCACATCGGCGCCGGTGAGCGCGCGCGTGACCCCACCGATGCGCGCGGCGGCGGCCGCGTGCGCGAGCACCTGTGCGCCGGTGGCGGCGACCACGGCGGCGTTGCCGCCGGTGTGATCGCGATGCTCGTGGGTGTTGAACACCTGGCGGATCTGTAAGCGCAGTTCGCGGGCGCGCTCGAGCAGCGCGCGGGCGTTCAGCGGGTCGACCGCGAGCGCCTCGCCGCTTTCCTCGCAGGCGATCAGGTAGTGATAGTTGCGGCCTTCGTTGGCCGCCCAGATGCGCTCGATCAGCATCGGCCCGCCCGCATCGGCATACGCCTCCAGCCGATCGCTACAGAACCACGCGCAGGTAGTGATCGACGAGCAGCGCGACGAACAGCCACATCAGATAGGTGATCGAGAAGCGGAACAGGCGCATGGACAGCTCGTCGCTGCGCCGGATCTTCAGCGCCACGGCCATCCACAGGAAGCGGGCATTGAGTGCGATCGCCGCGGCAAGATAGATGAGCCCGCTCATGCCCGTCATGAACGGCAGCAGCGTCACGAGGCACAGAATGACCGAATACAGCAGCACGTGCAGGCGCGTGAGCTCGACCCCGTGCGTGACCGGCAGCATGGGAATCTGCACGCGCGCATAGTCGTTGCGGCGCGCGATCGCGAGCGCCCAGAAGTGCGGCGGCGTCCACGCGAAGATGATCGTGAACAGCAGCAGCGCGTGCGCGTCGACGTGATTGGTGACCGCGACCCACCCGAGTACCGGAGGAGCCGCGCCCGCGGCCCCGCCGATCACGATGTTCTGCGGCGTGGCGCGCTTGAGCCACACGGTGTACACGACCGCGTAGACGATCAGCGAGCAGAACGTCAGCACGGCGGTCAGCAGATTCACGAACGCGATCAGCAGCGTCATCGAGAGCACGCCGAGCAGCAGCGCGAAGCCCAGCGCCTGCGTGTGCGAAAGATGCCCGGAAGGCAGCGGCCGACGCCGCGTGCGGGCCATGCGCGCATCGATGTGCGCATCGAGCACATGGTTGACCGCCGCGGCCGACGCCGCCGCCAGGGCGATGCCGAGATTGCCGAGCAGCAGCGCGTCGAGCGATGGGACACCCGGCGTGGCCAGCAGCGTGCCGACCACGGCCGTCAGCATGATCAGCGCCACGACGCGCGGCTTGGTCAGCGCGAAGTAGTCCCGCCAGCTGGCCTGCACCGGCAGGGCGGGTTGTTCGGTGCTGCTCATCGGGTCGCGTGGCTCATGAATCAGGGGCTCTCGCAGAAGGTGGCTCGTCAATGCGCGCCCTGCGGCACGCGCAGCGGATCCTGCGGCGCGCGCACGGGATTGAGGGCGCGATTCAGGGCCAGCGTCGCCAGCAGCAGCAGGGCGGCACCGGCATTGTGCGCCGTCGCGAGCCACAGCGGAAACCCGCGCAGCACCATCGATACCCCGATGGTCAGCTGCAGCGCCAGCAACACGATCAGCAGCCCCCCGGCGACGCGTATGGCAGGGCGGGAGGCCCGCAGCGCCGCGGCCGCCGCACCCAGCAGGGCCGCCGTAGTGGCGAGCGCCCCGAAGCGGTGCACCAGCTGGATCGCCACGCGTGCCGGACCTGCGAGTACGCCACCCTCGTAGTCGACGTTCAGCGGGTGCCACAGCGTGAAGCCCGCGCGAAAGTCCGCGTGCGGCCAGAAGCTGCCCTGGCAGGTCGGTACGTCCGGACAGGCGATGGCGGCGTAGTTGCTGCTGGTCCAGCCGCCCAGCGCAATCTGGCAGACGAGCACCAGCAGGCCCGCGGCCGCGAGCGTGCGGGCGAGCCGGACTGCCCCGGCGCGCTCGCCGCGCCTGGTGCGCTCACCCGAGGGGCCCCAGGCACCGGCGCGGCGGCGGCGCCACAGCGTCAGCACCAGCCACCACAGCAGCGACAGGGTCGTCAGCCCGAACAGCAGATGCAGCGTCACGATCAACGGGGTGAGCTGCCAGGTCACCGTCAGCATGCCGAGCGCCGCCTGCACGAGGACCACGCCGAACAGGGCGATGACGTAGCCGAGCGGGGCGACGCGCTCGCGCCGCCAGGTGATGCCCATGGCCGTCACGCACACGATGAGGAGCGCGAGCGTGCCGGCAGCGTAGCGATGCACCATCTCGCGCCACGCCTTGCCGATCTGCAGCGGCCGGGCCTGCGGCGCATTCAGCGAGGTGTGCGGATCGGCGGCCGCGGCGGCGGGAGTGATATGCCCGTAGCAGCCCGGCCAGTCGGGGCAGCCCAGTCCGGCGTTGCTCAGGCGCACGTACGCGCCGAGCACGACCACGCCGAAGCACAGCAGGAAGGCGGCGAGCGCGACGGCGCGGACCAGTGCAGCGTGGCGCATCAGCCGATGCTCGACAGATTCAGCAGCTGCTTGAGGTCGACGAGCAGGCCCTCGGGGCGGTCAGTGGAGTCGTAGCGCATCATCAGGTTGCCATGCGGGTCGACGATGAATATCCCGGTCGCGCGTCGATCGGCCGGAAAGGCTGCGAGCAGGGCGGCGATCGCGGGCGTCGCGGCATCGACGGTGATCAGGCCGGGGTATTGCCGCGTGAGGTAGGCGCGGTCGCAGCACGGTGCGGTCGCCAGGAAAACGCGCTGGGCGCGCGTGTACAGATTGCCGAGGCCCAGATGGGTCTGCCGCATGTCGTACAGGGTCCTGCGGCAGTCGGCCCGGCAGTCTCCCGCTCCCACGTAGACCAGCGACCACTTGCCCTGGAACAGCGGCGCCGCCAGCGGCCGCGGCGGCTGAATCAGCTGCCCATGGTTGGTGAGGTGCGGGGGCCGCCAGTCCGAGCCGTAGTACAGGCCGGCGGCGAGCAGCAGCGGGCCGAAGAACATCAGCGCCATCAGCAGCGGCGTGCGGGCGCCGTGCGCGGTTTTGGCCGGTGCGGCGCTCACCGCGCCCCCTCGGCCACTCGCCTGCTCATGCGCGCAACGGCCCCTCTCATGCGTGCACCGGCGCTCGCCTGCGGCGGTTGAGGCGTGCATACAGAAACGCGGCCACCGTGGCGAAACCCCACCACTGGATCGCGTAGGACACGTGCTGAGCGGGGCTCATGCCCGGAGGCTGCCAGTCGCGCACGTAGCCCAGCGGCGCGGCAGCGTCCAGCAGCAGCTGGCGCGGCTCGAGCGGGCGGCCGAGCGCGGCGGAGAGGTCCGCCATCGTCGGAAAGCTCGTGAGCTTCGGCCAGGTCCCGCCCGGCGCCGGAGGCGCGTGGCCCAGCGCAATGCCCGGCACCGGCAGATTGTCGAGCCGGCCGGTCGGTGCCGCCGGGCGGTCGGCAGGATCGGGCGGCAGTGCGACATCCGGCAGGTCCTGACGGCTCTGGCTGAGCGGCACCCAGCCGCGGTTGACGATCAGCGTGCGGCCATCGGCCAGCGTCAGCGGTGTGAGCACCTCGTAGCCCGGATAGCCGCCGTGCGAGATGTTATCCAGCAGGAACTGGTGCGCCCCGTCGTAGCGACCGTGGGCGCCGACGCGGGCATAGCGCGGCAGCGCCCTGACGGCGTGGTCGTCCAGATCGGTCAGGGCGTCGGTGCCGGCGCGGAACTGCGCCTGCAGCGCCTGCGATTGCCGGGCACGGTGCCACTGCCAGCGCCCGAGCAGGATGAACAGCACGACGCCGGCCACGGTCAGCAGCGTCATGGGCCAGCTGGCGGACCAGCGGAAGGCACCGGATTCGAATGTCAGCGGCAAGCGCGAAGGCCTCGTGCGAGCCGGCCATTGTGCCCCCGATCGCGCGTACAGTACAGCGCGTGCGCCGCCGCCCGCTATACTCGCTGGAGGCATCGAATGGCGGCGGCACAGGGTCTGGCAGCGGCCACCGCGGCGACACGCGGCGCAGCTCAAGCGGGGAACAGCGCATGGATATCATCCGCATCCTGGTCGTCATCGTGATGATTGCGATCGTCGCGAGCCTGGGCAATGCGCTGTTTCACCTGTCCAAGGGGGACAGCAGCGCCAAACTCGGACGGGCGCTCACGGTGCGCATCGTGCTGTCATTGGTACTGTTCCTCCTGCTGATGGTGGCGTATTGGGCAGGCCTGATCACCCCGAACGAATACGGCCGCTGAGCGCGGCGTCGCCGCACGACCCGCATCGCGGCCGCGGCTGGGCGACGCTGCGCGCGCTGTCGCGCGCTATAGTGAGTCGCCTGGCCGTCAGCCGGCTGGTCGTGAGTCGTCTGCTGATGAACCAGCTCGCGGTACGCCACGCGGCCGTCAGTCATCCGGAAGCGAGGCACTACCCGCAGGCGAAACATCCGGCGCTGAGCCGCCACGGCCACGGTACCGGAGATTGCGAGTGGGCGATGAATCTTGCGATTCCCGACATCCGCCTGGCGCGCTCGTCCGACGCCGAGGCGATCGCGGCCATGTCGCGCGATTGCATCGAGTCCGGTCTGGCATGGAGCTGGACGGTGCCGCGCGTGCTGCGCGCCATCGCCGATCCTGCCTGCAACGTCGCCATTCTCGGCGCCGGCACGGCGTTGCTCGGTTTCGGCATCATGTCGTACGGCGAGGACGTCGCGCACCTGGCGCTGCTGGCGGTACATGCCGAGCATCGCGGCCGCGGCCTCGGTACGCGGCTGCTCGAGTGGCTGGAAAAGCCCGCGCTGGTAGCGGGCATCAGCCGTGTGCGGCTCGAGGCGCGCAGTGACAACCCGGGCGCGATCGATTTTTATCGCCGCTGCGGCTATTGCGTCGCTGCGAGAGTGCCGGGCTACTACCAGGGCCGCATCGATGCGCTGCGCCTGGAGAAGATGCTGTTCGATTGCCCGACCTGACCCAGGCAGCGGATGGGGCAATCGAGGTGTACCGTTCGGTACGGCCGGGCGATTGCTCCGAGCGGGCCTTCGTGCTCGACGCCGTGGGAATCAACAGTGAGACTCGCCTCGAGGCATCCTGGTACGTGCTGATGGTGGACGCCGCCGATAGCGCGCACGCCCGCGAGCAGCTCGCGCTCTACGAGCGCGAGCGCCGATCGGCGGCGCTTCCTGCTGCACACATTGCACGTGAGCCGCCTCGCCCGGACGCCTGGCTGGGCTGCGCGCTGTATGCGGCGGTGTTGATCGTCATCGGACTGTCGGTGGCCAATGGCCTGTGGCGGCCCGATGCCTTCGATGCGGGAACGCTGGACGCCGCCCGTGTTCAGGCGGGGCAATGGTGGCGCGCCTGGACCGCGCTGACACTGCACCTGGACGGGGAGCATCTGGCGGCCAACCTGCTGGTAGGGATCTGGTTCGGTTACCTCGCCGGCCGCCAGCAGGGCCCGGGCCACGCGTGGTTTCTGGTGCTGAACGGAGCGGCCATCGCCAACCTGATCGAAGCCCTGGCGGCACCGCCGACGCATCGCGCGGTGGGCGCCTCGACCGCGGTGTTCACGGCGCTCGGCCTGCTGTGCGCGTATGCCTGGAGCACACAGGCGCGTGGCACGCGGGCACGTGGCACCCAGGCGGGTGGCGCGCGGGCGGGTGGCACACAAGCGCGTGGCGCGCAGCGCTGGGCCCTGCAGTGGGCGCCGTTGGTCTGTGGGATCGTGCTGCTGGCCTGGTTCGGCAGTGGCGGCCCCAATGACGTCGGGCAGGTGGACGTGGTCGCGCACGCGCTGGGATTCACCGCGGGGATCGCTCTCGGCCTGCTGGTCGCGCGTCCATTGGCGCAGCGTTTCCTGCGACGCCTGCCGCAGTGGCTGTCGGGACTGATCGCGCTGGTGGAAATTGCCGCGGCCTGGGGTCTGGCAGTGAGCCGCTGAGTTTAATCATCGACAGTGAGCCGGAGACTGAACATGAGCGATTCGCCCGAATACACGCCGCCGAAGGTCTGGACCTGGAACAAGGCGAGCGGCGGCCGCTTTGCGAACATCAACCGTCCGATCTCGGGGCCGACCCACGAGAAGGCGCTGCCGATCGGCCGTCATCCGCTGCAGCTGTATTCGCTCGCCACACCCAACGGTGTGAAGGTCACGATCATGCTGGAAGAGCTGCTGGCCCTCGGGATCAGCGGCGCCGAGTACGATGCCTGGCTGATCAACATCGGGGAAGGTGACCAGTTCGGCAGCGGCTTTGTCGCGGTCAATCCCAATTCCAAGATTCCTGCGATGGTCGACCGCAGTGGGCCGATGCCGGTCCGGGTGTTCGAATCCGGTGCGATCCTGCTGTATCTCGCGGAGAAGTTCGGTGCATTCCTGCCGCAGGAGTCGCCGGCGCGTGCCGAATGTCTTTCCTGGCTGTTCTGGCAGATGGGCGCGACCCCGTATCTGGGAGGCGGTTTCGGCCACTTCTATCGCTACGCTCCGACGAAGATCGAATACGCCATTGATCGATATGCCATGGAGGTGAAGCGGCAGCTGGACGTGCTCGACCGACGCCTGGCCGAGAGCCGCTACATCGCGGGCGAGCACTACACGATCGCCGACATGGCGATATTCCCCTGGTACGGCGGTCTTGCGAAGGGCTGGGCGTACGAGGCCGCCGAGTTCCTGGGCGTGCAGGACTACAAGCACCTGGTGCGCTGGACCGACGTGCTGCTCGAGCGGCCGGCGGTGCAGCGCGGGCGCATGGTCAACCGCACCAACGGTGAACCGGCGAGCCAGCTGCGAGAGCGCCACGACGCCAGTGATTTCGAAACCCGCACGCAGGACAAGCTCGCCGCCGGCAGCTGAGCGGGCCCGGGGTCGGCCAGGGCGGGTTGGATGGGCTGGGTCGGGCCGGGTCGGTCTGAGTAGGGTTGGGTCGGGCTGTGGGTCGGCCGGCGCTCAGAACGCCGCGGCCCGCGGCGCTCGCGAGAAGTCCAGCCCATCGAGCAGGTTGTAGGCGCCGGCATCGACCTGGGTCAGCGGCTGCAGGCCGAAGCGTGCTTCGATCAGCGCGAGCACTCCGGTGGTGTCCACGACGCGGTGATCCACATAGCCACGGCGTGCCCAGGGGCTGACCAGCAGCGCCGGTATGCGCGTTCCGCAGCCGTAGGCGTCGCGCGGCGGCGGGGCCACGTGGTCCCAGAAGCCACCCCCCTCGTCGTAGGTGATCAGCACGAGGCTGCGCGCCCAGTAGCGGCTCGCGGCCAGCGCCTTCAGGATTCCCATGACCCATTGCTCGCCCCAGCGCGGTGCGGAATTGGCCGGGTGCTCGTCGTGGCTGCCGGTGGCCTTCAGAAACGAGACGGCGGGCAGTGTTCCGCCGCGCAGATCCTCGAAGAAGTCATCGCTGTCACGCAGACGCCCACGCCTGACGTTATCGAACCAGCCGGGGAAGTACTGGAACGGATTGTGGTGCGGCAGATAGCTCTCGGGGGTGTCGATCACCACTGAGCCGTCTCCCGGCCCGAAAGCGGTCTTCAGGGCCCAGGGTTTCACCGTGCTCCACGCTTCGTTGTACCAGGCCCAGGGGACCCCGGCCGCATCGAGGCGGGTGCCGATGTTCGGATGGGTCTGCTCGGCGGGTGGAGGACTCTGATCGATCGATGCCATGAAGGTCTCGGTCGGTCCATTCACGGGCGGTAGATCGTTGATCAGCATGCCGTGCGCATCGTAGGGCGGATCGAGCGGCGGCGGCCCTGCGGCGGCACCGCGAGCGGTACGGGCGCGCTTCTTCGGTAGGTGCGTGGCGCGGCGGCAGGATCGCGCCGCCACCAGATACAGTGCGTTGCCGGTCGAGCCACCCGACATCGCTTGAAAGAAATGATCGAACAGCACGTATTCGTCGGCCAGGTGATGATAATCGGGCAGGTCCTCGCGCCGGTAGAAGCCGAGCACCGCGCCGGACGGGGATCCGTCGGCGAGCAGCCGCTGCATCGCGTTGTGCACCTGCCCCTTGTCGAAGAACGCGTGCTTGGCCGACTCGGCGAGTGACACGAAGTGGTCCATCCGCCCCTCGTTGACCTGCGCGATCATGCGATTGAACTGATGCGCGGGATCGAACGGGAGGTTGTCATCCGGCGGGATGTGGGGCGTCATGTGAAACGGGCCGTTGGGTACCGGGCCACGCGCGAATCCGGGCACGCGGTTCGGCATGGGCAGGAACTGATAGGGCACGCCGGCGGCGTTCTTCTGCAGTCCCTCGAAGCGGGCATCGATCTGCCCGCGCCCGTCGAGCAGGCCTTCGACCACCGCCTCAGCGCCGCCCCCGGCGCCGCCGGGCTGATAGGCGCCGAAGTAGTGATCGAAGCTGCGATTCTCCTGGTAGATCACCACCACGTGGTCGATGTTCTGGCGCAGGCCGAGCACCTGCTGCGGGGGGCTGCTGTCCGCGGTGCCGTTCGCGGCGGTGTCTGCGGGCGCTGCCCTGGAGGGCAGATCTGCCGCGCTCCCGGCGGCCGCGACGGAACGCCTGCCTACCCACGCGGCGCCGCTGGCCGCGGCCACGGATTTGAGGAACGTGCGGCGCCCCGAGCGGAAAATCGTCACGGATCTGCTCCCTCGCGTCCGAGGCGGATGTCCTCAAGGCTGCAGGACGCCGCGTGGCTGACGCCGGGGCATTCTACGGCGCGCGCCATGAAGGCGGCGTGACGAGGGCTTTAGAGCCAGTAGACGAAGGTGAACAGTCCTAGCCACACCACATCGACGAAGTGCCAGTACCAGGCCACCGCCTCGAACGCGAAGTGGTGATTCGGGGTGAAGTGCCCGCGCATCGTTCGCAGCCAGATGACCACCAGCATGGTGGCTCCGATGGTCACGTGCAGGCCGTGAAAGCCCGTCAGCATGAAGAACGTCGAGCCGTAGATGCCGGTCGAGAGCCGCAGTCCGAGCTCACGGTACGCCTCACCATACTCGTGAATCTGCAGCGACACGAAGCTGAATCCCAGCAGGAAGGTCAGCGCCAGGAAGGTCTTGAGCAATACGCGATTACCCGAGCGCAACCCGTGGTGCGCAATCGTCACCGTGAGACTGCTGGTCAGCAGAATGAGCGTGTTGACCGCGGGCAACCCGAACGGGGGAATGACCGAGAAGGTACCGTTGGAAAGCCCCCCGACGTGCGCCGGTCCGTTGGTGGGCCAGCCCGGGTTGTAGCTCTTCCACAGGTACAGCTTGTTGAGGACCTTGACGCCTTCGCCGCCGAGCCATGGCACGGCCAGCCGCCGCGCGTAGAACAGCGCGCCGAAGAAGGCCGCGAAGAACATCACCTCGGAGAAGATGAACCACATCATCCCCATGCGGAATGAGCGGTCGACCTCCTGGTTGTAGGTGCCGTGCTGGCTTTCGCCGATCACGGTCGAGAACCAGCCGAAGAACATCGCTGCCAGCAGCAGCGGACCCGGCAGGAATGACCAGGCACCGGTCCAGTCGTTCAGATACGAGATGGCTCCGGCCATGATCGCGAACAGCGCCACCGAGCCGAGGATGGGCCACGGGCTGCCGTGTGGGATGTAGTACTTGTCGGAATTCGGATGAGTGGTTGCCATCGCTGTCTCGCTGTACCGAACCGTGCGTCGCTATCCTAGCCGTTCGCCATGTCTTTAATGCGTCGAGCCCGTCTCGCCTGCCGATGCGGCGGGCTGTCCGGCCGCAGGTGCCGCCGCGGGCGGCCCCGAGGGTGCCGCTGCCGGTGCCGTTGACGGTGCCACCGGGGGCGTCACTGACGGCGCCGCCGCATGCGGGGCCGTCCGTACCCCTCTGTGAGGCACGGCGCCCGCGTGCAGCCCCGCCAGCACCGCGTAGAGGATGTAGCCGAAGTACAGGGCCAGCACCACCAGGATCAGCACGACGGTCGTGCGCCGTGCGCCGCGCCGCCGCTGCCGATCGACGTGGCCGCCGGGCTGCGGTGTGGAGGACCCGCGCCCCTCGCCTTCACGGCCACCAAAGCCGCGGCGGGCCAGCAGCGCCGCAGTTGCCTGCAGAGCCTCAGCCATGCGTCTGGTGCATCGGAGCGCCGCGCTCGAGCGTCGCCATCGACGGTGCCTCGGTCCAGCTGTGGTAGGGCGCCGGTGAGGGCAGCTCCCATTCCAGTCCGCGGGCCCCTTCCCACACGCGTCCCGTGGCGCGCTCGCCGCCGCGGGCGCATTGCCACAGCAGTATGACGAACAGGATCTGCGAGAGGCCGAAGGCGAAGCCGCCGATCGAGGAGACCACGTTCCAATCGGTGAACTGCGTGGCGTAGTCCGGAACGCGCCGCGGCATGCCCGCCAGTCCCAGGAAATGCTGGGGGAAGAACAGCACGTTGGCCCAGATCGCCGACATCCAGAAATGCCATTTGGCGAGCGTCATGTTGTACATGTGCCCGGTCCACTTCGGCAGCCAGTAGTACACCCCGCCCATGATGCCGAAGGCTGCGCCGGTCAGCAGCACGTAGTGGAAGTGCGCGACCACGAAGTAGGTGTCCTGGTACTGGAAGTCCGCGGGCGCCAGCGCCAGCATCAGCCCCGAGAAGCCGCCGATCGAGAACAGGAACACGAAGGCGACGGCCCACAGCATCGGCGGTTCGTAGCTGATCGAGCCGCGGTACATGGTGGCCACCCAGTTGAAGACCTTCACCCCCGTGGGGATCGCGATCAGCATGGTCGACAGCATGAAGAACAGCTCGCTCGCCAGCGGCAGTCCCACGGTGAACATGTGGTGCGCCCAGACGATGAATGACAGGAAGGCGATCGAGGCGGTCGCGTAGATCATCGCGTCGTAGCCGAACAGCGGCTTGCGCGAGAAGGTCGGGATGATCTCCGAGATGATGCCGAAGGCCGGCAGAATCATGATGTAGACCTCGGGATGCCCGAAGAACCAGAAGATGTGCTGGAACATCACCGGGTCGCCGCCGCCCGCGGCGTTGAAGAAGCTGGTGCCGAAGAAGTGATCGGTCAGCAGCATGGTGACCGCGCCCGCCAGCACCGGCATGACCGCGATCAGCAGGAAGGCCGTTATCAGCCAGGTCCACACGAACAGCGGCATGCGCAGCAGCGACATGCCGGGAGCCCGCATGTTCATGATGGTCACGATGACGTTGATCGCTCCCATGATCGAGGAGGCGCCCATCATGTGGATCGCGAAGATCATCATCGGCAGCGCATAGCCCTGTTCCACCGACAAGGGCGGGTATATCGTCCAGCCGGTGCCGCCGCCGCCGCCGGGCACGAACTCCGAGCCGATCAGCAGCGCGAACGCGAACGGCAGGATCCAGAAGCTGTAGTTGTTCATGCGCGGCAGTGCCATGTCGGGTGCGCCGACCATCATCGGCACCATCCAGTTGGCCAGCCCCACGAACGCCGGCATGATCGCCCCGAAGATCATGATCAGACCGTGATAGGTCGTCAGCGTGTTGAAGGTCCCGGGATCGAAGAACTGCAGCCCCGGATGGAACAGCTCGGCGCGGATCAGCATCGCATGCGCGCCGCCGATGAAGAACATGATGCAGCTGAACACCAGGTACATCGTGCCGATGTCCTTGTGATTGGTGCTCGTCAGCCAGCGGTGCCAGAAGCCGTGCGGCTTGCCATGGTCGGCGTGCTCGTCATGACCGGCGTGCTCGCCATGAGCGTCATGCTCCTCGTGACCGGTGAGCGCGGCGTGCGTCGTGGCGTTGTCGGTATTGGCCATGGGACTCTCGCTGGGGACTGTTTGACTATCTGATCTCGCGGATCTCGGATCGCTCACATCGGGTCATGCCTGTCTGTCGGGCTGCCGGTCGGAACGTCGCGGGATGAGCGGCTAGCCGGACGGAGCGGCCAGGGCCGCTGCGGGGGCGGCTGCCGAGGCCGAAGTGCTCGTGGCCGCGGTGGGAGGCTGGGTCTTCTCGGCCTCCTGCTGCTGCTTCAGCCAGGTCGCAAAATCGGCCTTGCTCACGACCTTCACGACGACGGGCATGAACCCGTGGTCGCGGCCGCAAAGCTCGGCGCACTGGCCTCGGTAGGTGCCGAGCTTGTCGGGATCCACATCGAACCAGGCTTCGTTGACATAGCCCGGAATGGCGTCCTTCTTGATGCCGAAGTCCGGCACCCACCAGGAGTGAATCACGTCTCCGCCGGTCACCAGCACGCGAATCTTCACGCCCGCGGGCACCACGAGCGGATGATCGACGTTCAGCAGGTAGTGCGGCACCGAGTACGGATCGATGGTGGAACCGAGCTGCCGCGCCGCGTCGCTCATGCGGTCCAGCGAGGACACGAACTTGACGCCCGTGCCGACGTACTCATAGGTCCAGCGCCACTGGTAACCGGTGACGCGAATGTCCATCTGTGAGCCACTGGCATCCGTGGTCTCCACCAGCACGCGTGCCGCGGGCACGGCCATGCTGATCAGGATCAGCACCGGGATGGTGGTCCAGATGATCTCGACGCGCGTGTTGTGGGTCAGGCCCGTGTCGGCCACGACGCCGCGCGAATGGCGGAAGCGCGCCATGGAATAGATCATGACGCCGAACACGACCACCGCGATGGCCACGCACCACCAGAAGGCCAGCATGTGCAGGCCATAGATGTCGCGTGATACCTGATCGACGCCGGGGGTCAGATTCAGCGTCCAGGCGGCGTGTGCGGCGGGCGCGGCCAGCAGCGGACACAGTCCTGCCAGCGTCGCGAGCAGTAGGCGCGGTTTGATCTTCATCTGTCTCGTCTTTCGTCCTGGCCAGGAGTCGCTCGACGCTAATCCAGCGGCGGTGACTCGTTGATACGGCCGACCGAGCGCGTCAGCCGTACGGCCAGGGCCTGCCGCTCCTGCTCGGTCAGGAAGTTACCGACCTCGTACGAGCGGCCATGCGACTCAATCGTCAGGCGGCTGGGGTGCAAACGCGTGTCAGCACCGTGCAGTTTAACCTGTGCCCAGTGCCGCGGAAACTCGATCTGCTCGCGACCACCCGGCGAGCAGGTCTGCACTGCGACGCGATCCTCGCTCACGGTGATGGTCTGCGAGTAATGCCGGCGGCGCATGCTGATCGCGAGTGCCCAGCCCAGCACCAGCATTTCCAGGCCCGCGAACGGGAATATCGGCCACAGTCCCTTGAGCGCGAATGTGATGGCGACCGTGAACGACACCGCGCAGACCAGGCAGAAGAAAGCCCGCGCGCCGCGGGGCGTCAGCGAGCAATGGGGTACCAGTCGGATCGTCAGCATGGGCTCACGCTGTGCATCGCCTCGCACCAGCGCCATTGGCCGCACACCCTTGTGCGGCCTCCCCGAAAGGCCAGCATCATAGTCAAGCGCAGAATCGCGCTGCAAGCCTGCAAGCTCAAGGACTTAAGCGTCCCCTGGGCGAGCGCTGCGATGCGCCGCGGCGTGCGCGCGGCGGCGTGCGCGCGGCGAC
>JASHSK010000287.1 GCA_030038755.1 Gammaproteobacteria bacterium
CGCGCCTGCAGAGCGTGGAGGTACTCGGCAAGTGGAACGGTGCGGTCGGCAATTTCAACGCGCACCGCCTCGCGCGCCCCGACGTCGACTGGCCGGCGCTGAGCGCGCAGTTCCTGCGCGCTCAGGGTCTCACGCCCAACGACTACACGACGCAGATCGAGCCGCACGACTGGATCGCGGCCTACTGCGATGCCTGCGCCGCCGTCAATGTCATCCTCATCGATCTGTGCCGCGACCTGTGGGGCTACATCTCCCTCGGGTACCTGCGCCAGCGCACGGTGGCGGGAGAAGTCGGCTCCTCCACCATGCCTCACAAGGTCAATCCCATCGACTTCGAGAACGCCGAGGGCAACCTCGGCGTGGCCAATGCGCTGCTGCGCTTCTTCTCCGACAAGCTGCCGATCTCGCGCTGGCAGCGTGACCTGACCGACTCCACCGTGCTGCGCAACCTCGGCGTGGCGCTGGCGCACGCCTTCATCGGCTGGAAGGCGCTGCAGCGCGGGCTCTCGCGCATCAGCCCCGACCCGCGACGTCTGGCCGCGGACCTCGAGGACTCCTATGCCACGCTGGCCGAAGCCGTGCAGAGCGTGCTGCGCGCCGCCGGGGTGGCCGGCGGCTACGAGCGGCTGCGCGACCTGACGCGCGGCCAGTCCGTCGATGCGCTCGCGCTGCGCGAGCTGGTCGCCGCCCTGCCCCTGCCCGATTCGCAGCGCCAGCGGCTCGCGGCCCTGCGCCCGGCAGAATATGTCGGGTTCGCCGCCGAGCTGACGCGCAGATTCCTCGCCGAAGAGGGCTGACGGGGGCCCGAGCGCGACCGTGCGGCGCGGGAGCGGCAACCGGCTGCCGATTCGTTAGCCAGTACCGGCGGGCCGGGTCGATAACTGTGACCGGGTTGGCAATCCGTTCGGAGCGCTGTCTCTACCATCGTGCGGCACTGCATTTGCAGTTAGCGGACCGCGAACGGATGGCAGCGAGCAGGGGAAACCAGCTGAGGACGACCTCGGCACGTCTGGCGAGCTTCGGGCTCGAGGACGCGCCACCCGTCGGCGTTCTCGCCGAGACGGACGGCGCGCCGGTCACGGCTCCCGAAACGCTGCACGTGCTCACGACGCTCGAGGAGGTCCGCACGGCCACGGAAACTGTGGCGGCGAGCGGGCAGCGTCTGATCTCGATCATGACGCCGGATCTCGAGCCGGATATCTACGATCAGGCGCCGATCCTGGACATCATCAAGCGCTTCGTGCTCGGCCACAGCTTCGCGAAGGTGCGCGTGCTGATGCGCGACCAGGCGCGCCTGGTCAGCGGCGCCAACCACTTCCTGGCGATGGCTCACCGGCTCACCAGCTACCTGGAGATCCGGGTGCGCGCCCCGCAATACCAGGCACTCGCGGCCGCGTACTGCATCGCCGATGACCGCGCGATCGTCTATCGGCTGCGCGCCGACCGCGCCGAGGGCATCGTCGGCTTCAACAACCCACCGATCGCGCGTCAGTTCCTGCAGGAATTCGACGCCATCTGGCAGGCCAGCGGCGGCGAAGAGCGCGAGGTACGGATCGCGCGACGCTGAGTCGGCGCACGCCCGACGCCCCATCGCCGTGCTGCGGGGGCTGCGCGAGGGCGCTATCCTCTCCGCATGGCCTGGAAACCCGATGTCACGGTCGCGGCGATCGTGGAGCGCGAGGGGCGCTTCCTGCTCGTTGAGGAGCGCATCGACGGGCGCGTAGTGATCAACCAGCCGGCCGGCCACGTCGAGGACGGCGAGTCGCTGCTCGCCGCCGTGGTGCGCGAGACGCTCGAGGAGACGGCCTGGCACTTCGTACCCGAGTCGCTGCTCGGGCTGTACCTGTGGCGCAGCCCCCGCGGCCATAGCACCCTGCGCATCGCCTTCACGGGCGCGGTCGAGGGCCTCGACGAGCGACGCGGCCTCGACCCACCGGTGATCGCCACGCACTGGCTGTCGCGCGTGGAGCTGGCCGCGCAAGCCGCGCAGCTGCGCACGCCGCTGGTCATGCGGTGCATCGATGACTACCTCGCGGGCCGGCGCCTGCCCCTCGACGCGGTCGCACAGGCCCAGGGGCTGCCGTCGTGAGCTCACAGGCTGCGGACGCGAGCACACCGGACGGCGGCGGCCCTGCCGCGGATGTGAGCATACCGGACGTCGGCGGCCCTGCCGCGGATGTGAGCACACCGGCCGCGCGCGGTGCGCCGCGCGCGCGCGTCGTCGTAGGGCTCTCCGGCGGCGTCGACTCGGCGGTCGCGGCGCTGCTGCTGCTCGAGGCCGGCTATGAGGTGCAGGGGCTGTTCATGTCCAACTGGGAAGAGGACGATGCCTACTGCACCAGCGCCCGGGACTATCAGGATGCGCGCGCCATCGCGCGCGAGCTCGGGATCGTGCTGCACCGGGTAAATTTCAGCGAGCAGTACCGCGAGCAGGTGTTCAGTCACTTCCTGGATGAGTATCGCGCCGGCCGCACACCCAACCCCGACGTGGCGTGTAATAGGGAGATCAAATTCGGCCTGTGCCTCGAGTACGCGCTGCGGCTGGGCACCGACTGGTTCGCCACCGGCCATTACGCGCGCCGCCTCGATGCCGACGATGGGCCCGCGCTGTACCAGGCCCTCGATGAGGAAAAGGATCAATCCTATTTTCTGCACGCCGTCGAGCGCGCGCGGCTGGCGCGCGTGCTGATGCCGCTCGGGGAGCTGCGCAAGCCGCAGGTGCGCGAGCGGGCGCGCCGGGCGGGGCTGCGCGTGTACGACAAGCCCGACAGTACCGGGATCTGCTTCATCGGCGAGAGGCCGTTCGGCGAATTTCTCTCCCGCTACCTGCCGCACTGCCCCGGACCCATCGAGACGCTCGATGGCCGCCGGCTCGGCGAGCATCGTGGCCTGCCGTTCTATACGCTCGGCCAGCGCGCCGGCCTGACGCTCGGCGGGCTGCGCGGCTTCGCCGCCGAGCCCTGGTACGTCGCCGGCAAGGACCCGCGGCGCAATGTGCTGTGGGTCGTACAGCGGCATGAGCAGCGGCGGCTGGAGGCGCACCGCGTGCGCATTGGCCGCATCAACTGGCTGGCCGCGCCGCGCACCGACGGTTTTCCGGCGCAGGTGCGGCTGCGGCATCGACAACCGCTGCAGAGCGCGCACGTGCGCGTGCTCGCCGGGGGCGGCGCACTGCTGACATTCGAGGCCGGACAGCGGGCCGCCACGCCCGGCCAGTACGCCGTGCTCTACGAAGCCGGCCGCTGCCTGGGCGGAGCGGTGATCGAAGCCGTGGACCTATCGCAGGAGGATGCATGTCGGCCGCCGCTGCGCTCGCTGGCTGGGACGATTTCTACGTCATCGTCGGCTCCGCTGCCGCAGGGCTCACCGGGCTGACGTTCGTCGTCATCGCCCTGGTCTCCGAGACGGGCATGGGTCACCCGTCGGGGACGCGCACCTTCGTGACCCCGACGGTGATTCATTTCAGCTCGGCACTGTGGATCACCGCGCTGGCGACCATTCCGTGGCATACGGCCTGGAGCCTGGGGCTCGTCATGCTCGCGAGCGGCGTCGCCGGGACGCTCTATTCGCTGCGCACGCTGCTGCGCATGTATCGCATGGACCGGCGCGATTACGTGCCGGTCGCCGAAGACTGGCTGTGGAACGGCTTTCTGCCGCTGCTGGTCTATGCCGCCGTGGCGGCGGGCGGTGCACTGCTGCTGGACGCCGCGTCCGCGCCGCCCGCCCTGGCGCTCGCCGCCGGCTACCTGATCGGCCCACCCGCGCTGCTGCTGGTGATCATCGGCATCCACAACGTCTGGGACCTGGCGGTGTGGATCACGGTGGAGCGGCCGGAGCGGCGCCGCCAGCGCGAAGCGGCAGAGCGGGAAGCGCAACAGCACGGACAGGGACGCGAGCGCGAGACGCGCCCGCATAAGGCGCACTCCGGTGAGCCAAAGTCTGACGGCTGACGGCGCATGGCGCGCACCGTTTGCGTCAGGCGCGCGCTGCGGCTACCGTTGACACTCGCATGCCGGCGCTCGATTACCGCATCGTCAACGTCTTCACGCGCGATGGCGAGCCGCTCAGCGGCAATCCTCTGTGCGTGTTCGAGGACGGCGAGGGTCTTTCCGACGCGCTGATGCAGAAGCTCGCGCGGCAGTTCAATCTCTCGGAAACCACGTTCCTGCTGCCCCCGACGATCCCCGCCGCGCAGGCGCGTGTGCGCATCTTCACGCCGCGCTACGAGCTCGGCTTTGCGGGCCATCCCACGCTCGGCAGCGCCAGCGTGTGCCGCAGCCTCGGGATTGCCGGGGACTCGTTGCGGCTGCAGATGCAGGCCGGTGTCATCGCCGTGAGCGCCGAGGGACCGCGCTGGACACTCACGACGCAGCTGCGCGGCTCGCGGGAGCTGCCGGGTGAGTTTCAGGGAGAACCGGGGCGCGAGCGGCTCGCGCAGGCCCTGGGTCTATCGTGCGCCGATCTGGCCGAGCGGCCGCTGTGCGTGGATGCCGGCGGTGAGCAGTTCGTCGTACCGCTCTCGAGTGCCGCGGCGGTGGAACGCGCCTCTCCGCGGCCCGAGCTGCTCGGCGCGCTTGCCAACCGCGACGGCCGATCCATGGCCTACGTGTTCGCGCAGGCCGGTCCCGAGAGCATCCTGGCGCGCTTCTTCTTTCCGCAGGGGCCGGCCGTGCTCGAGGACCCCGCCACCGGCTCCGCTGCGGCGAATCTCGGCGGTTGGTGGCTGGCGATGGGCCGGCCGCGGCCGCAACGCCTGCAGATCGCGCAGGGCGAGCACACCGGACGGCCCTCGACCCTGTACCTGCACGTGGATGCGCAGGGCGGCATCGCGGTCGGCGGAGAGGTCATCGAGCTCGCGCGCGGTCGGCTCACACTCTGATGCCGGCCTGATGCCAGTCTGATGCCGCCGCGGCTGTCACTCCCGACGCTGGCGCTGGTGCTGCTCGGTGGGGGCGCAGCAGCCCTGCGCCCGGCACTCGCACAACCGCCACCGGATGCGCGCGTGCAGCACCTGCTGCAGCAGATGACGCTCGCGGAGAAGCTCTCGCTCACCCACGGCGCCCCCGAGCCGGCGGCGAGCAGCCAGGGGCAGGCCGGCTACTGGCCCGGCCTGCCGCGACTGGGCATTCCCCCGCTGCGACTGGCCGATGGGCCGCCCGGTGTGCTCACCCGCGTGCCGTCCACCGGCATGACCGCCACGATGGGACTGGCGGCCACCTTCAGTCGCGCCGACGCCTACGACAACGGCGTCGTCATCGGCCGCGACGCGCGCGCACACGGTATACAGGTGGTGCTGCAGCCGTTCATCAATCTGTATCGCGACGCGACGTTCGGTCGCGCCTACAACACCTTCGGCGAGGATCCGTTGCTCACCGGCGAGATGGCCGCCGCGCAGATCCGTGGCACGCAGAGCCAGCACGTCATGGCGCAGGCCAAGCATTTCGTGGCGTACGACGGCGCCACCGACGTGACGGTCGGAGCGCAGGCGTTGCACGAGCTGTATGTGGCGCCGTTCGCCGCCGCCGTGCGCGCCGGGGTCGCCTCGATCATGTGCTCCTACAACAAGGTCAACGGCCCGTATGCCTGCGACAACGCACAGACGCTGACGCAGATCCTGCGAGATCAGCTCGGCTTCACCGGTTTCGTCACCTCCGATTGGGGCGCGACCCACGACGCGACCTTCATCAATGCGGGACTGGATCTGGAGATGCCCGGCCCCATCCTGATCGGCCACAAGCTGCTGCCGGACTTTTTCGCCACCTTGATGCCCTCGGCGCTGGCGCGCAGATTCATCCGCGAAGCGACTATCACGCGCGC
>JASHSK010000036.1 GCA_030038755.1 Gammaproteobacteria bacterium
TTCGACTCGGGGGCGGTGCTGCTGAACGAGGGCAAGCCGGTGTTCGAGGCGCAGACCGAGGACCTGGACGAGTCGGGATTCGAGCTGCACGTGATGAATGCCGACGGCAGCGGCATGCATCAGATCACCTTCAACCAGAGTCACGACATCGACGCCACGGTGCTGCAGAACGGCCGCGTGATGTTCACGCGCTGGGATCACACCGACGGCAACGACGCCATGCATCTCTACACGGCCAATCCGGACGGCACCAACGTCCAGTTGCTGTACGGCTACGGCAGCCACGAAACCGTCAGCACCAATCCGGGCGCCGCCACGAGCTGCCCGGCGGGCGAGGACTGCACCGTCGAGTTCGCCGATGCGCGCGAGATGCCCGGCGGCCAGGTGCTCGCGCTCGTGCGCCCCTACACCGACGCGGATTGGGGCGGCAATCTCGACATCATCGACGTCAACGGCTACCTGGAGAACAACCAGGCCAACCCCGACACCCCGAACAACGCCGGTTACTCCACCACCACCGTGGCCGAGCAGGCGGCCACGCAGAACGACGTGGTGACCGCTTGCATGAACAGCTGCGAGGCCGCCGGCAACCTGCCGCTCATCTCCCCGGGAGGGCGCTTCTCCTCGGCCTTCCCGCTGTGGGATGGCACCGGGCGCATCCTGGTGACCTGGAGCGAATGCCGCCTGCAGGACAAGGCCGGCACCATCATGCCCTGCACCAGCACCAACCTCGCCAACACCGCGCTGACGGCCGCCCCGGTGCTCTACAGCGCCTGGATGTTCGATCCCTCGAGCAACACCTTCATGCCGATCACCACCCCGACCGAGGGCGTGTTCGTCGATGACATCGTGTCGCTGCAGCCGCGCCCTTCGACGCCGGCTTACATCGCCGACAGCTACAGCACGACCACCAACCCGCAGGGCGTGCTGGACATTCGCAGCGTCTATGACTGGGACGGTGCCGCCTGCAACGGGCAGAACGGGGAGTCGTGCAACGCCGCGGCCGTCGGCGGCGTCGCCGGCATGGCGCAGACGGCGGCCGATCAGGAGCCGGCGCGCTTCCTGCGCATCGTCAAGGCGGTATCGATCCCGCCACAGCAGGCGGCGACCGGTCAGGAGGCGCTGAAGTTCGACGAGAACACCGCCTTCGGCTCCGCCGGCAACTACATGCGCGAGATCGAAGGCTATGTACCGATCCAGCCGGACGGCTCGGTGCGCGTGTTCGTGCCCAGCGACATCGCCTTCCAGGTCGATGTCGTGGACGCGCAGGTGGTCAGCGGAGCCGCCACCGGCTACATCTGGCGTGCCTTCCCCGCGCACGCCGCCTGGCTGCAGCTGCAGCCCGGTGAGGAGCTCGACTGCAACGGCTGTCACCTGCCGGCCTCCCAGCAGAACCCGCCGGCCGGTGTGAGCTATTACTCGCATAACTCGAACCCCCAGGCCGGTAGCACGCAGATGCCGCTGTTCGCCTCGATCTGGAGCGGGGCGACGGCGGGTACCCCCTTCCCGGGCACCACCAGCGGCGTCGCGACCTGCCAGAGCGGCTACACGATGGCCGAGACGCTCTACGAGTGCGCTCAGTCGGGCAGTACCGGTCCGGCGCCCGGCGCCGCGACTCTCAGCGTCAACGTCGACTTCACCGACCAGTGGTTCGGCGGCGGCACCGGCAACGAGCCGATCGCTCTCTCCTATGACGATCCCACCTTCACCACGCCGTTTCCGACGCCCACACAGTGCGCCGTCAGCGGCGGAGATGGCGGCGATGACTGCCGCGTGGTGATCAACTACCCGACCACGCCGCCAATGACCGCCACGGTCCCGGTGAGCGGCAACATCGAGCCGTTGTGGGACAAGTGTCGTTCGGCCAACTCTCCCACCTGCCCCACCGGCACGGCGCCCGGCACCGCCGGCCCCGGCACCTGCTCGAGCTGCCACACCGCCAGCACCTTGGCGACCGGCTACCTGGACCTGGCTGACGGCGCTTCGGCGACCAACGCCAATCAGGAGAACTCCTACCAGCAGCTGATGAACCCCTTCAGCGTCACGAGCGTCGACCCGACCACGGGAGAGACGACCACCACACAGGAGCGCGACGCCGAGTTCGTGTCCGGAAATGCAGCCGCATCACATTTCTTCCAATTCTTCACCAATCCGGATGCCACACATGCGGGTCTGCTCTCACCGGCGGAGCTGCGGCTGCTGTCAGAATGGGTAGACATTGGCGCCCAGTACTTCAACAATCCGTTCAACGCTCCGGTCGACTGAGCTGGCGATCCTGCTCGCTCTGGCGCTGGTGTGCCTGGCACTGGCACCGGCGCCGGCGCGCGCCGGGCGAGCCCCGCTGCAGCTGTTCGTGACGCAGCCGTACCTCGAGCTGCACACGGGCCCGGGTCGCGGCTTTCCCGTCACCCAGGTGGTGGCACGCGGCGAGTCCGTCGACGTGCTGTTCCGCCGCACCGACTGGTTCAAGGTACGCACCGAGCGCGGCATCCTCGGGTGGGCCTCGGTGCACGATCTGTCGCTGACCGTGATGGCCGACGGCACGCCCTTCGCCGTGGACACCGGCACCCTCAGCGGCTTTCGGACTCACCGCTGGGAGGGAGGAGTGTTCGCCGGGGCGTACGCCGGCGCGACGCTGATCTCCGCCTACGCCGCCATGTCGCTGACCGACAACCTCAAGGTCGAGGCCGACCTGGCGCAGTTCCTCGGCAACGTGTCCGACGGCTACCTGGTGGACATCGGCCTCGCGCACGTGTTCGTGCCGCAGTGGCGCGTCTCCCCGTTCGTCACGCTCGGCACCGGGTTTACGCGCACCGAGCCGAAGGCCACCTTCGTGCAACCGATCGATCGCAACGACCAGCTGGCCTACGCCGGCGGCGGATTGCGGCTGTATCTCACGCGGCGCTTCTTCCTGCGGGGTGAATACCGCACCGACGTGGTCATCACCAAGACCAACAGCTACGAGGTCAATCCGGAATGGAGACTCGGATTCGCATTCTTCTATTGAGCGCGGCACTGGGCGCGGCCGTGCTGGCGGGCACCGGATGCGCTGCGCATCCGCCGGCGCGCACCGCCGCCGCCCCGGGCGCCGGTAATGGCACAGGCGGCAACGGCAGCCCCGCTGTCACCGACAACGGCAGCCCCGGCGGCACCGACAACGGCAGCCCCGGCGGCGCCGGCAATGGCGGCAGCAGCGGCACGAACGGCGCCGGCGCCAACGGCGGGGATGCGGGCGGCGATTCGGGCGACGAGTCGCCGGTGATCGTGCAGCCGCAGGTTCAGCGGCGCAGCGTCACGGTGCCGCACATCGGCGCGCGCGACGTGGAGCTCGGCGCCTACTACGGGATCCTGTCCATCGAAGACTTCGGTGCGCAGCCGGTGCAGGGCCTCAAGGCCGACTATCACATCACCGAGGACTTCTTTTTCGAGGGCAGCTACGGGCAATCGCGTGCCGGTGAGACCAGCTACGAGCTGCTCAGCGGTGGCGTGCAGCTGCTTTCCAACGCTGAGAGGCGCTTCACATATTACAACCTGTCGCTGGGTTACAACATGCTGCCCGGTGAGATCTTCATCGGTCACACTGTGGCCATGACGAGTGCGTTGTACATGATCGGCGGAATCGGCAGCGTCGACTTCGCGGGCGAACAGAACTTCACGGTGAACTTCGGCGCCGGATTCCGCGTGCTGCCGACCGATTGGCTCTCCCTGCACGTCGACGTGCAGGACCTCGTGTTCCGCGACGACATCTTCAGTGTCTATCGGCTGACGAACAATCTGCAGGCGACGGTCGGTATCAGCGTGTTCTTCTAGCGACACGCGTACCGGCTCGCCGCCACATCGAACGGAGGCAATCATGACAACCAGTGATCATCCCATGGTGAGGACGGCGCTCAGGGCCAGGGCCAGTCGCAGAGTCAGGCTGCTCGGCATCCTGATCGCCGGTCTGCCGCTGCTGCCGGCGACGGTGCTCGCGGGCGACATCGCCCCGGGAGCGGCCGCGCCGACCTTCGTGCTCAACTCCTCCACCGGCAAGCCGATCGCGCTTGCGGACCTGAAGGGACAGGTTGTGCTGATCAATTTCTGGGCGAGCTGGTGCGGGCCGTGCCGCCAGGAGATGCCGATCCTCGACCAGTTGTATCGCTCCTACCAGGCGGCCGGCTTCACGTTGATCGGCGTCAACGTCGAGCCCAACGCGAGCGACGCGGAGAAGTTCCTGAAGGGCACCCCGGTGTCCTTCCCGATCCTGTTCGATCCCAAGAGCACGGTCAGCCAGCTCTATGAGGTCTCCGGAATGCCCAGCACCATCATTGTGAGTCGCGACGGCAAGATCGCCTATGTGCACCACGGGTACAAGCCCGGGGATGAGGGCGAGTACCTCAATCAGATTCGGGCACTCACACAGGAATGAGCGCCGTGAGTCACTGCCCGAGCCACAGCGAGACGCAGCAGCCTCCGTTGCGGGCCGGGGCCCACCGCACAGCCGGGGCCCACCGCACAGCCGGGGCCCGCCGCGCAGCCGCTGGCCTGACGATGGCTGCGGCGCTGCTCGCCGCGGCGCTGCTCGCCGGCTGCCAGGTGCAGCCGTGGGTGAAGCCCTACGAGCGAGAGCACCTCGCCGACCCGATCATGTCCTTCGACCGTGATCCGATCGCCAGCACCTACGTCGAGCACGTCTTCGAGGTGCGCGAAGGTGCCCGCGGGGCGAGCGGCAGCGTCGGCGGCGGCTGCGGCTGCAACTAGCCAGTGCCCGGCGCCAAGGTCCCGCAGTCACCATGAGGCGCTACGGTTTCTGGCGTTGGCTGCCCGCGATCGCCTTCGCCGTCATCGCGGTGGGGCGCGCCGACGTGCTGCCGGACGACCGCACCGATCTGCTGTATCACTTCTTCGACGGCGGCGGCATCACCGTGCAGGGTCCGTCGGTGCTGATCCGCAAGAAGATCGGCGACTCCGTCTCGCTCTCCTATCAATACTACCTGGACATGATCTCGAGCGCCTCGATCGATGTGGTCACGCAGGCGAGTCCCTATAAAGAGCGTCGCGTGCAGCAGAACTTCGGGGTTGACTACCTGCACGGCAATACTCTCTACAGCGCGGGCTACATCAGCAGCATCGAACCGGATTACAACTCGAAGACCGCATTCTTCAACGTCAGCCAGAGCATGTTCGGCGATCTGACCACCGTGAATTTCGGCTACACGCAGGGCTGGGACGTGGTGGGCAAGGTGGACAAGGGCGTCGTGCAGCCGTTCCGCGCCGATGCCGACCGGAAAAATTACACCGTCGGCCTCTCGCAGGTGCTGACCCGCAATACGCTACTCGGCCTCAATTTCGAGACCGACACGAGCGAGGGCTACCTGCACAGCCCCTACCGCTCGGTGCGCTTCATCGACCCGCTGGTGGCGCGCGGCTACAGCTACGAGCCGGAAAAGTATCCGAATACACGCACGACCAATGCCGCCTCCGTGCAGATCAAGTATTACCTGCCCATCCACGCGGCCCTGGACGGCAGCTATCGCTTCTTCAGCGATACCTGGGGGATCGTGGCCAACACGGTGGAAGGCGGCTACACGCAAAGCGCCTTCAACGACTGGACCTTCAGCGGCTCGGTGCGCTACTACTGGCAGGGCCACGCCACCTTCTACAGCGACCTGTTCCCCTACGAGAACTCGCAGAACTTCATGGCGCGTGACCGCGAGCTGGCGCAGTTCCACAGCATCACCGGTGAGCTGGGCGCCGCCTACGAGTTCCATCCCAGTTGGCCGCGCTGGGTCGACAAGGGCTCGGTGAACCTGGACGTCGAGCGCATGATCATCGACTACCAGGACTTCCGCGACGTGTTGGATACCAACTACAAGCCCGGCAGCGAGCCGCTCTATACCCTCGACGCCACCGTCGCGGAGTTCTTTATTTCCTTCTGGTACTGACGGATCATGCGCCACTGGGCCCAGCCGGCCGGAGGCGAAAATGAATCGAAGTCTGTTGCTGTCGGCCTTGCTGTGTGTCGCAGCAGGTGCCCTGCCCCTGGAGCGCTCGCTGGCGCAGCAGGCTCCCCAGTCGCGCGAGGAGGCCCGCCTGGCGACGGCCACCGAAGTGCTGGACATGCTGCGCTCCACTCCCGATCAGAACATACCCGGCTGGCTCATGCAGCGGGCCTACGGGGTGGCGGTGATTCCCGACGTGCTCAAGGGAGCTTTCCTGTTCGGCGGCCGCTACGGCAACGGCGTGCTCACGGTGCGCAACGCACAGGGGCGCTTCAGTGATCCGATCTTCATCACGCTCGCCGGCGGCAGCGTTGGTTGGCAGATCGGCGCGACCTCCACGGACGTGGTGCTCGTGTTCGTCACGCAGCGCAGCGTGCAGAACTTCGCGCGCGGCAAGTTCACCCTGGGGGTGGACGCCTCCGTGGCCGCAGGCCCGGTGGGTCGTCAGGGCGAGGCCGAGGCGGGCATCCAGGCCGAGATCTATTCGTACTCGCGCTCGCGCGGGCTGTTCGCCGGCGTGGCCCTGGACGGTACGGTGCTCGCCTTCGACCGCCCGGCAAATCGCGCTTTCTACGGCTCGGGCGCCGTCAGCACCGACATGATCACCAGCGGCCAGGTCAGCACGCAGTCGCCTGCCGCGCAGCGCTTCATCTCGACCGTCCTGGCGGGTACCGGTGGTGGACAGGCAACGCCGCCGCAGTCCGCGCAGGCCGCCGCGAGCGGTCCGAATGGCGCGGCGGCGGGCCCGCCGGCGGCTGATGCGGCCACTCCGCAGGCGGGCGGGGCACGCACCTTCCCGCTGCAGGACAGCCACCCGGGCAGCGAGCCGCAGGCGTCTCAGTAGGCCAGCCCCTGCGGGGCCGTGGCGGCTCCCGTGCCGAGGATGCGTGCGAGCTGCCCCAGATCCACCGGCTTGACCAGGTGATGATCGAATCCGGCCGCACGGGCACGCTCGCGGTCCTCTTCCTGACCCCAGCCGGTCAGAGCCACGAGCAGCAACCGCGTCCCTCCTGCCCCACCACCCTCGCGTAGCCGGCGGGCAACTTCGTAGCCATTCAGACGCGGCAGCCCGATGTCCAGCAGCACGGTGTCGGGCGCGAAGCGCGCGGCTGCCTCGAGTGCCTCGACGCCGTCCTGCGCGCTCTCGGCCTGCAGGCCCATCGCCGTCAGCAGCATCGTCAGGCTGGTGGCAGAATCCACATTGTCGTCGACCACGAGCACCCGCCTGGAGGGAGCGGCCGGCGAGCACGCGGACGACTGCTGGGGCGTGCCCGCCTTGTGCGCAGCGCCCGAATACAGCGGCAGCGTCACGAGAAACAGCGCGCCGCGACCGGCTCCTTCGCTGTGCGCGATGACGCTGCCCCCGTGCAGCTCCACCAGGCGACGCGTGAGGCCAAGCCCGACGCCCAGGCCGCCCTCCGCGCCCTCGACCATGCGGCCCGCCTGCGCAAAAAAATCAAACACGCTCTCCAGCCGCTCCGCACTGATGCCGCGCCCGCTGTCACGCACACTGATCTGCACCTCATCCGCGGCGCGCCGCACGGCCAGATGAATGTGCCCGCCCCGCGGCGTGTAGCGGGCGGCGTTGTCGAGCAGGTTCGTGAGCACCTGGGTGAGGCGCACCAGATCTCCCTCCACCGCCAATGACGCGTCGAATGGCGCGACATGCAACTCCTGCTCACGCTCGTGGATCAGCGGCGCGACGACCTCCAGCGAGCGCGCCACCGCAACCGACAGTTCCACGGGCTGCCGCTCGATCGTGATCACGCCATGGACGATGCGGCTCACGTCCAGCAGGTCATCGACGACGCGGGTGAGGTGCGAGAGCTGCCGATCGACGAGGCCGCTCAGCCGCTCGACGTTCTGCGCATCGGGTGGGCCGCGCCCCAGCAGCGCCACCGCATGGCGGATGGGCGCGAGAGGATTGCGCAGCTCGTGGCTGAGTACCGCCAGGAACTCCTTCATGCGCCGCCCGGAATCCTCCAGCGCGCGCATGTGACGCTGGCGCGTCAGGTCGTGCGTGATGTGCGAGTAGCCGCGCAGCCGACCCTCGCTGTCGTGTGCCGGCGCGATCAGCACCTGGGCGCTGAAGGCCGTGCCGTCCTTGCGCACCCTCGGCCCCTCGAGCTCCAGGCGGCCGTGCAGCCGTGCAGCCTCGAGCTGCTGCCAGGGCTTGCCGGCATGAATTTCCTCCGAAAGATAGAAGCGCGAGAAGTGCTTGCCGATGATCTCCGCGGACTCGAAGCCGAGCATGGACTGCGCACCGGCGTTCCAGCTCATGATGTGCCCGTTGGCGTCGAGCATGTAGATCGCATACTCCTCGACGCTCTCGATCAACAGGCGGAAGCGCTCCTGGCTCTCGCGCAGCGCCTGCTCCTGGCGGCGGCGCTCGCTCAGGTCGCGGGTGATCTTGCAGAAGCCGACCAGGCGCGCGTTGCGATCCCGCAGTGCCGTGATGACGACGTTTGCCCAGTAGCGGCTGCCATCCTTGCGCACGCGCCAGTTTTCATCCTCGAAGCGACCTTCGATGGCCGCCACGCGCAGCTCGTGCTCCGGCCAGCCGCGATGGATCGCCTCGACCGGAAAGAAGCGCGAGAAGTGCGCCCCGATGATCTCCTCGGCGCGATAGCCCTCGATCAGCTCCGCACCCTCGCTCCAGCTCACGACGATGCCGTTGGGATCGAGCATGATGATCGCGTAGTCGCGTACGCTCGCGATCAGCGCTCGCAGCCGCTCCTCGTTGTGCGCGAGCTGCTCGTCCTGACGGCGGCGCTCGGACAGATCGCGGAAGGTGACGGCATAACCGCGCAGCGCGCCGGACATGTCGCCGCTCGCACCTGTCCCATCGCCCGCTGCGCCTGCCCCGTCGGGCGGCACCGCCTCGCGCAGCGCCGTGATCACGGTGTGCGCCCAGAAGCGCTCGCCGCCACGCCCGCAGCGCCAGCTCTCATCCTCGGTACGGCCGCTGCGCGCAGCGGCCGCCAGCTCCTGCTCCGGCCAGCGCGTCTCGCGTGCCTCGGGTGTATAGAAGCGCGAGAAGTGCGTCCCGACCGCCTCGGCGGCCGGGTAGCCGGTGATGCGCTCGGCGCCGGCGTTCCAGCTGACGATGATGCCGTCGCTGTCGAGCATGAAGATCGCGTAGTCCTTGACGGACTCGACCAGCAGCCGGAAGCGTTCTTCGCTGTGATAGCGCAGCGCGCCGGCGACGTCGTCGCGGCGGCCGCGTCGCGTTCTGTTCACGAGGACAAGCATAGCCGGGCCGCCGCATGCTTTTCACTCCTGCGTTGCGATGGGCGCGGCTCTGAAGGCCGCGCTGCACATCGGCCGCGCGCACGGCGGGTGCGCGCGGTCAGCGCCAGGCTGCCGCGCACGCTCGTTTGCAAATTTTATAGACTCCGGCAGGACAACTCCGCGGATCGCAGGCACAATACTCCGCGCATGCGAGCGGCCCTTTCCCGCGCCGAGAGTGCCCGCGCCGAGAGCGCGGCCTGACGGCGGCCGCGAACGCGGGTGGCTGCACAGGCGATCCTGGCTCTGACCGTGGCGGTGAGTCTGGCCGGCCTTGCCTGGCCGCGGCTCATCGCCTGGAACCTGTTCCGGCCGTATTGGTTCCTGCCGCGCCGCCAGTACTGGACCGCACTCACCAACGGCCTCGTGCACGCCGGCATCGGGCACCTGCTGTTCAATGCCCTGTCCTATTGGTTCTTCGCCTTTGCCCTGCAGCGCGTGATCGGCAGTGAACGTTTCGTGGCGCTGTACCTCGTCGGGCTCATCGCCAGCAATGCCGGCACCTATTTCAAGCATCGCCACGAGCCGGACTATGCCTGTCTGGGAGCCTCCGGTGCGGTGCTCGCGGTACTGTTTGCGACGATCGTGTATTTCCCGCACATGTCGGTGGAGCTCATTCTGCTGCCGCTGCCCATTCCCGCACCGCTGTTCGCGCTGCTGTATCTGGCCTATTCCTGGTACGCGGCCCGCCACCCTTTCGGCCGCATCAATCACGAAGCACACTTCGACGGCGCGGTGGCGGGGCTGGCGTTCGTCGCCCTGACCGACTGGCCGGCGTGGCAGCACGCCTGGCGCAGCCTGCGGTGAGCGCTCCGCCGGCGCACCGGGCCGCCGGCAGACCGGCACGGGATCGGCACGGGATCGCACGGGATCGCACGGGATCGCCACGCGATCGGCACACGATCGACGGGGTCGGCACGGGACCGGCACTGGACCGGGGCCGGCACGGGGCTGGTGCTGCGCAGTGCTAGACTCCCGCGATGCAGCGCCGCATCCGTGTCCGCCAGTCGGACCTGTCGAGCCGGGAGTTCATCACGCACGGTCTGCCGCACGGGTTGTGGCACGACCTGTACCACTTCTTCATGACCGTCGGGTGGCCGCAGCTGTTCGCGGCCTTCGCGGGATTCTTCGTCACCTTCAACCTGCTGTTCGGCCTGGTGTATGCGCTGCAGCCCGGCGACGTCGCAAACCTCGATCCGCCGGGCTATTGGGGCCTGTTCTTCTTCAGTGTCGAGACCTTCGCCACGGTCGGCTACGGGGACATGCATCCGCAGACCGTGTTCGCCCACGGCATCGCCACGCTCGAGAACTTCGTCGGCCTCACCAGTCTTGCGCTGATCACCGGGATGACGTTCGCGCGCTTTTCGCGCCCCACCGCGCGCTTCATGTTCGCCCGCTATGCAGTGATCCGCCCGATCGATGGGAAGCCGACGCTCATGCTCCGCTGCGCCAACGCGCGCCAGAACATCGTGATGGAGGCGCGGGCACAGCTACGCATGTTCAGGGACGAGACCACCGTTGAGGGCTACCCGATCCGCCGCATCCACGACCTGACGCTGCGGCGCAGCCAGCACCCGATGTTTCTGTTCGGCTGGACGCTGCTGCATGTCATCGACGCCGCGAGCCCGCTGTACGAAGCGAGCGCGCAGACGCTGCGCGCATCGCGCGCGTTCCTGCTGCTGACCATCAGCGGCACCGACGAGACCACGGGTCAGACGATCATGGCGCGCACCCGCTACGAGCCGGACAGGCTGCGCTGGAACTACAGCTTCGCGGATATCCTCAGTACCGACGAGAACGGCGTGGATCATTTCGACTACCGCCACTTCCACGACGTCGAGCCGCTGGCGTAGCGACGGGCGCCGCCGGCCTGGCGGCCCGCAGCGGCCCTCAGGAATTGCCGGCGGACAGCTGCAGGCTCTGCGAGGCCGCATCCACGGTGATCACCTGCACCGGGCGGCGCCACACGCGCTGTACGTACTCCAGCACATGGCGCGCGCGTTCCACGTCCAGGCCCCGCCCGTCGATGCCGCTCTGATGCTGCAGCACCAGCGTGCCGTCATTGCGCAGCTCGCTCACGGCGATGCGCGGCGCGCCGAAGTTGTACTTCTCCACCAGCAGGCTCTCGCGCAGCTCGTCGATGTCCTCGGCCTGTACACGCACCTGGCCGTTGTCCTGCCGGCGGAACTGGAACAGCCCCATCTGCGATGCGAGCGCACGCGTGAGGTGATTGCGCACGAAGCTGAAGTCGTCGTCCTGGCGCATGATGGCCCGCGCCGCCTCCGGCCCCGCCTC
>JASHSK010000288.1 GCA_030038755.1 Gammaproteobacteria bacterium
CCGAGCGTCGCGCCATCGGTCTGCCCGCTCGCCGCGGCCATCGCCGCCTTGAAGTCCAGATCGCGCGCCTTGTAGTTGGGTGTATCGACGTTCGCGAGATTCGCAGCCAGCACGTCAGTGCGGCGCGCTTCGAGCGCCAGCGCCTGTGCGTGTACGCCGAGATAGGCGTCCAGAACCGATTGCATCGCATGCCTCGCGTCGGTCGATCGGGTTGATCGTCGAGGCACGAGGGAGCAATCGGCATGCCACGGCAGTGAGGCATCCCCACCCTCCCGGATTTCTGTGACAACAGTCGCCTTACGCGGCACGCGGCGCAGCCGCCGGCGGCAAGCGTTTGCCGCCCGCAGGCCAGCATTTTCCGCCGGCGGCCTCCCTGCGGCGCGCGCCGCGCCCGCGCGCGCGTCATGTCATCATCTTCGCGCGCTTGCGAGGTCGCCGGCAGTGCTCATCGGCACATGGCGTGCGATCTTGAGCGTCATAAATCCGTCGCACGGCGCTGGCACAGCCCTTGCTCCCTGGCAGACATGAACCATAGGTCCACCCGCCGCGGCCCGGTGACGCGCCGCGCCCGCGCGCGCTGCACCACTGCGCTCGCTTTGCTGCTCGCTCCACTGCTGACGCTGATGGCAGGGCTCGCAGGCGCAGCGTTGCTCGCCCCCGTTCTGACTCTCGTAGCCACACCCGCGCACGCCGCGACGCTGCAGCGTGGGGGTGGCGACCGCGCGCTGCCGAGTATCGATGGGCGCGTGATCGCCCGCGCAGCCATGCAGGCGGTGCGTGCACTGGCCGGCAGCGGCGCCGCCTCTTTGCTGCTGACGCCCGCGCCGTTCGATGCGCGCCTGCGGCTGCCGGCCTGCGATCAGCCGCTCGAGGCTTTCGTCACCGGCGATGAACAGATCCAGCCGCAGACCACCGTCGGGGTGCGCTGCGCCGGCTCGGTGCGCTGGACCATCTACACGAGCATCACGGTGGAATCGGTCGCCCCGGTGCTGACGGCGCGCTACGCCCTGCCGCGCGACGCCGTGCTCACCGCGGCCGATTTTCAACTGCAGACCCGGCACGTGCCGGGGCTACGCGCGAACTACCCCAGCACGGCCGCCGCCCTCGAGGGCCAGCGGCTGCGCCGTCCACTGTCCGCGGGCGAGCCGCTCAGCATCGATGCGCTGGCCCCGGCGCCTCTGATCCGGCGCGGCCAGCAGGTCGTGCTGGTGGCACGCGGCGCGGGGGTCGAAGTTCGGGCAGCCGGGATCGCGCTCAGCGATGGTCGCGCCTCCGACCATATCCGCGTGCAGAACCTGTCCTCACAGCGCATCGTCGAGGGGATAGTGCGTTCCGACAGCGTCGTGGAGACGCCGTTATGACCACTCGGGCAGCTTTCGCCAGCGCCTAAAGTTTGACGCCGGCCGGCCGATAGAGCCCTCGAGGAGCGCAGGAGAGTTCAGTGCCAAGTCGCATCAAGGACGTTGACGGCGGATCGATCGGTGCCGGCGGCGGCTCGCTCGAGCCCGTCCGCGGCGGCAAACCTGTCGATTCGACGACGTCCGGCTCCGGGTCGAGCGCCGGGTCCGGTGCCGACAGCGTGCACATCACTGACTCGGCGCGAGCGCTCGCCTCGCTGTCGCAGGCTGTCGAGGCGTCGCCGGACGTGGATACCGGGCGCGTCGCGACGCTGCAGCAGGCGATCGCCAACGGCAGCTACAGCGTCGACCCCGGTCGGATCGCGGGTCGCATGCTGCAGTTCGAGCAGGATCTGGCCGGGTCCGGGTCATGAGCGCGCGGCCCACCGAGATTCAGCCGCACCTGCGCCGCATCCTCTCCGAGGAGGCACAGCTGCTGAGCGATCTCGAGCGGCTGCTCGAGCGCGAGACGCAGATTCTGCAGAGCGAGGATGTCGCGGCGATTCAGAACATCGGCGGCGCACGCCACGGGTGCGTCGAGCGGCTCACGCGGCTGGACGCCGAGCGCCTGGATCTGTGCCGCATGCTGTCCTTTGGCAGCGGCGCCCCGGCGCTGCAACGTCTGTTCGACTGGGCGGATACGGACGGTTCGCTCAAGCGTCTGTGGCAATCGAACCTGCAGGTCGCGCACCGCTGCAAGCAGCTCAACGACCGCAACGGCGCGATCGTGACCGTCAAGCTCGGTCGCGTGCAGCAGATGCTCGGCCAGCTGCGCGGCAGCCCGCCACCGGCGGTCTACGGACCCAAGGCTGCGCGCTTCGGAGCACCCGGCGCGCGAAATCTCGGTCGCGCCTGAGCCCCCCCGCTGCCGGACAGGCCCCTCAGGGCGACCAGTAGATCGACAGCGGCACGTTCTGCTGCGCGAGCAGCGCGCGCACCGGCATGTCGACGGCCGGTCCACGCGCACGTGCCCGTTCATAGGTCGCCCACTTGGCCTGCCCGACGATCAGCAGGGCAATGCGGCGCGAATCGAGCAGCGCGCGCAGGTTCAGGCTCAGGCGTGCACGCGGCGACGACGGCGCCGTCATACCCACACAGCCGGGAGCGGCCGTCAGATCCATCGCCGCGGCCAGTCCGGGGGAGTCGGGAAACAGCGAGGCGATGTGGCCGTCGTCTCCCATACCGAGCAGCACGAAGTCGAACGGTCGCGGCAGCTCCGCGACGGCCGACCAGCTCGCGCTCGCGCCGGCATGCGGGTCCGGCTGCGCATTCTTCAGTCCGACGAAGTTCGCATGCTCGGCGGCGTTGCGCAGCAGGTGGTCGCGCACCAACCGCTCGTTGCTCGCGCTGCTCTGAGCGTCCACCCAGCGCTCGTCGGTGAGCGTCACCCAGACATTCGGCCAATCCAGCTCCGCCTCCGACAGGCGATCAAACAGCGGTGTGGGTGTGTGACCACCCGGCACGACGAGGCTCGCGCCCCGCCCGCCCGCCAGGCCGTTCTGCAACGAGGTGACGATGTCACCCGCCAGCGTCTGCATCAGCGCCCCCACGTTCGGGAAGCGCCGCTCACGCGCATCGAAGCTGGTTGCGCCAGGCATGATAGGCACCTCGAAGTCGGCTCGTGAGACGGAACGTGTCGTGAGACGGAACGTGCGGCACGCCGCGCTGAAAACCGCGCGCGCAGCACGGCATGCCGTGCAAGACTGCCCGTGAACGGCAGCGCTGGCAATCGGTCGCACGCCGATACGGTGGTGGCAGGTCGCATATGCGACCCCCCCGGCAGCGAACACCTCCCGGCAGCGAACACCTCCCAGCAGCGACACCTCCCGGCAGCGGGACCTCCCCGGCGGCGGGACATGAGCACTTGACAGCGCGCAGGAGCGCAGTGACTCTATCGCGACGCTTCAAGAGGTGATCGCCGAACCGCCGGCAGCGCATGGACTCCCCCCCGCACCCCCTCTTGCCGCGCCTGTTCTCACGGGCGCGGGCGCGTCGGCATATCGCCTTCCTGCTCGCCGTTGCGGTTCTGTTCGCGGGCATCGCGCAGGCTGCGCACTATCACAGGGATGAGCTCACCGGGCAGAATCAGACCGATATCCACTGCCTGCTGTGCCTGTATGCGGCCAGCACCGCTGGTCCCCCTGCCGCGACGCGTCCGGTCACACCGCCGGCGCCCCGCTACTGCGGTTATCGCTCTCCGGCCCACCCCGGACAGGTGACCCTCTACACCGCCGCGTCCTACGACGCGCGCGGTCCTCCCATCGGCTGAGATCTCCCCGCCCGCACCCGCGGGCCTGCCCATCGATGAGCGCGCGCCATGGCAATGGTGCGTGCCCGCTCGCCGCTTTCACGGAGATCAGCCAGATGCTTTCTCACGAGCCCAACATACCCACGACAGGCGCGCTGTGCGCGTCGCTGCTGCTCGCAGTGATGCTGCCGGCGGCGATGTTGCCCGCGATAGCCGCCGCGCAGGGCGGCGATGGCGGCAGCGCGGATCACGGCGCCGCGAGCGCCTCGAGCCAGGGCGCGACCGGCTCCAGTTCCACCAGCCCGGGCACGGCCCCGACCTCAGGCACCACGGGCAAGGCCGGCAGCTCCGGCCAGAGCGCCCTGCCCGAGGTGGTGGTCACCGCCGAGCGGCTGAACCTCGAGCGCTCGCAGATCGAGACACAGACCGGCGCGTCGATGGACACGATCAGCTCTGCGGCCATCGCCGCCCTGCCCGGCGGCGCGAATGTGCAGATGAACCAGGTCCTGCTGCAGGCGCCGGACGTGGTGCAGGACTCCTTCGGGCAGATCCATGTGCGTGGCGACCACAACGACCTGCAGTACCGCCTCAACGGCATCATCCTGCCCGAAGGGATCAGTGTTTTCAGCCAGACGCTCGATCCGCGCATCGTCTCATCGATGAACCTCATCACCGGGGCGCTGCCGGCCGAATACGGCCTACGCACCGCCGGCGTCATCGACATCACGACCAAGGCGGGGCTGCTGCAGCCCGGCGGCACGGTTTCGGTCTACGGCGGCAGTCACGACACCGTCGAGCCCTCGGGCTGGTACGGCGGCAGCTCCGGCCCCTTCAGCTACTTCGTCTCCGCGGACATGCTGCGCAATGACCTCGGCATCGAGTCGCCAGACGCCAGTCCCAACCCGCTGCACGATCACTCGACGCAGTGGCACGGCCTCAGCTACTTCGAAGACATACTCGACCCGGACAACCGGATCTCGCTCATCCTCGGCACCTCCAACGAGCAGTTCCAGGTCCCGGACATCCACGGCGAGGAACCGGGCGATGGACTGTCCGTCGTAAATGATCCGTACCCCGACAGCGACTGCTCGACGCCCGAGGGCTGCTACCCGAGCGCGGACCTCAACGAGAATCAGCATGAGGTCACCCAATACGCGATCCTCAGCTGGCAGCACTCGGCCGGGGCGCTCAACTGGCAGAGCTCGCTGTCCGGCCGCTACACGAGCCTGGATTTCGAGCCCGACTGGACCGGCGACCTGCTCTACAACGGCATCGCACAGAACGCCTTCAAGAGCGATACCGCCTTCGCGTGGCAGACCGACAGCGCCTACACGCTCACGGCCAGCCATACGCTGCGCGCCGGGTTCTACCTGCAGCACGACGCCTCCATCAGCGACACCACCTCGCAGGTGCTGCCGGTCGATCCGACGCCGAACCCGCTGACCCAGAACGCCTTCTTCTATCCGGTCGGCGTGCCAACCAGCGATGTCCCCGAGACACTCATCGACAACGGCGATGAGACGCAGTACATCGAGAGCGTGTACCTGCAGGATGAATGGAAGGCGCTGTCCAACTTCACGGTCAATTATGGGCTGCGGTTCGACGCCTACCATGCCTACTCGAGCGGCAGCCAGCTCAGCCCGCGCCTGAACGTGGTGTGGCTGCCGCTGCCGGACACCACCGTACACGGCGGCTACTCGCGCTACTTCACCCCGCCGCCCTTCGAGCTGGTGGGCACCGAGACCTTCACCGAGTTCGCCAATACCACCGCGGCCCCGCCCGGGGCGGTCTCGAAAGACACCGCGCCGATCGCCGAGCGCGCCAACTACTACGACTTCGGCGTGCAGCAGAAACTGCTCGATCGCGCACTGACGCTCGGCGTGGACAGCTACTACGAGCAGTCGCAGAACCTCATCGACGAGGGGCAGTTCGGCGCGCCGATCGTGCTGACGCCGTTCAACTATCGCTTCGGCAGGATCGCGGGGCTGGAGCTCACGTCCGACTACGACTACCGCAACCTCTCGGCCTATGGCAACCTGGCCTTTCAGACCGCCGATGGCAAGGACGTGGAGTCCTCGCAGTTCAGCTTTACCGCCCAGCAGCTGGCCTATATCGAGGACAATTACATTCACCTCGATCACGAGGAGCGGGTGTCCGCGTCCGGCGGCGTGGCCTATCAGTGGCTCGCCACGCGCTTCAGCCTCGACATGTTGTTCGGCACCGGTCTGCGCGACAACCTTCAGCTCGTGGCACCCGGTCCCACGGTGCCCTACGGGGTGAACATCCCCAACGGCGATCACACCCCGAGCTACACCACGTGGAACTTCGGGGTGACGCACGACTTCCAGGACGCCGCGGGTCCTCTGACGGTGCGCTTCGACATCATCAACCTCCTGAATAAGGAGTACGAGATCCGCAGCGGCACCGGCGTCGGGGTGTTCCTGCCTCAGTACGGCGCACCGCGCGGCTTCTTTGGAGGGATCTCGCAGGACTTCTGAGGGTGACGGGCACGACACTGAGCGTTTGATGCCTCGGCCAGGGCGCGCCCGGCCGGCCATCGGCTGAACGTCGCCGGGCGCCGGCGGGCGTCGGCGTTGTGCATTGCACTCCGGGTAGTTGCTGGATGGCAATACCGCGGCCATACTTCCAGGTTCAGGGTTTGCAACCTGGCGAGGCGTGGCCATGAGGCTATGGAGTGGCCCAAACCAGCCGCGGCGGCATCCTCGCGATGCTGCTGGGAAATTTCTCGCTCGAGCTCCTCACAGGCGTGCGACCGTCTCGGGGGGCGTCGCCGCGCTGACATGGATTCTTGTGCCCTCTCGACATTAAATGTTTTCAGCTAAACACTCGTTGACGGTGCGTCGATTTAACTACCCTCCGTTGCGGGCTGCTGTCACAGTGCCGCCGCCTGCAACCCCGCGACCGTTTCCAGGTCACAGTACCTCGTCAATCCCAACGGAAAAAGCATGAGCCCGGACAGCCTGCCGCCCGACCTGAACTCCGAACCCCCTCCGATGAGCCGCACCAAGAAGATCGTCTGGACGGCGGTCGTCCTGGTCGTCGTGCTCGGGCTCGGCTTTATCGTGTACGGACGCATCGTCTCCCAGCGCGGCGGCGGATCGGGCTTCGCCAATCCGGCCCTGCGTGCCGGCTTCAACGCGCCGCTGGCGGTCGGAATCGCCAAGGTGACGCAGGGAGATGTGCCCATCACCATCGACTCGCTCGGCACGGTCACGCCGCTGGCGACCGTCTCGGTGCATCCGCAGGTGACCGGACCGCTGATCAAGATCCCCTTCACCGAGGGCCAGACGGTCAAGCAGGGTGATCTGCTGGCCGAAATCGACCCGCGCCCCTTCCAGGCCACCGTCGATCAGGACCAGGCGCAGCTGCAGCACGATAACGCGCTGCTGGACAACGCCAAGGTGGACCTGGCGCGCTACAAGATGCTGGTCGCGCAGAACTCCGTGGCCGAGCAGACCTATGCGACCCAGCAGGCCACCGTGTTGCAGGACGAGGCGACGGTGGTGTCCGACAAGGCGGCGCTCGACTCCGCCAAGCTCAACCTGAGCTACTGCTTCATCACCGCGCCGGTGGATGGCAGCGTCGGCCTGCGGCAGGTCGACAACGGCAACGTCGTGAGCGCCTACAGCAGCACCATCGTGGTGGTGACGCAGCTGCACCCGATGTCGGTGCTGTTCACGATTCCCGAGGATGACCTCTCGCAGGTGCTCGGGCGGCTGCGCCAGGGCAATAGGCTCCAGGCCGTCGCTTACGACCGCACCTTCACCACCAAGCTCGACACGGGCACGCTCGACTTCAACGACAACGAGGTGGATCCGACCACCGGCACGCTGAAGCTGCGGGCGATGTTCAACAACTCGTCCCTGCAGCTGTTTCCACAGCAGTTCGTGAACGTGCGTCTGACGCTCGACACGCTGCACGACCAGGTGCTGGTGCCGGGCTCCGCCGTTCAGACGGGCAGCTCCGGTACCTATGTCTACGTCGTGGACGAGGCGGTGGCCTCGGCGCCCTTCGACGATCCGCCGGGAGGGTCCCCCGGTGCGGGACCCCCTGGCGGGCATGCCCGCCCCTTCGGGTTCGGTCGCCGCGGCCGCCGCGGCGGCGGTGGTGCCGGTGATTTCGGGGCCACCGGCCCCGTGCACACGGTACATCTGGTCTATGTCACCACCGGACCGAGCGTCGGCAACATGGTCTCGATCCGCAGCGGCCTGTCGGTCGGCCAGACCGTGGTGGTCGACGGCGCCGAGCAGCTGAAGGACGGTGCACCCGTTACCACCCCGGGGCTCGACCAGACCGGACCAGGACCTCAGGGTGCGGCCGGCTCCCCGCAGGGTAGCGATGCCTCCCAGGCACCCGCGCCGGCCAGTGATGCCGGTGCCACTGCAGGTGCAGATGCCGGTGCCGGTGCCGGAGCTGGCGCGCCCAGCGCGACCCCCGGAGCGCCGCGCGGGCCGGGCCCCGGCTACGGCTATGGCGGCGCTAACGGGGCACGCGCGCATTTGGGCGGCCACGGGCGCCACCGCCGCCCGGCGGGACAGGCCGGCTCCGCCGGCTCGAGCCCCGCCGGTCCCGGCGCGGCATCCGACGCCGCTCCAGCCGCTCAGTCAGCGCCGCAGCCCTGACGCCGGCCTGACACAGCTGAGGCCGCCATGCTGAGCCCCTCGCGCCCGTTCATCCTGCGGCCGGTGGCGACCTCGCTGCTGATGGTCGCCATCCTGGCCGTTGGCATCATCGGCTACCGCTTCCTGCCCCTGTCGGCGCTGCCGGAGGTCGACTATCCGACCATCCAGGTACAGACCTTCCTGCCCGGCGCGAGTCCCGACGTCATGACCACCACGGTCACCGCACCGCTGGAGCGGCAGTTCGGTGAGATGCCGGGCCTGGCGCAGCTGACCTCGCGCAGCTCCGCGGGCGCCTCGGTCATCACGCTGCAGTTCGACCTGGACCTGGACCTCGACGTGGCCGAGCAGGAGGTGCAGGCGGCCATCAACGCTGCCAGCAACCTGCTGCCGGCCAGCCTGCCGGCGCCACCGATCTATAACAAGGTCAACCCGGCGGATGCGCCGATTCTGACGCTGGCGGTGACCTCGACCGGCATGCCTCTCACGGCGGTCGAGGACCTCGCCGAGACGCGCATCGCGCAGAAGATCTCGCAGGTGGCGGGCGTGGGCCTCGTGAGCCTGAATGGTGCGCAACGCCCGGCGGTGCGCATCGAGGCCAACATGGATGCGCTGGCCGCCTACGGCATCAGCATCGACGATCTGCGCACGACGATCTCCAACGCCAACGAGGATGCCCCCAAGGGCAGTTTCGACGGGGCGGCTCAGTCCTGGACCATCGATGCCAACGATCAGATCTCCCAAGCCTCCCAGTATGCGGATCTGGTCGTCGCCTACCGCAATGGCGACCCGGTGTTCCTCAGGAACGTCGCACGCGTCACCCAGAGCGCCGAGAACACCCAGCTGGCCAGCTGGATGAACGATACGCCGGCGGTGCTGGTGAACATCCAGCGTCAGCCGGGCGGCAACGTCATCGCGATCGTCAACTCGATCCTGCAGCTGCTGCCGCAGATCGAGGCGTCGCTGCCGCTCAATGTGCACATCACGGTGGTCACCGACCGTACCAATACCATCCGCGCCTCGGTCGATGACGTGCAGTTCGAGCTGGCCCTGGCGGTGGCGCTGGTGGTGCTGGTGATCTTCCTGTTTCTGCGCAACGTCCCGGCCACGGTGATTCCAGGCGTCTCGGTGCCGCTGTCGCTGGTGGGCACCTTCGCGGTGATGTATCTGCTCGGCTTCAGCCTGAACAACCTGTCGCTGATGGCCCTGACGATCGCCTCCGGATTCGTGGTCGACGACGCCATCGTCATGATCGAGAACATCTCCCGCTACGTGGAGAAGGGCGAGAAGCCATTCGAGGCCGCGCTCAGGGGCGCCGGCGAGATCGGCTTCACCATCATGTCGCTGACCGTGTCGCTGCTCGCGGTGCTGATCCCGCTGCTGTTCATGCGCGAGGTGGTCGGCCGGCTGTTCCGCGAATTCGCCGTCACGCTGGGGATCTCCATTCTGCTGTCGGCATGCGTGTCGCTGACGCTGGTGCCGATGCTGTGCTCGAGAATGCTCAAGAGCCGTGAGGAGCGCGAGGCGCGCGGACGCAACCGTGCGGACCTGGCCGCCGAGCGCGGCTTCCAGCGCGTCATCGGCTGGTACGACATCGGGCTCAAGTGGGTGCTCAGGCACCAGCGGCTGGTGCTCTGGTGCGCCGTAGGCACGGTGGGGCTGACGGTGTTTCTCTACGTCGCCATCCCGAAGGGCTTCTTCCCGGTGCAGGATACCGGCCTGCTGCAGGCCATGACCGAGGCCGCCCCGAGCGTGTCCTTCGATGCCATGGTGCAGCGACAGCAGGCGCTCGCCGATGCGATCCGCCAGGACCCGGAAGTGGTGAGCCTGTCGTCGTTCATCGGCGTCGACGGCACCAACACCACGCTCAACGACGGGCGCATGATGATCAATCTGAAGCCCAAGGACGAGCGCAGCGA
>JASHSK010000289.1 GCA_030038755.1 Gammaproteobacteria bacterium
TCACGCGATGGTCACGGCCTTCCCAGCCCGCATCGGAGTGGCGCGTGAAATTGAGCTCGCGCGAGCCGATCAGCTCCTGCGCACCCAGCCTGACCGACCAGAGCCCCGCGGGACGGCGCTCGGCGCGACGGTCTTCGACCCGCTGCCAGCCGTCGAACCCCAGATGCAGCGTGAATGGCCTGCGGTCCTCGATCGCAAGCGCCTTGCCGCGCGGCAATTGCACGACCGGGACCTCGGCGCGCCAGTGCCAGAGCGGCGCGCCGGCTTCTTTGGTCCCATGCGCCTGGCCCGGGCGCTCGATGGCACGGGTGCCGAAATGTCGGCTGACGCTCTCGAGCCATTCCACGGGCCGGGCGCGCTCGCGCGCCACCATCAGCTTCAGAAACTCCGCGTGCGCCCAGACCAGCGGCATGGCGCTGCCGGCGGGACGGCCAGGGGCCAGCTCCAGGCGCGCGATCGGCGCCGCATCCCAAACCTGCTCGGGAAGCATCCCGCCCGCGCTTGCAGTGCGCCACATCGTCTGCAGATACGGCAGCGGATCCTCACCGCCCTGCAGGGCCAGATGGCCCCGCTCACCTGCGAGCAGCGGCCAGGCGCGACCGATACCTTCGCCGTCGAAGGCACGGCCATCGGCCCGCTCACCATAGCCATCCCCGTTGTAGCGGTGATAGAGCGCTCCCGAGGGCGTGTCGACCCGCAGCACCTGCTCGACGACCCGGATGGTGTCCTGGACGCGCGGATCGAGTGCGGAGCGCAGTCCCAGACGCACCAGGTAGGAGAAGTCCATGCTCAACAGCTCGGTCACGGGAATCTGCTCGCCGTGGCGATTACGCAGCGGCACCTGACCGCTGCCCGATTGCTGGGGAGGAGCTATCCGTACGTAGTACCCGCGGACACCGTGCTGCTGGGCCAATGCCGTGCGCTCGACATAGCACCAGCTCTCCAGTCGCTCGTTCCAATCATCGGCCAGCGCGATGGCATACTCGCGCTCCTCGGCACTCAACCAGGGCGAGGCGGCCACCAGAGCCGCAATCTGCACCGCCAGGGTGAAAGGATTGACGCCGGGGTTTTCCTCCCAGCGATCCTGCTCGCTCACGGGACCGTTGCGCGCGATATACGCGACGGCCGCGCGCACCATTTGCGCCGTCCCGGGCAGCTGCGGCTCGCCGAGCTCGGCGAGTTTTGCCGCCAGCAGCACCGGCAGGCCGACTTCATCGAGCTGGGTGCCGCTCCAGTACGGCTCGCCGCTCGGAAAATAATTCTGCGGCCAGCGACCGTCGTGGCGCTGAGTGGCGATCAGGTGCGACAGGATATTGCGGGCGTCGCCATACTGCGTCGCCGCCAGCAGCGCGAACGCCGTCAGGGTCGCATCACGGGGCCATACCAGGTGATACCCGCCGAGCGAATCGGTGCTGTTGCCCCAGGGAACGCTCAGGCTCGCAACCACCGCCCCCGGAAAGGAGCGATCCTCGTGCATCTTCAGCACGGCCGCCGACAGCTCGACCGCATCTCCGAGCGTCTCGTTCGGGCGCGGCAGATTCAGTGTCGAACCCCAGGCGCTCCACTGCTGCAGGAAGGTGGCACGCAGCGCGTCGAAATCAGCCGCCAGCGCGGTGCGCGCCAGGGTGTGCGCCCCGAACGCGCTGCCGGAGAAGCCCAGCGCGAGCACGCCGTGGTGATTGGCGGCCTGACCGGTGATGGCGACCGTGCCGTCAGTGGCTGAGCGGAAGGCATAAGTGAGCGCGCCGTGGCGACTGAGGTCCTGCCAGCCGTCGGAGGCACCGACAAAACCACAGCTCAGATGCTGCAGAGGAGCGCTGGCCGCCAGGCACAGGTGAAAAGGGCCGCCCGCCGCGTAGCCCACCGCGTCATCGATCCATGCCCTGTTGTGCCGTCCGCTGCTACCCAGGTGCGGTGCGAGGATGATCACCAGGCTGTAGTCGCCGGTCAGCGAGTAGCGTACCAGCAGCACGTCGCGCAGCGGGTCCGGCAGCAGCTCCAGCGTCAGCTGGTAATCCTCGCCGTGATGCATGACGGTCAGGGCCGGCAGGCCGGGTTCCGGCGTCCACAATCGATAGCGGCGCTCGCGTTTGAGATCGATCCAGCGGCCCTCTCCAACCAGATAGAAGGTCAGGTCCCGGATCTGCGGTTGCCCGGTGGAGGGCCAATAGACTTCGTTGATGACGCCATGCCCGACGGTCGCCCACAGCCTCGAGCCGTTGAGCGCCGTCGTCACGAAATCCTTATCGCTCGAGGTCCAGGTCGGTGCGATGCCCGAAGCTCCGAATGCCTCCCCGGACGCCGTTGGCAGCGTCGGCTCCCTCGGCAGCTGCAGCAGCGCCGCCTCGGCAACCTCGGGCCCGTCCGCCCTCGAGCTCGGCTCCGGTCCCTCGCTCAACTCGATCAGTGCCAGCGGTTCCACGGCGTTCATGCGCTCTCCCCTCAGGGCCGGTCCACCATCCGCACATCATGCGAATCTGCGCCCGCCAACCAACCACCGACGCATTGATGGAGCATTTCACGGTGAGAAATCGCCACCGGCTGCCACTGCTCCTATACACCCGCCACCGTGAGAGTTTCTTGAAGGTTTCTTGAATTGAAACGCCTCATGCCTCCTTTGGCCGTTGATGTATGCCACCCCGGCAAGCACAGTGAGCGCCAAGGAGGTGTCTCATGCTCGCGCCGCCCCGTTTGATCATCCGGCTGGCCCTTGCAATCATCGCCATCGCGGTGTTCACCGTGGCCTATCTGATCGCGCTGGCGCTCGAGGCTCCCACGCAGCGTGCCGCGGCAGCAACGCAGACGCAGCCCTCCGGCGGCCGCGGCCTGATCAGCTGACGGGCTGGGCAGCCCCGCCCAGCTGACGCTCCAGGCGCGCCCTGGAAAAGATCCCGCGCACAAACAGACCGCTCGCTTCGGCATCCTCAACGACCAGGAGGGCCGGCGACGCGCGCGTGCCGAAGGCCGTGATCACCAGCGAACGGCTCCGCTGCCGACGCGTCCGCCCTCCGGCGCAAGCCCTCTGGTTAATCGATGCGAAACGTTCCATCAACGCGTGTGGCGTTGTTTGACACGTCACTCATCGCCAAGGATCTCCGCATCAATCAACGGAGGTCACGACGATGGCAAACAAGCGCATGCTCTCCAGTTTGTTCGTGATGAGCGGGCTGCTGATGGCCGGTGTGCCCGTCAGCGCGTTGGCCGTCGACTTCACCCCCTCGACGGTGTTCGTTCAGGGCGGAGTGGGCGATCAGCAGACCACCGCCTACGTCGCAGGAGTCAGCTGGGACCTGCCCTGGCACTACGACTTTCGGGTCGGTCGGGTTGGCGCGTACGTCGAAGCCGCCTTTGGTCGCTGGCATACCGACGGATGGCGCGGAGGAACCCTCAATACGTGGCCTACGCAGATCAGCGCCGTGCCCAACCTGCGCCTCTATCCGGGCCACCAGGACGCGTGGTTCTTCGAGATCGGCGCAGGACCAAGCTACATCGTTCCGCTGTTCAATACCGGTCGCAAGCGTTTCAGCACCGAGTTCAACTTCGACGACCACGTCGCCGTCGGTCGCGCCTTCGGTCATGTCGAGGTATCACTGCGCGCCGAGCATTTTTCCAACGCCGGCATTTCGCGCTCCAATCCCGGAGAGGACTTCGGACAGCTGCGGGTGGCTTATCGCTTCTGAGCGGCGGATCGACCTCGACCGACCCCACACCGACCTCAACCGAGCTCGACCGACCTCAAAGCGACCTCGATCGCCGCGCACGGCGAGGATTAACGATTGGGAAACGCCGCATCAACAGGGCGGTGCTTGTGGTCGTCCGCGGCGCGTCCTACCTTGACTGTGGACCCCACCGGAGTAGCCGTCATGCCAGAACACACCTACGCGCCCCGTCCCGCTCCCCGCATCGCGTATCGAGACAGCTCCTTCCGGCTACAGAGCGGGAGAACGCCGGCTCCACGCAGCTCTCGACCGGCGGAGCTGCCGGTCAGCATCGCCGATCCGGCCCTGCGGGTCGTGACCGATTTCAGCTGGGAATGGCCGGTCAGTATAGAAATCGACCGATCCATCGATGAGGCTCTGCAGTGCATGATCAGCGCAGGTGTGCGCGCCCTGCTGGTCATGCGTGGCGACGCGGTCGTCGGACTCGTCACCTCCTACGATATCCAGGGCGAACGGCCGCTGCAGTTGCTCAGGAGCTCCAACTACACGCGCCACGACGAGATCGAGGTCGGCGACATCATGACGCCCTGGACCGGGATGCTGACGCTCGACTGGTCAGTGGTGGAATCGGCGCGTGTGCATTATCTCGAGGAGCTGATAAGCCAGACGAGTGCTACGCACGTTCCGCTCATCGAGCGCACCGACCGGGGTGGAGTGCTGGTGCGCGGTCTGCTGTCACGCGCCCGGCTCGAACGCCAGCTTGGTCATCCGATCACGGCGACTCGTCAGCGCGCAACGCTCGTGCGGCCGGCGCTCCCGGACAGGGATTCGTCGCGCTCGTAGGTGCCGCGCCGGCCGCCGCAGAGGGAGCGCTCAGCTCAACAGCCGGTCGCTCAGCTCAGCAGCCGGCCGCTCAGCTCAACAGCCGGCTCGGTGCCGGAGGCAGGACGGTTCCCACCAGTATCTCTTCGGTGCGCCAGACTTCCAGGTTCAACTTCTGCAGGAATTCTTCCCGGGTCATCAACCCCCAGCCTTCCCGGGTTCCCACCACGACCTTCAGAAGCACCATGTCACCCTGCATCTGGGCACCCAGCGGCTTGGAGTGTCGCCACTGCCTTGTCGTGCGGATTTCCATGTAGCCACTGTAGGTGCCGATGGGTCCGGGGCTCAACCTCGCAGCCGACATGGAGCATTTCGGCTGGGGAAACCGCGTCGACGGCCGTCCGGACGCATCCGCTCGCGGTTGCGGCTGCCGCAGCACGACAGCTTGACAGGGGGCGTATAGTCCAGCCGAGGGGTTAACCGATGGACACCGCCTTACCCGCAGACCTGCAATCGCGCCGCGAGCAGATCTTCCCGACATTGACCGACGAGGCGCTGGGCCGTCTGCGGCACTTCGGCTCGCTGCGCTCGTACCCGGCCGGAGCCGCGCTGGTGAAGGCCGGCAGTCCGTCACCGGGCTTGCAGATCATCGTCACCGGTGAGGCGCGCGTGACGTCCGCGGATGCAGATCAGCACGATCGGCCCGTCATCCAGTACGGCCCCGGGTCGCTGGTGGGTGAGCTCGCAAGCCTGTCGGGCGCCGCGGCCCTCATGGACGTCACGGCGAGCACTGACGTCACCGCTCTGTTCATCGCCGCGCCACGCGTACGGGACCTGATGGTCGAAGAGGTCGACCTCGGGGAGCGCATCATGCGCGCCCTCATTCTGCGCCGCGTGATGCTGCTGGAGTTGTCTGTCGGCGGACCCATCATCGTTGGTCGGGAGACCAACCGCGACGTGCTGCGCCTCGAGACCTTCCTGAACAGCAATGGCCACCCGCATCGCCGCCTGGACCCGGATCAGGACAGCTGCGCGCTGGCGCTGATCGAGCGCTTTGGTGTCGCGCGCAGCGAGCTGCCGATCGTGCTCTGTCCCAACGGCGAGCTGCTGCGCAATCCCACCGAAGCCCAGCTGGCGCGCTGCCTCGGTCTGTTGCAGGCCATCGGCCGCAATGACCTCTATGACGTGGCGATCGTCGGCGCCGGTCCGGCGGGCCTGGGCGCCGCGGTCTATGCATCTTCCGAGGGGCTGAAGGTCATCGTTCTCGATTGCCGGGCCTTTGGCGGCCAGGCCGGTGCGTCCTCGCGCATCGAAAACTATCTGGGGTTCCCGACCGGTATCCGTGGACTGTCCCTGATGGCACGCGCCCATACGCAGGCACAGAAGTTCGGCGCTGATATGGCCATTCCCGCGGAAGTGCGCGCGCTGAGCGAACAGGGCATCGGACCTGCCCGCAGCTTCCAGCTCTCACTGCGTGATGGCGGCCAGGTCTGCGCGCGCAGCATCGTGATCGCCAGTGGGGCCGAATACCGGCGGCTGCAGATGGTGAACCTGGCCGACTTCGAAGGCATCAGCGTGCATTACTGGGCCTCTCCTCTGGAAGCCCGGCTGTGCTCGGGTCAGGAAGTGGCACTCGTGGGAGGCGGCAATTCGGCCGGGCAGGCCGCCGTGTACCTGTCCGCGCACGCCTCCAGGGTCTGGATGATCGTGCGTGGCAGTTCCTTGAGCGCCACCATGTCGCGATATCTGTGTGAACGGATCGGCGCGCAACCCAATATCGAGGTCCTGCTCGATACCGAGGTGTCCGAGCTGCAGGGTGACGGCGGACAACTCGACAGTCTCGCCTGGCGCGAGCGGCGCACGGGCACCGCCACGATTCGCCCGATCCATCACCTGTTCCTGCTCATCGGCGCGGATCCCAACACGGGCTGGCTGTCGGAATGCAACATCGAAGTGGACGCCAAGGGCTTCGTGTGTGCCGACGCCTACGCCGCCAATGGTCGGCTGGCGTTCGAAACGAACCGACCCGGGATCTTTGCGATCGGCGATATCCGTGCGGGTTCGGTCAAGCGCGTCGCTGCCGCGGTCGGCGACGGCGCACAGGTCGTGGCGGCGCTGCACCACTACCTCGCACAGGTATCAGCCGCGACGCCGGTCGCAGTCGCGCCTGTCGCAGTCGCACCGGCCGTAGTTGCTCCAGCCCCAGAGGTGGCCCATGGCTAAGGGATGTCGGCACGTAGAGAGCATTCGGCAGGTAACCCCGAGCGCCCTGGGTTGCGAGGAGTGCCTGAAGACCGGGTCGCGCTGGGTACACCTGCGGCTGTGTCGAACCTGTGGTCATGTCGGCTGCTGCGACGACTCGCCGCATCGGCATGCGACCAAGCATTTTCACGCCACCGGACATCCGATCATCGAAGGCTACGATCCGCCCGAGGGCTGGGGGTGGTGCTATATCGATGAAACCGTGCTCGATCTGACGGATCGCATGACCCCGCACAACGGCCCCATTCCACGCTACGTCTGACGCCGCCCTTCGCCCGGGTAGGCCGGCGAGGCCACCGCCGACGGTGCTCGGCAGGGCGGTCGCTTCGCGGCCACCCGCCGCCGGTTTGTGCGTCCCATCACGCCCGGGGTGTGACGAGCGTCTCACTTCCCTGGGTGACTGTCGGCACACTCCGACATAACAATAGGGAACTTGATGGTTGCACCGGGGACCGGCGCCATTTCCGTGGCGACGGCGCATTGAGGCTTCCGGGGGAGCGATATGAAATCAGAGTCGCCAGCCGCATCATTGATGACCGAGGTGGATCTGGATCAGGAAGGCACTGGCGCCTTCATGGTTACCCTTTGTTGGTTGAGTAAGCCCGTCTCCATCCAGCAGCCCCGATCACCGCGGCTGGCATCGTTCAGGTTCTTCACGAGTTCCTCGCGTCAGCCCGACGGCAGCGAACGACTCTACCTGCACATGGGCTATTTCAGGACGCTGAGCGATGCGCAGCATTGGTTAGGGCGCATACGCGCCCGATATCCGCATGCGATCGCAACGGCGGTGCCCCCGGCTCTCCTGCAACGGCCCGACTCCGACGTGTCCGCGCCGCCGACCGCGGTAACGCGAACTGCTCCAGCGGTCCAGGATTTGCCGCCGGTCACCGAAGGGCCGTTGAGCGATACGCAGGTCATGAGGATCCTCGAAGGGCGCCCTGCGGGCGACGCCGACAGCGGTGCCGACGAACGCATCGGTACCCGGGTCGAGCTGCTGCGCCCGGACGATACCGAGACCCGGCGCACCTTGAAGGAAGCGGTCGCCGCAGGCGTACCGGTCCCCTTTGCCGTGCAGCTCGAGTGGTCCCTACAGCCGATCGATGCCGACCGTGTGCCGCTGCTCGATATATTCGAGGGATATACGCTTTACAGGACGGAGAAACGTCGCGCGGACCGGTCCTGCTATTTCCTTCGCCTGGGTTTCTTCACGGATCCACTCTCGGCCAAGGAACTCGCCTGCCAGGTGCGCTCGACCTTCGCCTCTGCCGCGGTCGTGCCGGTCACCGAGGAAGAGTTCCTGCATGCGGGTGAGGCCCGCATCGACATCCCTGATCCTGCCGGGCCGCTGCATCAGCGCACCAGCAGGCTGCCGGGCTCCCATCGGTCAGCGGCGCAGGACCCGCAGACCGCCGCGTCGACGATGCGGGTCGAATCTACCGAGAGATACCAACCAGGCTCCGGCGGGTCCGCGAGCCCCGGGCAGGAAACGCTCGAGCAGACGCTGGAGGTGCTCGCTCAGAGGGAAACGTGGACCCAACCGGACGCACTGAGCGATACGGGCGTGCGTCACCTGAAGGTCACGCTGGACGAGCGCACCGGGAGGCCGTCCCCGAGGCAGAAACTGCCCGCTCGCTTCGCCTGATAGCGAAGCCTACGACAGACGGTGGACCGTCATCGCCGTGCAGCGCCAGGCAAGGTCCACGAATGACAGGTGAAATACCGGTGGCCCTGGCCGAAGCCCGACTGCAACGCAGGGAGCATCTCCACGAGCTCGTGACCGACTTCCAGTTCATCGAAGAGGCGTTGAAGCGCTGCCTGGGTGCGGCGTTTGACCTGATCCGCCTGAGGACCCGTAAGGAACTCGACTGCCGACTCGACCGCGAGCACATCCACAAATATGGTCTGGGCCGCCTGATCGATGAATTCGAGCTGTATGTCGGGCGCACCGGCGTGGCCACCGCGCTTCGCGTCCTGGTCACTGACCGAAACCATTGTGCCCGTCAGGCGTACCGGCAGGTGCTCCGGGAAGAGGCGGAGAACAACATCGACGAGCTGCTCGCTGAAACCAAGCGGCTGGCGGAAATCAGGGTACGCGTCCGTGCGGCGGGCAATGCGCTGGTGCAGGAAGTCTCCGTGCTCGATACCCTGGTGCGCACCGAGCGGGAGCGCGCCGCGAGAGCGGACGCCTGATCGTGCATCGTCCCTCGCGCTGACGGAATGACCTGGCGAGTAGTGATACCGAACCGGGCCGAGGTCGACGGCGAGATCCCGGTCGCGCGCCCGTGGTGGCGCTTCTCCGCGCGCTTCAACGTCGCGATCACGCAAACCATTCCGGTCGCCCGGATGCACGAGCGCGAATCCGAGGGCGTGATGATGCGCTGGGGGCTCGCGCGGCGATCCGCGGACGGTCGCATCAGCTTCACGGCCTGCGGCGTGGTTCCCAGCAGCTCGCTGCAGTCCGGTACGCAGATCCATACGGCCTGGCTGCAGGGCCAGCGCGGGATCGTCCCGCTGGCGGGCTTCTTTCTCTGGCAGCGCACCCGCGCCGGGCATTATCAGCCGCACTACGTCCGCGTGGCGAACCGACCGGTATTTGGTGTTGCCGCACTCTGGGTACGGGCGGAGACGAGCGAGGGTGACGTGATCGAAAGCTGCGCGTTGATTGCCGTCGATGCCAACCCGCTCGTGGCGGAATTGGACAGCGCCGCCGAACAGATGCCCGGAATCCTGCATCAGAGCGACTATGACGCCTGGCTCTCATCCACCGTTGCTGAGTCGAAGCAGCTTCTGCGGCCATATCCGCAGACCCAGATGACCTGTCACGCGGTGGGTCCCTACGTGAACCACCTCAAGTTCGACGGGCCGAGACTGATCATGCCCGGCCGTCGCTAGGCGCCAGACCACCGGAAATTGTCTTGTCCCGGTCAAACTTCGGTCATATAAAGGGAAATCGTGCGCGCTGCTTCGCGAGGGGTCGTTCTGTGGCACGCGTTTCTGCGTGCGATCGCCTGCCTCAACGTGGCTCTTTGGTGTTTATCCGCCATCGCAGTCAGCCGTGGGCCGGCCGGCGTCCATTCCGGGACCGGCGGGGCTTGCCACGTGCAACTGGCGCTGTCCGCCGTGTACGTGTTGGGGTGCGCCTTCCGTTGCCTGCTGCCCGTGTATGACATCCCGCGCCTCGTGCTGGTCGACTCCCGGCTGTCCAGCGTCGTCGTCGGTCGTTCAGTGGCGACCGTCGCCGAGCTGTGCTTCGCCGCCCAGTGGGCGTTGATGCTGCACCGTCTTGTGTCGTTGAGCGGCGGCCCGCTCGGACAGGCGGTGTCGCTCGCCATCGTACCGCTCATCGCACTGGCCGAAGCATTTTCCTGGTACGCCGTGCTGACGACCTCGCAACGAGGGCACATCCTGGAGAACGCCATCTGGGGGCTGACTGCGGTACTGGTGGTGACCAGCCTGCTGAGCGTGGGCCCGCATCGACTGGCCGCTCTATATCCCCCGATGATCGCCTGGTGCGTCGGGGGCGCGGCCTACGTCGCATTCATCTTCTTCCTCGATGTTCCGATGTACTGGTCGCGATGGCGGTCCGATCAGGGCAATGCACGTCACTACCTCGGCATTGCCGAAGGTATGCTCGACGTCTGCCGGCGCCGGGTGGTCTCCCACCGCTGGGAGGACTGGAAGAGCGAAGTCCTGTGGATGTCGCTCTATTTCACGCTCGGAGTGTGGAGCAGCGTATCCCTCGTGTACGCGTCGGCAGCCCTTGGCCCACACCGCAGCTGACAGGGCATAATTGCGCCATGCGCATGCCGGCGGCCGATCCTGGCTTGGTGTCGCGTCGCGCCGAATTTCTCGGCGCGCTGCGGCGGTTCGTGCCCGGCGAGGGGGTGATCGGCACTCCCGAGGAGCTCGCGGCCTACGAATGCGACGGCCTCACCGCCTATCGGCAGCCGCCGCTCGCCGTCGTGCTGCCGGCAGATACGGCGCAGGTGGCCGCCGTGCTCGCGTACTGTCATGCGCAGGGCCTGAAGGTCGTGCCGCGCGGCTCGGGCACCTCGCTCTCCGGTGGCGCGCTGCCGCTGGCCGATGCGATCGTGGTGGGACTGGGCAAGCTCAACCGGGTGCTGGAGATCGACTACGCCAATCGCTGCGTGGTCGCGCAGCCGGGCGTGACCAACCTGGCGATCACCCAGGCGGTGGCCGAGCGGGGCTTCTACTACGCCCCGGACCCTTCCAGCCAGATCGCCTGCTCGATCGGGGGCAACGTGGCGGAGAATTCCGGCGGGGTGCACTGCCTGAAGTACGGCATGACCACCAACAACGTGCTCGGCGTCGAGATGGTACTCATCGACGGCAGCATCGTACGGCTCGGCGGGCGCGCATACGACGCTCCCGGCTACGATCTGCTCGGCATCGTCAACGGCTCCGAGGGGCTGCTCGGCGTGGTCACCGAAGTGACGGCGCGCATCCTGCCGCGACCCGAGCATCAGCAGGCGTTGCTGATCGGCTTCCCGACTGTCGAGGCGGCCGGCAGCTGTGTGGCGGCGATCATCGATCACGGCCTGATTCCGGCCGGCATGGAGATGATGGACCGCCTGGCGATTCAGGCCGCGGAGGCATTCGTGCATGCGGGCTATCCGCTCGACGTCGAGGCACTGCTGATCGTCGAGTTCGATGGGCCGCGGGCCGAGATCGACGAGCACGTGAGCATCGTCGAGGCGCTCGTGGCTCGCTGCGGCGCCGGTTACCTGCGCATCTCCAGCAGCGAGCGCGAGCGGCTGCAGTTCTGGGCGGGCCGAAAGGCGGCATTCCCTGCCGTCGGCCGGCTCTCCCCTGACTACTATTGCATGGACGGGACCATTCCACGCCGCTGCCTGCCACAGGTGCTCCGACGTATCAGCGAGCTGTCGCAGACCTATGGCCTGGCGGTCGCCAATGTGTTCCACGCCGGCGATGGCAACCTGCATCCGCTGATCCTCTACGATGCCAGTCTGGGCGATCAGCTCGATAAGGCGGAACGCTTCGGCGCCGACATCCTGACGCTGTGCGTCGAGGTGGGCGGCGTGCTGACCGGCGAGCACGGCGTCGGCGTCGAGAAGCGCGACCTGATGGAGGTGCAGTTCCAGCCATCCGATCTGCAGCAGCAGCAACGGCTCAAGTGCGCCTTCGACCCGGACGGCCTGCTCAATCCGGGCAAGGTGTTTCCGCACCTGTGCCGCTGCGCCGAGCTCGGTCGTATGCACGTGCATGCGGGGGCGCTGCGCTTTCCGGATCTGCCGCGGTTCTGAAGCCGTGCCAGCGACGCTGCGTGTCACGGATGCCAGCGAGGCGCAGCACGCGATCGCCGGGCTGCTGGCCGACGGCCGTACGGCCGAGATCGTCGCTCGCGCGACGCGCCGGCCGTACGGGCGGCCGCTGCAGACCGACGCGATACTGGACCTGCGCGCGCTCAGCGGCATCACCGTCTATGAACCCGGCGAGCTGGTGCTCAGCGCGCAACCGGGCACTCCGCTGTCGCTCATCCAGAGCACGCTCGCCGAACAGCGCCAGCACCTCGCGTTCGAGCCGCCGGACTTCAGCCGGCTCTGGGGTGCCGCCCCGGATCGCGGCACGCTCGGCGGCTGCCTCTCGGTCGGTCTGGGCGGCCCGCGGCGTCCGAGTGCCGGCGCGCCGCGCGATCACTTTCTCGGCGTCAAGGGCGTCAACGGCTTCGGTCAGGCGTTTGCGGCCGGTGGCCGCGTGGTCAAGAACGTCACCGGCTTTGATCTGCCCAAGCTGCTTGCGGGGAGTCTCGGCACGCTCGCCGTGATGACCGAGGTCACCATCAAGGTCATGCCCGCCCCGCCGTCGACGAGCACGTTGCTGCTGCACGGCCTGGACGACGCGCAGGCGGTCGCGCTGATGGGCGAGGCCCTGTCGAGCCCGGCCGCTGTTTCCGGCGCCGCGCATTTCCCGGCCGCGGTCGCAAACACGCTGCCGGCGCTGCGCTCCGCTCCCGGCGCGGTGACCGCACTGCGGCTCGAGGGCCTTCCGCGCTCGATCGGGGCGCGGCTCGAGCATCTGACGCGGCGCCTGGCGCACTACGGGGGTGACTGCACCCTACTCGATGAGTCCGTCTCCCGCGGGCTGTGGGTGGAGGTGGCCGACGTCGTGGCATTCGCGGGCGCTTCCGAACGACCCGTCTGGCGCCTGTCGACCCGCGCCTCCGCGGCGGTCGGTCTCGCCCGGACGATCATGCAGTCGCTCGAGGGCCGATATTTCTTCGACTGGGGCGGCGCGCTGCTGTGGATCGAGCTCGCGGCCGATTCGCTGGCACACCAGGGGATCGTCCGCGAGGCGTGCATCCGCGCCGGCGGACCTGACGCGCACGCGACGCTCATACGTGCCGATGAGCACGTCCGGGCACGGACTGCGCCGCTGCCGCCGCTCGCCGGGTCGCTCGCCGCGCTCACCGAGCGCATCAAGGCGCAGTTTGATCCGCAGCGGCTCTTCAACCCCGGCCGAATGTACGCGGAGCTTTGAAGGACGCGATGCAGACCCACTTCTCGACCCAGCAGCTCGCCGACCCCGAGATCGCCGCTTCGAATGCGATCCTGCGCTCCTGCGTGCATTGCGGCCTGTGCACCGCGACCTGCCCGACCTACGTGCTGCTCGGCGACGAGCTGGACGGTCCGCGCGGACGCATCTACCAGATCAAGCAGATGCTGGAGGGCGCCGGACCGCCGACCGCGAACACCGTCAAGCACCTGGACCGCTGCCTGAGTTGTCAGAGTTGCATGACGAGCTGTCCGTCGGGCGTGCATTACGCGCATCTGATCGATCATGCGCGCACCCGCATTGCCCGGCAGTACCGCCGTCCCTGGAGTGAACGGCTGCTGCGCTGGCTGCTGCTGCGCCTGCTGACTTCGCGGCGTGCGCTGCGGCTGACGCTGCGGCTGGCGCGCGGCCTGCGCCCGTTCGCACGGTGGGCGCCGGGGCGGCTCGCGCCGATCCTCGAGCTCGGGGCCACGCAGCGACCGCAGGCCGCACGCAGCAGCACCCCCGGTCTCTACCCCGCGCAGGGCCCGCCCCGACAGCGCGTTGCGCTGCTCGGCGGCTGTGCGCAGGGCGTACTCGCGCCGCAGATCAATGCAGCCGCGGTGCGTGTTCTCAATCGCAGCGGTGTCGAAGTCGTCGTCCTGCCGCAGGCGCACTGCTGCGGGGCCCTCGCACACCATCTGGGTGATACGCGCACCACGCAGCGCCTGGCACGTGCCGTGATGAGCGGCTGGCAGCGGGAGATTGAAGCCCGAGGGCTCGATGCCATCGTCGTGACGGCCTCGGGGTGTGGCACGATGGTCAAGGACTACGGCTTCATCTTCCGCGACGACCCGGATTGGGCCGGCTGCGCGCAGCGCATCTCGGCCCTTGCGCGCGACATCGTCGAGGTGCTGCCCGTTCTGCCCGGCGATCCGGCGCGTGCTGAAGGAATTCGTGTGGCCTATCACTCCGCCTGCTCGCTGCAGCATGGTCAGCGCATTGACGAGCGGCCGCGCGAGCTGCTGCGCTCCGCCGGCTTCGACGTGCGGGAGGTCCCCGAGGGCCACCTGTGCTGCGGCTCGGCCGGCACCTACAACCTGCTGCAGCCCGGGCTCGCGCTGCGACTGCGCGAGCGCAAGGTGGCGGCCATCCGGCGCATTGCGCCCGACGTGATCGTGGCCGGGAATCTCGGCTGCCTGACGCAGATCGCCGCCGGTATCGATATACCCGCGATTCACACCGTCGAGCTGCTCGACTGGGCGGGCGGTGGACCGCTGCCCGAGTCGCTCGCGGGCCGGGAATTCAGCGCTCGGAACCGAGCTGGTTAGCAGCCTGTCGGGCTGCCTGGCTCGCCGGGCTCCGGGGACCCGTCTCAGCGCAGGCGCTCTTTGCGGTAGGCGGCCGGGGACACGCCGACAAGGCGGACAAACCAATGGGAGAGATGGCTCTGTGACGAGAACCCCGCAGACAGCGCTACATCCGCAATGGACAGATCCGTATCGCGTAGCAGCTCGCGCGCACGCTCGATGCGCCGCGCCAGCACATATTGGTGGGGGGATTGTCCGATCGCGGACCTGAAAGCGCGCGGCAGATACAGCGGGCTGATGCCCACCTCTCTGGCCATCGCCGCAAGGCTCAGGTCGCGGTCGAGATTTTCTTCCACGAATTCGATCAGCCGGCGCATCCTCGGCCCGGAGGCCACCCCGGGCACCGCCCCATGGAGCGCTCGCGAGCGCACCGAGTATCTGCGGGCCAGATGGGCCGCGATCAGATGCGCCAGCGTGTCCACGTAGAGGCCGTCCTCGATGGTATCGTCCCGCAGCGCCGTGGTGATGGTAATCGCGAGCTGCTCGAGCAGCGGATCGAGAAAGGCGAAACGCGGCACGACCTCCGCCCCGGAGACGTCGCAGCCGTACATCTCGCCGACGACGTCCTGATAGATCGATCGGCGCAGATAGATCTGCAGGATCTGCGGATTCCCGCAGTGCTCCCATTCGGTGGTGGCGCTGCCCGGTGTCAGACAGAAGCGGCGCGGGCCGATGAGCGCCTGCTCCCGCCGGGCACCTTCGATCCTGCGTGCCACGGCGGTCGGGCGGCACAGATGATAGATCAGGGAGGGATGACCGACCGGGGGCTCCAGCGTCTGTAAGGGAGCCTCATCGAGAATGACGGCGTATAGAGAGCGCCAGCCGCTCGCCTGGCTGTGAGCCACCAGGCGATTTTCCGCTCGAAGCGCGCGGCCGTGCGTCTCTGCGACGGTGAATACCGAGCCAGGGTATGAACCCACGTGTGAATTCCAGGACACACACGGAAAGCGCTATCCTCACCAGCCGCCGATTTTACCCCACAAGCCTCTGCGGCCAAAGCGACCGCGGACCGAAGGTAACAGGCGGGGATAAGAGCCGGAGGCGGGGGACAGGACGCGGGGGATAACAGCCGGGCCGACCACCCGACTCCAGCCGGATTCGGCCTGCTACGTCAGGATTCTGGCCACGGGAGCCGCGTTTATGCAAGCTTCCGGGACAGCGGGGCGATAGAACGGCTGCTCGCGGAGCGCTTTTTTGGGGATGCATCGCCGCCCGGCCGCGGCCGCCGGCCATCGAAGGAGAAACTGCCGTGCCCGAGAAACAGACCACGGACCTCAATGCCGCGGCGCGCAAGCAGCCGTTCACCTCCCGGGAGTTCCTCGAGAGTCTGCGCGACGATCGGGAGATCTGGATCTATGGCGAGCGCGTGAAGGACGTGACCACGCATCCCGCATTCCGCAACACGGTGCGGATGCTGGCACGGCTCTACGACGCCCTGCACGATGAGCGCAAGAGCATCCTGTGCTGTGAAACCGATACCGGCAACGGCGGCTATACGCACAAGTTCTTCAAGGCGTCGCACAACGCCGAGGAAATGGTCGGGGCGCGTGACGCGATCGCCGAGTGGGCCCGCGTGACCTATGGCTGGATGGGGCGCAGCCCGGACTACAAGGCGGCCTTTCTGGCCACGCTCGGCGCCAACTCCGATTTCTACACTCCCTACGACGAGAATGCGCGCCGCTGGTACAGGAAGGTGCAGGAGGAGGTCACCTTCGTCAATCACGCGATCGTCAACCCCCCGGTGGACCGCAACAAGGAGCTGTCCGAAGTGCGCGACGTCTACATGCACGTCGAGAAGGAGACCGACGGCGGGTTGATCGTCAGCGGCGCGAAAGTGGTGGCCACCACCTCGACTCTCACGCACTACAACTTCATCGCCAACAACGGCGCGCTGCCCATCAAGACCAAGGACTTCGCCTTCGTCTGCATCGTGCCTACCAATGCGCCGGGCGTGAAGCTGTTCTGCCGCCCCTCCTACGAGATGACCGCGGCGGTGATGGGCAGCCCGTTCGATTATCCCCTCTCGAGCCGCCTGGACGAGAACGATTCGATCATCGTATTCGACAAAGTGTTCGTTCCCTGGGAGAACGTCTTCGCCTACGGCGACATCGACAAGGTCAATAATTTCTTCCCACGCTCGGGGTTTCTGCCGCGCTTCATGTTTCACGGCTGCGTCCGGCTCGCCGTCAAGCTCGATTTCGTCGCCGGGCTGCTGCTCAAGGGCGTGGACGCGACCGGCGCCAAGGAATTTCGCGGCGTACAGGCGCAGGTCGGCGAGGTGCTGGCGTGGCGTAATCTTTTCTGGGCGCTGACCGACGCCATGGCCCGCACGACCACACCCTGGACGGCCGGCTACGTGCTGCCGAATCTGGATTACGGGCTGGCGTACCGCGTCATGGCCAGCACGGCCTACCCGCGCCTGAAGGAGATCATCGAGAACGTGATGGCCAGTGCGCTCATCTACCTGCCGTCGCATGCCAATGATTTCAAGAACGAGGCCACGCGCAAATACCTCGATCAATACGTGCGCGGGTCGAACAATTACTCGGCAATCGATCGCGTGAAGCTGATGAAGCTGATGTGGGACGCCATCGGCAGCGAATTCGGCGGGCGCCACGAGCTCTACGAGCGGAACTACTTCGGCAACCACGAGAGCATCCGCTTCGAGACCCTGATGGCAGCCGAGATGATGGGGAAGGCTGCGAAATACAAGGGCTTCGCGGAACAGTGCATGTCCGAATACGACCTGGATGGCTGGACGGTGCCTGACCTGATCAACCCCGACGACGTCAGCGCGGTGCTGAAGCATGCGAAGCGCAGGACATAGCCCCGACACGGCGCCCCCATCACCCGTCAAAGTCCCTGAGGAGCCCACCATGGCCGGTTCTCTGCAGCGGCGGCTCGCCGCAGGCGAATTCGCGATCACGTGCGAGATCACCCCGCCGGTGTCCGCGGACCCCGAAGCGCTGCTGGAAAAGGCGCGGCCGCTGGCCGGCCTGGCCGATGCAATCAACGTCACCGATGGAGCGAGTGCGCGATCGCACCTCGACAGCCTGACCGCCGCCGGATTCATGGTGCGCGCAGGCATCGAGCCGGTGCTGCAGGTGACCTGCCGCGACCGCAACCGCATCGCACTGCAGAGCCTGTTGATCGGCGCAGCGGCTTGCGGGGTCCACAACATTCTGGCGCTGCACGGTGACGATCCGAGCGCCGGCGACCAGCCCGACGCCAAGCCGGTGTTCGATCTGAGCTCCCAGGCCCTGCTGAGCACCGCGCGGGACATGACGCAGCGGGGTGAGCTGCCCACGGGCCGCGCGATCGGCGGCCGGATCGAATTCTTTCTCGGCGGCGCGGATACGCCGGTGGACCCCACGCCCGACTGGCAGCCCACGAGCCTGATGCGCAAGATCGAAGCCGGCGCGCGGTTCGTGCAGACGCAGTTCTGCCTGGACCCGGCGCTGATGCAGCGCTACCTCGCGCGCCTCGAGCAGCATGGCTGTCTGCCGGGTCTGCACGTACTGGTGGGGCTGGCACCGCTCGCCAGCGCGCGCTCGGCGCGCTGGATCCGCGACAAGCTTCGCGGCTCGGTCATCCCGGAGGCGCTGATCACACGCCTGGAGGGCGCAAGCGATCCAAAGGTCGAGGGCCAGCGCATCTGCGTGGAGCTGATGCAGCAGATGCGCGCCGTGCGCGGCGTCGCCGGCGTACACCTGATGGCGCCGCTGAACGAGGCGGCGCTGCCGGCCGTGATCCGCGAATTTCGCGCGCTGTAGCGTTCCGCAGGGCGCGCCGGCCACCTCGTCGGGAAGCTCAGGACCCGCCGCCAGCCGGGCGGCTGCGCGTGTCGGTCGTCTCCTCGCTGCGCGCCGGTGCGCCGTCTGCCCAGCCGCCGCCGAGCGCGCGGATCAGATCGACGCTGGCGTGCAGCTGCAGCGTATCGAGATCGAGCGCCTGCAACTGAGCCTGCAGCAGCGCGGTCTGTGCCGTGATGACGGTCAGATAGTCGGTCGCACCGTTACCATACAGCAGCATCGACAGGCTGACGGTACGCGCGGCGGCGGCGAGCGCGGCCTTCTCCTGCACGGCCGCGTCGTAGTAGTGGTTGAGCGAAGCGAGGCTGTCCTCGACCTGCTGAAAGGCATCGACGACCGTGCCGCGGTAGTTCGCGGCGGCGGCGTCGAACTCGGCTCGCGCCTGGGCGACCTCTGCGCGGCGCAGCCCGGCGTCGAATACGCTGAGCAGTGCGTTCGGCCCGACGGCCCAGTAGGTACTCGGGGCAGTGAGCCAATTCGAGAAACCGGTGCTCTGTACCCCGCCCTGCACACCCAGCGTGAGCGTCGGGTAGAACGCGGCACGCGCCACGCCAATGTCCGCATTGGCGGCCATCATGCGCCGCTGAGCCGCGGCGATATCCGGCCGGCGCTGCAGCAGCGTGGCTGGAACACCCGTGGGAATATGGGGCAGCCTGATGTCGACGACGGCCGGCGGGATCGAGAAGCTCGAGGCCGACACGCCGAGCAGCGCCGCGATCGCGTGCTCGATGAGGGCACGCTGCGCGAGCGTCTGCGCCTTCTGAGCGCGCGCCGCATCCAGCTGGGTCTGCGCCTGAGAGACGTCCAGGCCCGGCGCGATGCCGCCGGTGTGCCGCATTTCCGTGAGCTGCAAGGCACGCGCGTACTCGGAGACGGTGTCGGCCAGAATGGCGTCCTCCCGATCGAGGCTGCGCAGCTGGATGTAGTCGTCGGCCAGCTGGGCGCTCAGCGAGAGGCGGGCGTTCTGCAGGTCCGCCGCGGCTGCGGCGGCGTTGGCCCTGCCCGCGGCAACCTCGTTGCGGATCTGGCCCCACAGATCCAGCTCGTAGCTCGCGCTGCCACCGAGGGTATTGTCGTTGTAGTAGCGCGGCGTCGTGGGCCCGATGAGGGGGGTGTTGACCGAGTCGCGCTCGCGCTGCACGCTCGTCTGCAGGCCCAGCGTCGGGAACAGTCCCGCGCGCGCCTGATTGCTCAGCGCCACGGCCTGCGCAAAATCGGCGGCGGCAGCCGCGAGCGTGGGATTACCGAGGATGAGCCTGCCCTGCAGATCGTCGAGCTCCGGGCTGCCGTACACGGTCCACCAGCGCTCGCGCGGCAGACGGTCCGCGGGCTGCGCCTGCGTCCAGGAGCCGGTCTCCTTGTACACAGGCGCGCTGGGGACCTGCGGGGTCTGCAGCCGCGGGGCAAGTGAGCAGCCGGCCAGCAGCGCGCTCAGCGCCGCCAGCGCCGCCAGCGCCG
>JASHSK010000290.1 GCA_030038755.1 Gammaproteobacteria bacterium
GTCGGGTGCTCGATCGCCCTCCGGGCCTGGCCGATGGCCAGTGGATTCCCTTGGGGCCCCGACTCGGGCTGGTCATCTCGGACTGGCAGCCGGGTGCGGTTCTGTTCGCGGACGGGCCCGGGCCTTGGCCCGGGCCGTGGCCTCCCTCTCCGGTACCCGCACCGTCGGCACTGCCCCGACCGCCGGGACCGGGGATCCGTGTGGCGGGTTGCCCCCCGCAGGGTGTCTGCAATCAGAAGCCCCCAGGGCAGCGGCCACGGCAGCTGATCGATGGATATTTCATGGTGCAGGTGGATGGAAGGTGGATGCGGTTGTCGATCGTGGCGCCCCCGCAGGTGCTCCGCGCCGCGCAGGCGCGCGCCGCAGACTAATCCTCCACGCGCACCACCAGCGAGCCGAGTCCGGCATCCTGCAGCTGCTTGCGCAGCCGGTTCAGCTCGGACAGGTCATGCAGCGGGCCGACGCGCACCCGGTGCCAGACATCCGAGCCGACCGTGATGCGCTGGACCGTGGCGGTGATGCCGAGCCGCGCGGCCTGCGAGCGCACACGCTCGGCGACGGCGCCATCCCGGTAGGAGCCGATCTGCAGCAGGTAGGTGCCGGGCTGCTGCACCGGCGCCGCCGGTGCGACGTGGCTGACGTGCTCGTGCGGGGAGACCAGCACCTGGGCACGCGGCAGCATCTGGTAGAAATCGAATCGCCCGATCGTCGGTGGGGGCTGCCCGCCACCGGCGGCTCTGCCCGCCGCGGCCCTGTCCGCCGCGGCACTGTCCGCCGTGGCACTGTCCGGCACAACGCTGTCCGCCGCGACACTGCCGGGGGCCGCGACAGTGCCAGGGGTCGCGGCGACGTCCGGGGCCGCCGCCCGGGCGCCGTCGCCGTCGGAAGCCGCATGGATCGGTGGCAGCCCGAGGTCATCGGGAGCGCGCTGCTGCGGCACCGGTCGCAGCTGCTCTGCCGTGACGGCATGCGCGCGGTGGTCACTGATGTAGACGACCGCAGCCACCGCCAGCCCGAGCATGAGTCCGAGTGCGAAGCCACGCAGCTGCGCCGCATCGATATCCAGCCCGGCGCGGCGCGGGCGCTTGTAGTCGCGCAATCCAAGCCGGCGGCCGTTCACGCGGCGAACCCGTGCGCCACCGCGGCGTCGTTCTTCGCGGTCACATGCTCTCGGGCGCGGACACGCCCAGCAGCGTCAGACCGTTGCGCACCACCTGCTGCACCCCCTGCGCCAGCGCGAGGCGCGCATTGCGCAGCGGCGCCTGTTCGGTGAGGATCGTCGCGGCGTTGTACCAGGTGTGAAACGCGTTTGCGAGCTCGCGCAGGTAATGCACCAGCGCGTGCGGGGCGCGCGCCGCGGCAGCCTGCGCGATCACCTCGGGATAGCGTGCCAACTCGCGCAGCGCCGCCTGCTCGTGCGGGCCTTGCAGCAGCTCGAAACTCTCGGCTGCGAGCCGGCCGTCGTACTCGAGCCCGCGCGCGGCCAGCTGCTTGAGGACGCTGGCGACGCGGGCGTGCGCGTACTGGATGTAGTACACGGGGTTCTCGTTGGTGCGCGAGCGCGCCAGCTGCAGGTCGAAGTCGAGCGGCTGATCGTGGCTGCGCATCAGGTAGAACAACCGGCACGCATCATTGCCGACTTCGGCGCGCAGCTGTCGCAGCGTCACGAACTGCCCATCGCGCTTGCCCATCGGGATCTTCTCGGCGCCCCGGAACAGGCTGACGAACTGGATCAGGCAGGCCTCCAGGCACTCGGGCGGCTGGCCCATGGCGGCGAGGGCACCGCGCACGCGCGCGACATAGCCGTGATGGTCCGCACCGAGCACGTCGATCAGGCGTGCAAAGCCGCGCTCGCGCTTCTGCAGATGGTAGGCCGCATCGGGTGCGAAGTACGTGGGCTGACCGTTCGCGCGCACCAGCACGCGGTCCTCATCGTCGCCGAAGCGCGTGGCGCGAAACCACAGCGCGCCGTCCTTCTCGTACAGCTGTCCGCGCGCGCGCAGCGTCTCGATGGCGTGCTCGACCGCGCCGCTATCGGACAGCTCCCGCTCGGAATACCAGCGATCGAACTGCACGCCGAACTCGGCCAGATCCTCGCGGATGTCGGCGAGCATCGCCGACAGCGCCAGCTCGTGTACCGCGCTGAAAGCCTCGGCACCGACCAGCGCGCGCATGCGCTCGATCAGCGCATCGATATGACGTTCCTTGTCGCCGGCCGGCGCATCGGGCGGCAGAGCACTCATGACCAGGTCGGCGGCGCGATGCAACGTCGGTCCGCGCTGCGCATACAGCAGCGCGGCGACCGCGTGCAGGTAGTCCCCGCGATAGCCGTTGGATGGAAAGGGAAGTTGTTCCCCGCAGCGCTCCAGGTAGCGCAGCCAGGTGCTGACGGTGAGGATGTCCATCTGCCGCCCGGCGTCGTTGATGTAGTACTCGCGGTGCACTTCGTGACCGGTGGCCACCAGCAGATTCGCCAACGTCGCGCCGTAGGCGGCCTGCCGGCCGTGCCCCACGTGCAGCGGGCCGGTCGGATTGGCGGAGACGAACTCCAGGATCAGGCGCTGCCCGGCTCCCGCGCTGCTGCAGCCGAAGTGAGCCCCCTCGCGCAGCACCTGCTGCAGCACCGCGCCGTGCGCCGTCTGGGCCAGACGGAAGTTGATGAAGCCGGGGCCGGCGACCTCCGCGCCGCTGAGCAGGGAGCTGGCCGGCAGTGCGGCGACGATCGCGGAGGCGATCTCGGGCGCGCCGCGCCGCGCAGGCTTGGCAAGCCGCAGCGCGATGTTGCAGGTGTAATCGCCATGGCTCGAATCACGCGTGCGCTCGATACTGATCCACGAACGATCGACCGCCTCGGGCAGCACGCTGCCCTCCAGGATCTTCAGCGCCGCCGCCACCAGGCGCGTGAGCTCATCCTTCAATTCGACAATCCTTCAGAACGCCCGGCCCAACCAGAGGCCGGCGCGAGTCTACCCGATATCCAGCGGATCCACGTCCAGCGCATAGCGCACGCGGCGCGTGCGCGCGAGCTCCTGCACCGCGGGCAGCCACGCGTCGATGAAGCGGTGCAGGCTGCCGCGCGCAGGGCTCTCGAGCAGCAGCTGCGCGTAGTGACGATCAGCGCGGCGCGCGATCGTCGCGGGAACCGGACCGAGCAGACGCACGGCTGACAGCTCCGGCGCGGCCGCGCGCGCGGCGGCCAGGAACTGCAGCGCCCCCTCGGGTGAGCGCGTCGAGGCGCGCAGCAGCGCCAGGCGCGCGAATGGCGGCCAGCGTGCCGCCTGCCGTTCGGCGAGCGCCGCGCGCGCGAAGCCCTCGTAGCCCTCGGTGAGCAGGCTCTGCAGCAGCGGGTGCTCGGGATGCTCGGTCTGGATCAGCACCTCGCCCTGCACCTCTCCGCGGCCGGCGCGGCCCGCCACCTGCACGATGGTCTGCGCGAGTCGTTCGGCTGCACGGAAATCGCCGCTGAAGAGTCCCTGATCGGCATTCAGCACCACCGCCAGCATCATTCCCGGGAAGTGATGACCCTTGGTGACCATCTGCGTGCCCACCAGGATGCGCGCCTCGCCGCGCCGCAGGCGCTGCACGATGTCGTGCAGCTGCTCGGGTCGCGCTGCCGTATCGCGGTCCAGTCGCAGCAGCGCTTCGCCGGGGAATAACTCCTGCAGCGTCTGCTCGACGCGCTCGGTGCCCTGGCCGACGGGCTTGACGCCAAAGCCGCAGCGCGGGCACAGCGCCGGCAGTGACTGCACGGCGCCGCAGTGATGGCAGGCGAGCGTGCCGCTCGCGCGATGCACGGTCAGCCGCGCGTCACAGTGTCGGCAGGGAGCGATCCAGCCGCAGGCCGTGCACAGCAGCGTCGGTGCGTAGCCGCGACGGTTGATGAACACCAGCACCTGCGCACCGGTGGCCAGGTGACGGCGCAGCGCCTCGATGACCGGGCCCGACAGACCGTGGTGTACGGCGTGCGCGCGCAGGTCCACGAGCCTGAGCAGCGGCGCGGCGGCCTGGTCCGCTCGCCGCGGCAGCACCAGGCCTTCATAGCGGCCGCCCGCCAGATTCTGCAGCGTCTCGAATGCCGGAGTCGCCGAGCCCAGGACGATCGGTATCCGCGCCTGCTGCGCGCGCACCACGGCCAGGTCGCGCGCCGAGTAACGGCAGCCCCCCTCCTGCTGTTTGTACGAACCGTCGTGCTCCTCATCCACGATGATCAGTCCCAGTGACGGCAGCGGCGCGAATACCGCCGAACGGGTGCCGAGCACGATGGCCGCCTCGCCCGCGCGGGCCGCGCGCCAGGCGCGCAGGCGCTCCGGATCGGTCAGCGCCGAATGCAGCACCGCCAGCGTGCCGGGCAGGCGCGCGCGGAAGCGCTCGACGAGCTGCGGTGTGAGCGCGATCTCGGGAACCAGCACCAGCACCGTGCGACCGCGTGTGACCGCGGCCGCCGCACACTGCAGATAGACTTCGGTCTTGCCGCTGCCCGTCGCCCCCTGCAGCACGAAGCAACGGTAGCCCTCCGCGGCCGCGACGCGCTCGACGGCCACGCGCTGCAGCTCGGAGAGCACCAGCGGCTCGGCAGCGCCGTCGTGGGCGGGCGGCCCGGGCGCATGCGGCTCGCGCGCATGCGGCTTGGGCGCATCGGGCCCGGGGGCGGACGGCACTTCGGGCGCGGCCGCTGGTGGCACGCAGGGCTCGACCCAGCCGCGCTGCCGCAGCAGTGACAGGCAACGGCGAGCCCCACGCTGTTGCGATGCCGGTAGCTGCTGCAGCAGCAGCTGCTCGCTGCAGCCGTCGGGGTGCGGGGCCAGCAGGTCGAGGAGCGCCCGCTGAGCG
>JASHSK010000291.1 GCA_030038755.1 Gammaproteobacteria bacterium
GCCTCGATCCAGCTGCGTTACCTGCAGACGCTCGCCGATATCTCCAACGAAAAGAGCTCGCTGGTCGTATTCCCTCTGCCGCTGGACCTGATCCGGCCGCTGCTGCCGGGCGGAGGATCGCGGCAGTAGGGACCGGCGGCTGCCCCGCCATCCCGCCGCCACGCCCCACGCGGCCCACCGCACCGGCTGCCGCGCCGCGCGACGCTGCGCCTCAGCCTTCTCCCCGCTCCGCGTAAGCGATGAGGGCGGCCTCCGGCAGCTCGTTGCCGTAAAGGCGTCGGGCAAACGCCAGACGGCGCTCTCTGGGCGGTAGATTCGGCGGAAGGGAGGATAGGACGATCGCGCGCGCCGTCTCGAACATGTCGGAGGCGATCTTCATGCGTTCTTCAGGCGTCATGCGCCGGTGCCGGTCGGCAACCATCGCCGCGACCCTCGAGGAGGTGTCGGTCATCCCTGCTCTGGTCATCCCTGCACCTCCCTCAGCAAATCGTCGACGCCCAGCCGAGCTGCCCAATGCGTGAGGTACCCGCGGTCGAGATCGCCGGCCAGCAGCGCCCGGACATCTCTGCGCTGAAGCTCGGAGTTCGAGTCCCGGGCCCAGATCAGTTTGGACAGGATCAAGTCCTCACGGCTCACGATCCATGTGTGAATGCCGTTCATCTCGATCGAATGGCGACGCGCGAACTCAACCCGGCGGTACTCCGAATCCTTTCGCACGATCAGGTCTACCTTGATGCCGCTGGCGAGATGCATGAGGTTGAAGAGGCGTCGCGAGGCGACGGCCGACCGCACATCGTCCGCGTCGATGTAGAAGTCGGGTGAAAAGACCTGGACGATCCGATCCGCATCGCTTTGATCCATCGCGACCACCAGGTCGAGGTCGCGCGTCATGCGGGGCGTGGCGTAATGCGCCATCGCGTACGAGCCGGTGAGCATGAATGGGATATCGGCAGCGGACAAGCGCTCGCTGACCACCTCGAGAACGTCAAGCTCCGCAACCATACGACCAGTTTACGCCGACCGGTCGCACGGCCCCCGGTTGCGCGATCTGGTCTCAGCGCAGCGCGCGGTTCAGTACCAGCGCCAGTCGCACGCCGGCGCGGCTGAGCTGCGTGGCCACGGCGCCATCCGCGAGCTGGATATAGTCGTCGGACAGGCGGTGCTCGCCGTGTGAACTCGGCGGCGGCAGGGTGCCATACGCGACGGCCTGCGCCACCGCGAAGGATTCCATCGCCCAGTCCTCGATGCCGCCCCGCATCCAGGCGGCACGGTCGCCGTCGGAGATCTGGGCGATCAGCCTCGTGGCGATCCGCGGCGCATCGGGGCCGAGATCGTCCACGAACTCCCCATCCCAGTAGCGGTGCAGACTGCCGGGCCGGCGACCGGCGGCGACCACGCGCACGCGATTGCCCCCGGCGTCATGATCGTCGGCGGCATGCAGCGGCTGATGCAGATCCCCGATGAAGTGCAGAAGAAACTGCAGGGCCAGCAGCCGCTCGGGCGCGGGTGTGGCGGGGTTGGCCAGCTCGGCCTGGAACTGCTCGATCTTGTCGACGATGCAGTCCCGCGCCGGCCCCTGCGAGGCGGGCGTAGCGGGCGGCAGCGCCGGGCGGCCATAGCAGGCTTGCGTGAGGTCCGGCCGGGATAGCTCCAGGTCCACGAAGTGCCAGCGCCAGGTCTGCTCATACCGTGGGCCGTGAGCAGCGCCCGGCCCGGCGTCGCGATCCGAGTCGCGATAGTGATCCGCCCAGGTCGCTTCGCTCGCCATCGAGGTATCGGACGTCAGACCCGAGTGGTCGGCCTCCAGCAGCACCTGCACGCGCTCGCGCACCGACGGACGCAGGTAGTGCTCGGCGATCAGGGCGACGATGCGGTGACCCTCATCGTCCCAGGCGCGCGCCGCCGGCGCCGCAGCAAGCCCCACGAGCAACAGCAACCCCAGGGTCAGCACCCGCACGCCGCAGCCAGCGAACTCCCTTGCGGTCTGTGGTCTAATGCCTTCATCCAGAAAAGCGCCCCAGGCGCGATAGGGAGCGTTCCGAACGATGCGACGAGCAGCCTGGACGGCGGGCGTGGGCGTGCATGGCCCATCGCGGCTGCTCGCAGCGCGACCGCTGACACTGTTGCCGGTCACATGGCTGCTGCTTGCACTGCTGCTCCTCCTGGTCTGGCCGCCCCCGGCGGGAGCCGACAGCGTGGTTTTCCAGCACCGCTCGATCGATCCGCGCGCCTCCGACCAGATCATCGTGAAATGGCGCGCCGAGGGGGTCGCGGCCCTGCAGATCCCGACGATCGCCGGCCGCGCGCAGCACCTGCGGGCGGTGACCGGAGTGGCCGCCACACCGGTGCGTACGCTCTTCGGGACCACCGATGTCATGAGCCTGGGCTACGTACCGAGCCGGCGCGACATGCAGGACATCCTGGCACGATTGAACGCCGATCCGGCCGTGCAGTACGCCGAGCCGGACGGCTATCGCTTCCTCGCCGACTTCCCGCAGGACCCTCCCAACGATCCGTTCTTCGTCGCGGGCTCTGATAATAACGGCAACTGGGAGGGGCAGTGGTACCTGCTGCCGAGCTCCACGACCACCCCGTCGGCGCTGGGGGTCACGACCGCCTGGCTGACCACCACCGGCTCCCAGAACGTGGTGGTGGCGGTGCTCGATACGGGGATCATCGAGGGGCAGCCCGACTTCACGTACCCGCCGGGCACCAGCGGCCCGACCAAGCTCCAGTGCGACACGGACAGCTCCGGCAATTCCTACTGTGGCTATGACTTCGTGAGCTGCGATCAGGGCAATGTCTCGAGCGATACGGAGCCGGACAGCACCGCGGACTGCAGCGCCTCGGGGTCCGCGGCGACCTACTACTTCGCCAACGACGGGCATGACTGGGCCGAGGATGCCTCGGATCCCGGGGACTGGATCGACTCGACCGACGCCGCCATGTCGCTCTTCAAGGACGCGGGCTGTACCACGACCTCTCCCAGCTCCTGGCACGGCACCAAGGTCGCCGGCGTCATCGGCGCGGTCACCAACAACGGCGTCGGCGTTGCGGGCATCGCCCCGATGACGACCATCCTGCCGGTGCGCATCATCGGCAAGTGCGCGGCGCGCATCTCGGATATCGCCGCCGGGATCCTCTGGGCCTCCGGTATCGGAGTCACGGTCGATGCCGGCACGATCGCGGCGAGCCCCGCAGCCAACATCATCAACCTGAGCATTGCGGCCCCCACACCCTGCTCGCAGACCGAGCAGGATGCGATCAATCAGGCGACCGGTGCCGGGGTGCTGGTGGTCGCCGCCGCCGGCAACGAGGGAGGGCCCCTGGATGCGCCGGCCAACTGCAGTGGCGTGGCTTCGGTCGTGGGGCTGCGCCAGACCGGCACGAAAACGGCCTACAGCAATGTCTCCAGCAGCTCGGTTGCCGCCACCATCGCCGCACCCGGTGGCAACTGCGTGAACAACAGCCTGACAAACGGCATCACCGTACCCTGTGAATACGGGATCATGACCACCTCGGATGCCGGCGCCACATCGCCCTCGTCCACCCCGGGCTTCTATACCTACGAGCTGCTGAATTCGAGCTACGTCAGCGCAGGCGGCAACACCGATAATGCAGCCGTCGCCGGCACCAGTTTTGCCGCTCCGATGGTCGCCGGCACCGCGGCACTGATGCTCGCCGCACAGCCCGGCCTGACCCCCGCGCAGCTCATCTCACGGCTGCAATCGAGCGCGCTGACTTTCCCGACCTCCTCGTCCACCACGTCGACGCAGTGCCAGCTCGCCTCCTCGAGCACCGATGAGAACGGCGACTTCACCGACACGAGCGAGGGAGTGGAATGCGCCTGCACGACCGCGACCTGCGGGGCCGGCATGCTGAACACCGCCGCAGCGCTGGAGGACCTGCAAAACCCGTTGGCGCAGATCACTACCTCCCACAGCAGCGCCGCGCCGGGCCAGCGCATCCGCCTGGACGGCAGCGCCAGCACCGCCTCGAGCGGCGCCTCGATCGTCAAGTGGCAGTGGACGACGAACCCCTCCACCAGCGATCAGATCGTCAACGCCGATCAGCCCGTCGCCACCTTCGTGATGCCGGGTCTGACCTCCCTCGACGTCGTCCTGACGATCACCGACAATGCCGGGCACACCGCCACCGCCACCGCCAAGATCCAGTCCGCCTTCGCCGCGGCGAGCGGCGGCAGCGGTTCGCTCGATCCGCTCACCCTGGCGTTGCTGGCGGCGCTGTCCCTCTGGCGGTGGGTTGGCGCAGTGCGGCGCCGCGCCCCGGCGGCTTGAGCGTTGCGGCTTGAGCAGTGCGGCTTGAACGGCGCAGCTGGAACGGCGACGTGAACTGATTGGCGGCTGCAGTGTCGCTATGCTAAGCGCCAGGGCCAGGGAGCCCCGTAGGGGGCCGCGCCGCGCCTGCGGCGTCGAGAGCCAACT